>JALOTA010000134.1 GCA_025458125.1 Hyphomicrobium sp.
AATGCCGAACCCTCTACCCTCCCCAATCCGTCCGCCGTTTTCTGCATTGAATATGGCGGCAAATACGAGACCCGGCGGGCCGCGGACGGTTCGCAGAACGGCGTATGCATCCTGCCGGATGGTAGCGAAGTCGATGCATGGCAGTTTCTCAGGGAAAAGAACAAAGCAAAATAGTCTGCCACCTTCTGCTGCGCGGCACGCCCCAAGGTCGATGCCATTGAAGCAACTGCGAGATGGCTCGGTGCGAACGATGCGGGGCCCTGCTTGACCACCAGTAGATTGCCAACCCGCAAGGAGCCAACGCTCACCGTTGTCACTTGGCAGGCGGCGCTTCGCGCCTAGTCCGCAACGCATTGCTCGTCATCAGCCGCTCGATGGCATACAGCTTACAGCAGCGCCCCGCTTCCAGAAGTTCGTGCAAGACGCGGCGTGCGCCATAGGCCCGGTCGCTGGCAAGAAAGCTCTTTCTGATCTCGGCAACGAGGGTGTCAAGCCTACGACTGGCGTTGGCGAGGCACGGATCGCTTATGCGACTGGAAAACTGTCCCGCCGCTGACGTGGCAGACTTCTGCACGGCTGTTCTTCGCTCTCGGCGAGGACGCCGCCCGAGCTACTCCGCGATGACCTTGCCTGAAGCAGCCTCGAAAGGCTCATTCGCCACCACCTGGACGGGTGCTGCGGTACCGGGGAAGACCTCGAAGCGCGGATCAAAATCCACCATGGTGGCCGCGAGCTTCATCAAGAGGCTCGCGTCGCCGGTGATCTTCGCTTTCCCGCTGGCCACCTGCTGCTCAAGTTTTTCCGTGCCCATCATGAGCTGTTCGAGATCCGCACGGTTGATGATCATCGCCACATCAGGTTTTTCCGCCTGATATCCGGAAATGTTGGTTAGCGTAGCGCTGCGCAGTTCGATGAGGAAAGTCTCGCCAGTGTCGGGCGTCGCGAGGTTCATCGTGAACTCCAGCCCCTCAGCCTTGCGGCTGTCCATGCGGATGGCGAGAAAATTGAGGAATAGTTCCGTCGACATGGCGCGGATCACGTCAGGCGAGGAGGAACTCGCGGTCTCGCCCTGCGGAATGCCGTTGCGCAATTCATAGGCGCCAGAGAGGAAGCTGTTTCTGAGGCCCGGATTCTCCTGCTGGTAGCCAAGCTGCTCGAAGACGTCGGCGAGGAGCTCACGTGCCGGCTTGTTGTCGGGCTCAGCAAGAACGAGCTTGTTGAGAATTTCGCTCGCCATCAGGTAATCGCCCGAGTCATGCAGGGCCTTGCCGCGCGTGATGATCTTTTCGGCCCCGCCCATCATCTCGACGTAGACCGGCGCGGAAGCCTCGGGCGAGAGCGGGATCAGCGTAGCCGGATTGCAGTCCCAGAAGCCCAGGTAGCGTTGAATGACACCGCGAGCATTGTGCTCGGGCGATCCGTGATAACCGCGGCAGTGCCACTTTTGCTGCAAGGCCTGAGGCAGCTGATAGACATTGTGCACCTGATTGATGGTGACGCCCTGATTGGCAAGGTGCAGCACCTGGTTATTCATGTGGGCATAGAGGTCACGTTGGTCGCGCAGCACCTCCTGGATGCGTTCATTGCCCCAGCGCGGCCAGTGGTGCGAGGCGAACATCACGTCCGCCTCCGTTCCGAAGCGATGCAGCGACTCGTTGATGTATTTCGACCAGCGCAACGGATCACGCACTTGCGCGCCGCGCAGCGTGTAGATGTTGTGGAGCGTGGCCGTGACGTTCTCGGCCATCCACAGCGCCTTCATGTCTGGAAAATAGGTATTCATCTCGCGCGGCGCTTCGGTATTGGGCGTGTTCTGGAAAATCATCCGCACACCGTCGACCTCGAATTCCTCGATGGCCTCGGCAACAACACGGGTGGGAGCGATGAGACCAGCAGTTCCAGCGGAGATCTTGTGCCCCAGCCCCTGGGTCACGAAGCCATGCGGCGCGACCGGCAGAAGCAGACCATACTGGTAGAACAGGCGCCGGTTCATGGCATTGCCTGCATAAACGTTCTCGGCAACGGTAAAGTCCATGAAGTCGACAGGCGCGATGATCTGCACCTTGCCCGATGCTACGTCCTCGTCCTTGAGGTCGAGGCCGCGCACACCGCCCCAGTGATCGCCGTGCGTATGGGAGTAGATCACCGCCGTGATCGGCCGGCCTTCGCCAATCTTTTCCTGAAACAGCTTCGTTGCAGCGCGCACCGCCTCGGCAGTGACAAGCGGATCGAATACGATCCAGCCGGTCTTGCCGCGTACGAAGGTGATGTCCGACAGATCAACCCCGCGCACCTGATAGATCCCGGGGATCACCTCATAGAGGCCGTAGTTGTTGTTCAATCTCGCGATGCGGAGCATCGATGGGTGGATGCTGTCGAATTCACGATCCTCGTTGAGGAACTGAAAGCGCTCCATGTCCACCGCATCATGACCAGCGTCGGCCTTGATCTTGAGGTCGGGCATGGGCGCGATGAAGCCCTTCTTCAGCTCCTCGAAATCGCGCACATCGGCAAAGGGAAGATTTGCAGAGGACCGCTTGAGAGCCTCGATCGTGCTTGGCGAGGGCGCCTTGCCCTTTGGGTCAAAGTGACCCGCGAGAGGTGTGCCGCTTTGGGCGTGGGCCGCGCCTGCCTCGAGCAGATTCTGTCCGCTAACCGCAAAGGCGGCGCTGGCCGCGGAAACGGTCTTCAGAAAATCCCGTCTTGTGGTCATTTATCTGCTCCATACTCTGCGCTTGCGCGTGTCTTAGAAGTCTCCCGCTCATTGAATGCTCAGGGCGGGAATGAGGGCCATCCGAACACACCAAAGGAAAACACGTACCTGACGTTGCCAATGCCGGCAGTCCCAACGGCTGGGATGCGCTCGACCCCCGCAACCGTGTTCGTTGGCCTCAAGGCCCAGAACTGACACTCTCCATCGGCTACCACCTCAAGGCCCCGCAATTTCAGAGTTCCTCTCGATACGTCCAGAATGCGAAATGAAGCCGATACTCACATGTTGCCGCTCACTGGAAAAACCAGTTCGTCCTGTCCATCTCTAACATGGGAAAATGACGAAATACCATCGGGACGCCGCCGACATCCGACGCGCGGCGCACTCGGCCGAAATTTGCTCCTGTCAGATACTCCGATCAAAACATGCTTTGAAAATCTGCCGGACTGACGAGGATAGGTCAGCCTCTTCTTTGGCCCACCTTGCAATCAATCGAGTAATAAGCAGAGTTCTCAAATCACAATTCAAATGTGTTCTCTCGCCATTCAGACGGTGAATAGTGGTCGCATGGCTTGCGCAGACTCTTTCCTGCGAAACGGAGCGTCAACATTGCATGGGAGGGCTGAGGAACTTGAAAGTCCCCGACGACGTTAGCGCCCGGGCTCATACGATTTCGAAGAGCCGACAGAGGAAATTCGACCACTCCGAGGAGTGCAAGACACATGAAATTTTACAGCGTGACTGGCAGCGGGATGCGTACACTCTGCCGGTCTTTCGTTGCCCTATGCCCCTCCACAAAGCGAACCTGACCGCCACATCGCGGCCCGGGGGGCTAACTTAGTCCCTGGGATCGCGATGTGAAGCAGGCCACCGGTCCTCCGCATGTGCCGTGCTTATCGCGTTCAGCGCTGAAGGCGTGCGATGCAATAATACCAACGCCAAGCTCCAACTCGACATAGGCCTTGATCACGTCTGCGTCGAGCGCGGTCATGACGATTTCGGGAATGATGTCGGCGTGCTGAAAAGCTTCGTCGATGCGGCTTCGCCCCGTGAAACCCGTTTGATAGGTAACGATGGGCCATTCCGCGATAGCCTCGAGCGTTAGCACTTTTTCCCGGCCAAGTGGATGTTCCGAAGGGACGACGATCCCATGATGCCATGTATACCAGGAGAACGTAGCCAACTCCGGTACGTCCTGCAGCGCTTCAGTCGCAATACCGATATCGGCTCGTCCGTCCCGTAACATTGCGACGATCTCAGACGGCGAGGCCTCGTGCAGCACGAGATTGACCTTTGGGAATTCCTTCTTGAACTCTGTCACCACCCGCGGCAACGCATAGCGCGCCTGCGTGTGAGTTGTCGCCACGGTCAACTGGCCTCGGTCTTTGTTCGAGAACTGCTCGCCGAGTTTCTTGATGTTCTGAGTATCGAGCAGGATGCGTTCGACGATGCCAACCAGTTCCTGCCCGGGCTCGGTCAGCCCAAGCAGCCGCTTGCCCTTGCGAACGAA
>JALOTA010000078.1 GCA_025458125.1 Hyphomicrobium sp.
CGTTGCTCTCGGCGCTTGCCGCCGTGAAGAAGCTGCTCCGATGAAGCTCGGTGCTGACCTGCCGGTCGCTTCGGAAGCTCGCTAAGAGTTTTTGAGGTCTATCCGGTCTTCGGACCGGACGATCGTGAGATTAAGACCGGATTGTCTTCGCCTTCGGCGATCGCATTCCGGTCTTTCTCTTTTTTGGCCTCTGCTATTCGGCCTCGGCCGCGCGGTCGTTTGGATGGCCAGCCTCTTCCGGTTTAGCTGGTGCTTCGCGTTTTTGATCCGCATGCAGAATCAGCGTTTGTCGCTGATAGCAGCGGAGACATGAGCCGGGCTTGCGCTCCGCGGTATCTCTTTTGATCGCGTTGTAGAATATCCACTCTGCGGGCTTATCCCCAGAGATGTCGCCGGTAGCCGCAATTGCCGGGGCGGGCGGGGTGTTCCGACCGGGTTCAAAACGCTAAGCAATTCGAATAGCAACGGTTCTGGACGGATAGGATTCCGGGCTCACCCGTCTTGCCGCCACAATTCAGTGGCACCGATCATGCGGGGTCTGTTCGACACGCTTTCGGCAGGTGAGCGCGGACCCGGCG
This sequence comes from Hyphomicrobium sp., assembly GCA_025458125.1. Taxonomy (GTDB): domain Bacteria; phylum Pseudomonadota; class Alphaproteobacteria; order Rhizobiales; family Hyphomicrobiaceae; genus JAGVSR01. The sequence continues at coordinate 579 of JALOTA010000078.1, forward strand.
CCCGTGGGCAAATTCAAAGATCCTCCGGACGAGTGCGATGAGGTCGAATATGACGCTGCAACTGCTGGCCAACCCGTTCGCCCGTTTCATCATGGTGGCGTTGTGCGCCGTCGTCGTCACGGGATGCGCGAACAAAGAATCGGGTCCGGACTCTGCCGCGCTCGGACCTGACGGGAAGGGTCCCGTCGTGCCGGGCACGCCGCGCGACTTTACGATCAACGCCGGCGACATCGTCTACTTCTCGTCGGATAGTTCCGATTTGACGCCGGAGGCGCAAACCACGCTCAACAGGCAGGCGCAGTGGTTGAAGCAGTATCCCGCTTTCACCATTACCGTCGAGGGTCATGCCGACGAGCGCGGGACGCGTGAATACAACATCGCTCTCGGGGCACGGCGCGCAACGGCTGTGCGTAATTATCTCGCGTCCGCGGGTATCCCGGCCAATCGGATGCGCACGATTTCATATGGCAAAGAGCGTCCCGTGGCGGTTTGCGATGACATCTCGTGCTGGGCACAGAATCGCCGCGCGCAGACCGTGCTGAACAACCGCGTCGCCTCCTGACACCTCGCCCCGTGCCGGCTGCGTCCGTTGCATTTCTGCATCCAGACGGATTAAACCTGCGTCCATTCGCATTTGGCTGCCGCCGCTGCCCTGAACCGGCAAAGTTTGGCCCCATTAATCGGCCATTTCGTTCGCTCATGGAAGTTAGGCGAGCGGGCATGATCGAGGGCGTGATCAAAGCACAAGGTGCAGCAATCGCGGCTCTGCGGCTTCGCAGCATCGGGCTTGCCGCGTTGTGTCTCATCGGTGCTGCAGCGAGCAGCGCACAGGCGCAGGATGTCTCGGCTGCCGACGATCAAGAGACACTACTGGGCGTCATCGAGGTTCTGCCAGATCGACTCGTGCCCAACGCCACTCCGGACGATCCTCGTTCGCCCGACGACCTCTATGCGAGCGCCATCACGGAATTGCAGAACGAGCGGTTCAGCGAGGCGCGGCGGCTACTGGAACTGTTTGTGGTTCGGGATCCCCGGCATCCCTCGGTGCCGGAAGCGCGCCGCCATCTCTCGGAGCTCTACCAACTCGACACGCAGGCGCCGAAGAGACCTGTACCGGCCGAGACGGCCGCAATGCCCGAATCTCCCGCGTCCGTCCCTGTTGCGCGCCTCGTCTCCGGGGCGCGGCCTGTGGGAGGGCGGCTCGAGGACGATTTCATGCTCGTTGCCGGTGATCGCGTGTTCTTTGCGCCGCGCAGCGCCGAACTCGGATCCCGGGCGCGCTCGGTGCTGTCGGCTCAGGCCCGCTGGCTCAACCGCAATGCCGGGCTGTCAGCGGTCGTGGAAGGCCACGTCGACGATCCCTCTCTCGATTCGGAAGGGGTCGCCCGTCTTGCGGAAGAGCGCGCGCATGCGGTTTTCCGAAGGCTTGTCGAGGAAGGGGTCAGCGCCGAACGCATCGCTGTGTCGCCTCAAGGCCAGTCGCGTCCGGTCGCGACGTGCGGTTCGCCGGAATGCGCCGCCCAGAACCGGCGAGCCGTGACCGTGCTGACGGCGCAACGGGTCAGCGAATTGCCGGCCGCCGACGCTGAGATTGCGCCCCGGCGTCCATGACGTTTGAAGCAGATACTGCTCTGTACTAACACTGCGGGGGCGCGAGCGTTCCTCGCGATTGAACATGAGAACTTACCGGTGCGGGCGGAGATGACTTTCACAGGGCTGTTGAGGCTGACAGCGATGGCGGCATGCGTCGCCGTGGCAAGCGGGCCGGTTGCCGCGCAGACGGCGCCTCCGGCTGCTGCCAAATCCAAGCCGGAAGCCGGTGGAGGCGAAAGCGATCTGCGCCGGCGGGTGCAGCAATTGGAAGAACAGATCGTCGACATGCAGGTCGTCATCGGCACACTCGAATCGCTCGCCCGGTCGGGCGGGGGAGCCGCGGCCGCACCGCGCGTGGTCGCCCCGGTCGGTGGCGGCGGGGCCGATAACGCGCGCATCGATGCGTTGGAGACTCAGATCCGCGCTCTGTCCTCTCAGATCGAGCAACTGCAATCGGGACGTGGGGCCGGTGCCGCACCGGTCTATGCGCCGCCGCGGGTCGCCGTGGCCCCGTCCACGTTCGGTTCGACGACCGTCACTGCCGGCGAGGGGGATCCGATCGGCGGTTTGATTGCTCAGGACCAAGCCAGCGCTCCTGGCGCATTGCCGCCCGTCGTTGAGCGTGTGTCTCCGGCGCAGCCGCCGCCGGTGTCCTCATCGCCGCTGGCCGCAACGGACCCAGCGGCGACAGGCGATCCCAAGCAGTCCTACGAGCGCGCATACGGGTTCCTGCTCCAGCAGGAATATGCTGCGGCGCAGGCTGGGTTCATCGAGTTCCTGAAACTCTATCCGCGCGACTCGTTGGTGCCCAATGCCCTCTATTGGCTGGGCGAAACGCATTACGTCCAACGCAACTACGCCGATGCGGCGGAGGCTTTCGACCTTGTCATGCAGGGCTACGGGAATTCACCGAAAGCCGCAGACAGCATGTTGAAGCGCGGCATGGCGCTTGCCGCATTAGGCAAGAAGGCTGATGCCTGTGGCCTGCTCGCCCAATTGCCCGGCAAGTATCCCAGTGCGCCTCCGCATCTCAAGAGCAAGGCAGACAGCGAGCGGCAGCGTATCGGCTGCTCGTAGTCCAAACCGGGATCTTGGCCCATGTCCGGACCCAGGACATTTTCAACCGGCGATCTGGAAGTTCTGTTCCGGCCGCTGCGTTCCTACCCGAGCGTCGTTCTCGCCGTTTCGGGTGGTTCGGACAGCATGACCCTGATGCATCTCGCTGCCGAATGGGCGAAGGCTAGAGGGCCGGATGCACCTCGTCTGGTCGTCGCGACGGTGGACCACGGACTGCGCGAGGGGTCGCGTGCCGACGCGGAATTCGTCGCCGCTGCTGCGCGCGGCCTTGGACTGGACGTGCAGATTCTCACCTGGCAGGGGGACAAGCCGCTTCAAAGCGTTCAGGAGCGTGCGCGGGAGATGCGCTATCTCCTGTTGTCTGAACTCGCTGCGACCGTCCCGGCGCCGTGCGCAATTGTTACCGCGCATACCCAGGACGATCAGGGTGAAACGGTCTTGATGCGTCTGGCGCGTGGCAGCGGTCCGGACGGCCTGCAGGGCATGCGGCCGGTACGCCAGCTCGGTGATCTAAATAGACTCTTTATCGTGAGGCCGCTGCTCGGTCTGGGACGGCACGAATTGCGCGCATATCTCACCGCGCGCCAGATCGCGTGGTTCGAGGACCCGAGCAACGAGAATCCGAAGTTCGAGCGTGTGCGCATCCGGCAGGCCGGCGGGACGGCGTCCATTCTGGGGCTGACGCCGCCGAAACTCGCCTTGACCGCCGTGCGCCAGCGCCGAGCCGTGGAGGCGCTGGAGGCTGCGACGGATGCCTTGCAAGGGGATGCGCTCGATGTCAACGGCGGTGCCTTCGCCTCCGTTGATGCCAAGCTTTTCGCATCGGCGCCCGAAGAGCTTCGGGTGCGGCTGATGTCGCGGGTGCTCGCCATGTTTGGCGGAACGGCGCCACCGGCCGAACTGGCGCAGGTCGAACGTCTGGTTGCCGCTATGGACCGCGCAGACGGCACCCGCGAGACTCTTGGCGGCTGTGAGATCCGGTCATGCCGGAAGACAATTCGGGTGTTCCGGGAACGGGGCCGGTCAGAGTTCGGGACGGTGGAATTGGGCCCCGGTCAGGAAGCCGTCTGGGACGACCGATTCCTCATCCGAGTCGGCCAGGTGCCGGACGCTGTGACGGTTCGCGTCTTCGACAAGATTGCGCGAGAGAGACTGGCCAGCGGGAACTTGGCGGGTGGGAGCGTGGCGGGCGGGAGTTGGGCGGGCGGGCGCACCGGACGTTGGCTGCCGGCTCGTGCAGCTGCAACACTGCCTGTTGCCTGGGTCGGCGCGGATATGGCTGGGGTCGGAGGTTTGCCGGCGGGCTTGTTTACGCCGCCAGCGGGCGGCGGATTTCAGGTCGAAATGCAATTCATTCACGGGCAGGTTCCGGCTCGATCCTGAAAAGACCTGGGCAGAAAGGCATCTGAACGCACAGCGGTTCGTAAACTAAAGCGATCGGTAGGGTGGGGCCATTGTGCTGGCGAGCCTTGGCAAAATCTCGCCCTCCCCCTATCTTAACCACTCAGTCGGTGACGCTGGACCTTGGCCGGCGCACTCGCTCAACGGCCGGCGGTTCGCTTCCGCGGCCCGATAGGACCCTCGATGAACCCCAATTTTCAGAAGCTTGCGATCTGGGTGGCCGTACTCGTGCTGCTCGCCGCGCTCTTCAATCTGTTCAACAGCCCCGCTCAGAACCGGCGCGGAAACGAGATCACGTACTCGGAATTCATCGCAGCCGTGGACAGCGGCCGCGTTTCCGACGTGACGATCGCCGGCAACCGCATTTTCGGATCGCTTAGCGACGGCGGACAACAGTTCACCACCTATGCGCCGGACGACCGGATGCTGGTGGAGCGCCTTGAAAAGAAGGGCGTGAAATTCAAGGCGCGCCCGTCCGACGAGGACGTGCCGTCGCTGATGAGCGTGCTTCTCAACTGGTTCCCGATGCTGCTGCTGATCGGCGTGTGGGTGTTCTTCATGCGCCAGATGCAGTCGGGCTCGGGCCGCGCCATGGGCTTCGGCAAGAGCCGGGCGAAGCTTTTGACCGAACGGCAGGGCCGGGTGACGTTTGAGGACGTGGCCGGCGTTGACGAGGCAAAATCCGATCTGGAAGAGATCGTCGAGTTCCTGCGCGATCCGCAGAAGTTCCAACGCCTCGGAGGCCGCATTCCGCGCGGCGCGCTGCTCGTCGGCCCCCCCGGCACGGGCAAGACGCTCATCGCGCGTGCCGTGGCCGGCGAAGCCAACGTTCCGTTTTTCACGATCTCGGGCTCTGATTTCGTCGAAATGTTCGTCGGCGTCGGTGCATCGCGCGTGCGCGATATGTTCGAGCAGGCCAAGAAAAACGCGCCCTGCATCATCTTCATCGATGAAATCGATGCGGTGGGCCGGCATCGCGGCGCGGGCCTGGGCGGCGGCAACGACGAGCGCGAGCAGACACTCAACCAGCTGCTTGTTGAGATGGATGGTTTCGAAGCCAACGAAGGCATCATCGTCATCGCGGCCACAAACCGTCCGGATGTGCTCGACCCCGCGCTTCTCAGACCCGGCCGTTTCGACCGTCAGATCACCGTTCCCAATCCGGATGTCGTCGGCCGCGAGAAGATCTTGCGCGTTCATATGAAGAAGGTGCCGTTGGCGCCGGACGTCGATGCCAAGACGATCGCGCGCGGCTGCCCCGGTTTCTCGGGCGCGGATCTCGCCAACCTCGTGAACGAGGCGGCGCTTCTGGCTGCCCGGCGCAACAAGCGTCTCGTCACTCAACAGGAGTTCGAGGACGCCAAGGACAAGGTGATGATGGGCGCGGAGCGCCGCTCCATGGTTATGAGCGACGAGGAAAAGCGCAACACCGCCTATCACGAAGCCGGACATGCGATCGTCGGCCTGTCGGTGCCCTATGATCCGCTTCACAAGGTGACGATCATCCCGCGCGGCCGTGCGCTGGGTGTGACCATGAATCTGCCCGAGGGCGATCGCTACAGCCGGACGAAGGCGTGGTGCGAGGCGCGTCTGGCGGTTCTGTTCGGCGGCCGTGAGGCGGAAATCATCCTCGGCGGTCCAGACAATGTGACGAACGGCGCCACCGGCGATATCCAGATGGCGACCCAGCTGGCGCGCGCCATGATCATGGAGTGGGGCATGTCCGACAAGCTCGGCCGCGTCCGCTACAACGGCAACGAGCAGGAAGTGTTCCTCGGCCATTCGGTGACGCAGTCGAAGAACCTGTCGGACGATACGGCCAAGCTCATCGATCAGGAGATCCGGACGCTGATAACGAACGGAGAGCAGAAGGCCCGGCAGATCCTTCACGACAACATCGATGCGCTGCATCGGGTCGCCAAGGGGCTGTTGGAATACGAGACGCTGTCGGGTGATGAAGTGCAGTCTCTGCTGCGCGGCGAGAGCATCGTGCGCCGGGACGACAACGACGGCTCCAAAGGCCCTGCGGGTTCCGCCGTCCCGACCGCCGGCCGGGCCAAGCCCCGCGAGGAGCCGGATGCCGGCGGCATGGCTCCGCAACCCGGGACCTGACGGCTTGCGGGGCTTGATCCCCGCCGCAAAAGGCAAGACAGAGGGACAGCCTCCGGACACGACCGGAGGCTGTCTCGCTTTCGGGGGAACGCCGTGACGCGCCGCTTCTATCTCCGTCCTCTCGTGTCGGTCGCATACGACCGCCAGCGCATCGACCGCGATCGCTCGGGCGCTCAGGAGAAGTTGTGCGGCCGTCCGGATCTGGGGTTCGCAGATCTGGAACTTATCGATGCCGATGCCGCGCCGGAGAGGCGCGTCCGGCTGATCCCGGCCGAAGGGACGAACGGATTTACCAGCGAGGACTGGTACCATCCGCCATTCAACGGCGAAGAGATGTGGCGGACGTTCGATCGGATCGTCGAGCCGCGTGCCGATTATGCCGGGCTTTCGATGGATCGTCCGCGCATCATGGGCATCGTCAACGTCACTCCGGACAGCTTCTCGGATGGCGGCAGTTTCGCCAACGCCCAGGCGGCGATCGATCACGGACTGCGGCTCGCCGACGAAGGCGCCGACATTCTGGACATCGGGGGCGAAAGCACGCGCCCCGGCTCCGACGCGGTGGCGCTCGATGAGGAGTTGCGGCGGGTCATGCCGGTCTTGGAGGGACTGCGCGGCCGCACGACCGCGAAGATATCCGTCGACACGCGCAAGGCAGAGGTAATGCGGCGGGCGGCTGCGGCGGGAGCGGATATTCTCAACGATGTCTCAGCCTTCACACACGATCGGGACGCGCTCGCGGCCGCTGCGGAAAGCGGCCGGCCGGTGATGCTCATGCACGCGCAGGGCGATCCGAAGACGATGAACGACAATCCGCGCTATCGGGACGTCGTGCTCGATGTCTTCGACTTTCTCGCGGCCCGCATCCGGGCCTGCGAGGAGGCGGGAATTGCGCGTGACAAGATCGCCGTCGACCCCGGCATCGGCTTCGGGAAGCATCTTCACCACAACGTGGCCGTGCTGCAGGCGATGAGCCTCTACCACGGCCTGGGTGTGCCGGTGCTGCTGGGCGCATCGCGCAAGAAGCTGATCGGCCAGTTGTGCAATGTGGATGACGCGAAAAGGCGCGTGCCGGGTTCACTCGCGGCGGCGCTCGCCGCTGTTGCGCAGGGTGTGCAGATCATTCGCGTGCATGACGTCCAGGACACGGTTCAGGCCGTGCGGGTCTGGCAGGCGGTCATGCGCGGGACGGAAAAAGGCCTCGGTTAAGGTCAGCTGGCGGCGGCTTTGCGGTTGGCGATGCGCTGGAGAGCGCCCTCGATGATGGCGTCGCGCAGTTCGCCGTCCGTGAGTTCGCCGGCGGGGAGTGCCACGTGCTGCGCCTTCGCCAGGGCCCTGAGATCGCCGGCGGAGGGAATCTCGAGCAAACGCTTCGCCAATCCTTCGCGGCCTTCCTTAGTGACGGCAACGACCACGCTGAAGGCGAAGGGGTCGAACGTCTGGCCGGAAGACTGCTGATCTTCAGTGGCGCTTTCAGGCCGCGCCGTCGTGCGGGCGCTCTCGCCCACCGCTTCGGGCGCCCGTTTCTTTCCGCGCTCGAGGGCCGGCAGGCGCACCCGAACCTGGGCGATCTGGCTTTCGCACGCAGCCGACAGCGCCGCCGTGGTTTCGCGAGACAGGCCGTCGATTGACCCGAACAGATCGCGGAAGAATTTCTTCTGGCTTGCGCCCGAGAGCGTCCGGGTAGCCTTGGTCATGATCCGTCCTCACGCGGCCCGCTGCATCACGAGCCCGCTCGCAACTTCATCATAGAGGGCGCGGAGCGGGACTGCACCTGCGCCATACTTTTCCTCGATCGTCTTGCCCTGGGCTTCCCAGTCGAAGGCGTTGGCGATGGCATCCGAATGGGGAATCTGGGCTTCGAGAAGCGGGTGCAGCAGGCCGATTTCCTCGACCAGCAGACGGTCTTTGCCGGTCGGACGGACGCCGTTTGCGAGGCAGGCGTAGCGCCGCTGCGACATGGGAACCTCCGCCAGATCTGCCTCATTGCGCTTTTCTTCGATCAGCAATGCAATACGGTCGACGGCGAGTTGAGACACGTAGTCGGGACGGAACGGGACGATCACCCGGTCGGCGATCTTCAGTGCGGCCAGGGCGGCGAAGGACAGGCCCGGCGGGCAGTCCAGAATGACGAGGTCGTAACTCTGTTCAAACCGCCGCAACAGCCGTTGCAGACGTCCGCCGACCCGTTGACCGACGACTTCCGGGTCTTTCGATTGGCGCGCTTCCTTGACGTACAGTTCGCCTTGAACGTCTTCGAGCATCAGCGATCCAGGCAGAAGCGAGATCGGCAGCGGCTTGCCGGAAGCATGGCGCACGTCGCCGACATTGTGGGCGAGGAAGTCGCGCGGCTCGGGATGCGTCTCGTCAAAGAGGTCGAAGAAGTAGTCGGATATCGTGAGGCCCTTCTTGCGGGCCTCCGACCAGGCTTCGCCACCCATCAGAATCAGCGAGGCGTTGCACTGGCTGTCCAGATCCATGACGAGGACCCGCAGACCGCCCCAGGCCGCGAATGCGTGGGCCAGCATGACCGACGCGGTGGACTTGCCGACACCGCCCTTGCGATTGGCGACCGAAAGGAAATGGGCCATGAGTTCCGTGCTCCTTCATGCTCGCTCTGCCGTGCCTACGGCCCCGGAGCTTGCTATGATCTGATTCCTCCGGCGGGGTCAGCCGCCAAATCCCGCCGTGGGCGTTCCGGGCCGGATGCTTTGGTGGCTCTCGCGGACTGACCGGCGTCTTGTAATGTTTGAGAACACTGTTTGAACGGCACCATTGCGAGTTCGAGCGACAGCCCCGCGAGGGGCTCATATAGTCAGATTGCCTGTTGCCGCGCTTGCGACCTCAGTTCGCGCAGCCGGGTCAGATACAAGGAGTTGACCACCCATGACTCGCCGCTATTTCGGCACCGACGGCATCCGAGGTCTGGCGAATACGCATCCCATGACGTCCGAAGTGGCGTTGAAGGTGGGAATGGCGGCGGGCAAGCTCTTTCAGACTGGCAGCCACCGTCACCGGGTCGTGATCGGCAAGGATACGCGGCTGTCGGGCTACATGCTCGAAGCGGCGTTGATGTCCGGTTTCACGTCGGTGGGTGTCGACGTGTTCCTGCTCGGACCGATGCCGACGCCTGCGGTCGCCATGCTGACGCGCTCGCTCAGGGCCGATATCGGCGTCATGATCTCCGCCTCGCATAACAAATACGAGGACAACGGGATCAAACTGTTCGATCCGGATGGTTACAAGCTGTCCGACGAAATGGAGCATGAGATCGAGCGGCTGATCGAAACCGACAGCCGGGTCATGCTGGCATCCGCCGACCGGATCGGCCGGGCGCAGCGTGTCGAGAGCGCGCAAGAGCGGTACATCGAATTCGCCAAGCGGACGCTGCCCAAGAACCTGAAGCTGACCGGCCTCAGGATCGTCATCGATTGCGCCAATGGCGCCGCCTACAAGGTGGCGCCCGAGGCGCTCTGGGAACTGGGTGCGGAGGTCATCAAGATCGGTGTCGAGCCGAACGGCCGCAACATCAACGACAAGTGCGGATCGACGGCGCCAGAGCTGCTGGTGCAGAAGGTGAAGGAGTTCAGGGCCGACATCGGGATTGCTCTCGACGGCGATGCCGATCGCGTGGTTATCGTCGACGAGAAAGGACAGATCGTCGATGGGGATCAGCTCATGGCGGTGATCGCCGAAAGCTGGCACCGCCGCGGCAAACTTGCGGCTGGCGGCGTCGTCGCAACGGTGATGAGCAATCTCGGCCTGGAACGGTATCTCAAGACACTTGGGCTCGGCCTCGTCCGGACGCCGGTCGGCGACCGCTACGTCGTGGAGCATATGCGCAAGCACGGCTACAACGTTGGCGGCGAGCAGTCGGGACACATCGTGCTGTCGGACTTCACGACGACGGGAGATGGCCTTGTCTCGGCCCTTCAGGTGCTCGCGTGCGTTGTCGCGACGGGCAAGCCGGTTTCGCACGTCTGCGCGCGGTTCACGCCTCTGCCGCAGGTC
>JALOTA010000135.1 GCA_025458125.1 Hyphomicrobium sp.
TGCGTCTCGCGATCGCGCGCGCTCTTGGCGGAGCCGCCGGCCGAGTCGCCCTCGACGATGAAGATCTCGGTTCCCGCCGCCTGCTGGATCGAGCAATCGGCAAGTTTGCCGGGCAGGCGCAGCTTGCGCGTGGCGGACTGGCGCGAGACTTCCTTCTCGCGCTTTCTCTTCAGTCGCTCGTCGGCCTGTTCGATGGCCCACTCGAGGAGCTTCGTCGCCTGCTGCGGACTGTCCGCCAGCCAATGATCGAAGGCGTCCTTGACGGCGTTCTCGACGATGCGGCCGGCTTCGACGGTCGCAAGCTTGTCCTTCGTCTGGCCCTGGAATTCGGGCTCGCGAATGAAAACGGACAGCATCGCGGCGGCGGTGCCCATTACGTCGTCGGCGGTGATCTGGGCGGACTTCTTGTTGCCGACGCGCTCGCCGAATTCGCGCAGCCCCTTGGAAAGAGCCGAGCGGAAGCCGTTCTCGTGCGTGCCGCCTTCGCCGGTCGGAATCGTGTTGCAGTAGGAGCGGCAGAAGCCGTCCTCGTCGGAGACCCAGGCCACGGCCCATTCGACGGATCCGTGCTTGCCTTCCTTCTCGATGGTGCCGGCAAACATGTCTTTGGTCACGAGCGTCTGGCCGGCGATCTCGGAGGCGAGATAATCCTTGAGACCGCCGGGGAAATGGAACACCGCCTCGGCTGGCGTGTCGTCTTTGATCAGGGACGGATCACAGCTCCAGCGGATCTCGACGCCGCCGAAAAGGTATGCTTTCGAGCGGGCCATCTTGAAGAGCCGGGCCGGCTTGAATTGCGCGCCCTTGCCGAAGATGGCCTCGTCCGGACGAAAGCGGACCCTGGTGCCTCGCCGGTTGTGAATGGAGCCGAGCTTCTCCAGTTTTCCGGCCGGCTGCCCGCGCGAGAAAACCATCCGATAGAGCTGCTGGCCGCGCGCTACCTCGACTTCGCAGGTTTCCGAAAGCGCATTGACCACCGAGACGCCGACGCCGTGCAGTCCTCCGGACGTGGCGTAGGCCTTGCCGTCGAACTTTCCGCCGGCGTGCAGCGTGCACATGATGACTTCGAGCGCGCTTTTCTTGGGGTACTTCGGGTGCGGGTCGACCGGGATTCCGCGTCCGTTGTCGGTGACGGAGAGGAAGCCGTCGGCTTCCATGCGCACGTCGATGAACGTCGCGTGGCCTGCCACGGCCTCATCCATGGAGTTGTCGATCACCTCGGCGAAGAGATGATGCAGCGCCTTTTCGTCGGTGCCGCCGATGTACATGCCCGGCCGCCGGCGGACGGGTTCCAGGCCCTCGAGGACCTCGATGTCGGCGGCGGTGTAGTTGTCGGAAGCGTCCCCCGATTTGCGGCGGGCGGCCTTGTCGTTCATGTTCTTGTCCTGCGGGGCGGTGTCCAGTGCGGCGAACAGGTCGCGTTGGGATTGGGCCATGCGCGCATCCCTTCCTCTGGAGACGAGGTCCGGCCCGGCGGCGGACGCGGAACACGGAAAGAAGCGCGGGTCCGAATCTGACGATCGTGATCGTCCGGTCAGGTCGCACGGATGGGGGCCGCGATCAAGCCGCGTGGATCGGCCATCCAACGCCGAATCTCGCTTGCTCTATTTCAATCAAGGGGTTGTGAGCAGCCAGATATTCAATGCGACGAGCAGAAATAGAAGGATCGCGAGCCGGTAGAGCCGCCTGTGGAACCCGCCCTGGCCCAAAGCATCGCCCAGGGCATATCCGGCCATGAGGATGACGGAAAAGACGAATTTCGAGGAACCGGCGCTGGCGGCGTCGTCATCCAACGCCGAAGCCGGTCCCGCCTCATGACTGATCAGGAAGATGACCGCGAGCCCGGCCATGATGGCGAGGCTCGGCCAGGTCATCCCCTCAAGGAAGCCCCACCGGCGGGAGAATGCCGAGCCGGACAGAAGCCCCGAGATCCGCGCGCCCAGGCCCATCGTCGCCAGGAAGGCGGCGAGAGCGATCGCGGCCTGCAGGTGGCTGTGAGGATAGAAGCCAAGGCGGTCGTAATTGGCGAGCCAGAAGTCGGACGACAGCGTCATCCACCAGCCCAGAACCTCCATGAACGGTCGCGACAGCGGCATCACCCACGCGAGTTGAGCCAGCACGCTCAAGGCGGCCCCGGCGATCCCGAGGAGTGCAACGCCTTCGCGAAGCAGCCAGTTGCCACGAGGCGCGGGCTTTGAGGCGGCCCCCTCCATTTCCGGCCTGGGCCGTTTCGTGCCGGGAGATGGCTGGCGCGCTTCCGTCTGGGTTCGCGGCACGACGGGTGCCGCAGCCGGTGTTGCGGCGCGCGGTTCGCCGCTATCGGCCGTCCTTGACAGGGTGCGGGAGGGTTTCGGCGGGGTGAGGCGCCAGCGCGGCCAGGAGAAGGCCGGCACGCGCTGCACGGTCGGGGTGCGATTGGAAAGGTCGGGCTTGCTCATCGGGTCCCGGTCATACGTTCTTGCGCAGCACGAACGCGAGGATGCCCGCAACGGCGCCGATACAGCCCGCAGCCAGAACGTCGGTGAGTACAACGTCGGCCAGTGTGGCGTCGCCCCAGGTCGTGTTCGCGACGGTATAGACCATGCCGATCGCTGCACCGAGGGTTCCGGCGTAAATAGCTTCGGGGTCGGAAATGTTCATGCTGGTCCGCGGGCGGTTGCTTTCGCCGCGATGTTGGCGGCTCGGGGCGGCTGCGGCAAGGGGCGATCGGACAAGAGCTCAGGGCGCTGATCAGGGCGCGATAGCTGGTCGGAACCCGCGCGGTGTCCCAACGTGAAAAGCGGTGGTCTTTTGCAACGGAGGGTTGGGCGTTGTGGAAGATGCACATCATGTATCATTTGAATGATAATTCAGACATGCGCCTCAGGGGCGCCTCCTACGAAATTATACCAGCGACGGATCATCGCGCTTCAAAGGTTGCTTCTAGTCGTTTGTTTGTAAAATCTGTATCAAACCAAAAAACGTGGTTTGGCAGCGATTAGGCGCTATTTCTGCATACCGCTAAACGATTTTTTCTTCTGTATTTGCCGAAGAATCCGTAATTGTCATTGTACTGCTGCGTGCAAAGATATTCTCTGAAAGAATTTTATGACAGGCCCGCGCCGATCCGGCGATGTGCCTGATCGGTCTGAGGATAGAATGGCGACCTCCGAAGAATTCCACGGCGCAGAAACTTTCGGCAACTCCGTTTGCCCGCAGTGCAGGCAACTCCACAGCACCGAAGAGCAGGGCGTTCTCGTCGGCGCGATCCAGAAGAACTGGAAGCGTATCGATCAGATCGTGCGCCGGTTCGAGGATGCGATCGCGGTGAACCAGAAGAGCGAACGAATGAATTTCGAGATCTGTCTCGCGCGGGTCGCCGAGGTCATTCCTGCGGCTTCGATCTGCGATGTCGCCTACATCATCGCATTGTGGCGCGGGAACAATCTGTGCGGCGCCGAATTGCCTGCCTATGTGATCCCGGAGAAGGTCGTCCTGCCGTAGCAGGATGATGCTCCACGCACGCGGGCCCCGGGCCACCTCATCTGCTT
>JALOTA010000136.1 GCA_025458125.1 Hyphomicrobium sp.
TAGATGACGCTGCTGACATCTCAAAACCGTGTACGGCCGGCCCATAGGCGCTCCCCTCGCCTCTTCACGGCCCCCGCTCCGCCTGTACATTCTGGGCGCGTGCGGCGACGCGCTCAGTTCGAACTGAAACGATTCGCAGCGCGTTTTGCACCGGAATCACCATGGAAGCTGCGGTACGCGGGGGCGATTCGGGATTTCGACCGATTCGCGCTTCAATTGGCCGGCTGCAGCGGACTCAATCCGTGGGCGATTTCACGCGCTCTGTCTCGCCATCCGCATGAAGATCCCCTTTTCTGCGGTCTCTGCTCCAACCTCCAAGATCATGAGCCTGCTGACCGAAACGGGATTGGCGGGACGAATGATCCACATTGAAGAGCTTGATGAAGCCGCCTGGACACGATCGGCCGGTTTCTCACAAGAACGGAACAAGGCGCTGAGGATATGTTCCATAACATCACGCCGCAGCTTGACGCCGCCCGGTGACTGCTTTTGATGTGGGCTGATGTTGCAGATCGTTGGTGGTGGTTCGGTGAGAACCCTCGAAATAGCGCTGTTGAATGACGGGCGACCGGGGCATTACCGCTGCGCCGAGGGCGTCATCGCGTCGATTGATCGGCTTGTCCCAACAAGAACTTTATCCCATCCGTTGAAGCTGAGCCCCGTGTTTCCAGGCCGCCTGCTGTCCTGGGTTCTCGCTGGGTCCGTCAGTCCTGAGTTGGTATTGAAGGCAGCCTACGGCATCGAGCCGAGCGCCATTCCACGTCCGGATCTCATCGTCTCCAGTGGTGGACGCACACTGGCGGCCAACGTCGCGCTTGCGAGGCTGACGGGCGCGCCAAATATCTTCTTTGGCTCTCTTCGCCATTTCGATCCGAGCGACTTCGCGCTCGTTCTCAACTCCTACACGTTCGACGAGCCGCGGCCGAACCAGGTTCGCATCCTGAAACCCTGTCCTGGGGATCCCTCTGGTCTGCCTGCTCCGGTTCTCGATAACCAGGGTGTGCCAAACGTAGCCGGGTTGCTCATCGGCGGGCCTTCGGGCGAAGCGCGGTTCGAGCCGCACGACTGGGACCGTCTCATCGGATTGATTCGCGACACGCACCAGGTGCTCGGCGTGGAGTGGATCGTCTCGAATTCCAGGCGGACGCCCATCTGCGTCAGCGACCGGTTTGCCGAACTGGCAGCCGAACCTGCTGGACCGGTGAAGCGCTACATTGACGTGCGAACTGCGGGGCCGGGGACATTGGGAGACCTCTTCGCCGAGAGCAGCGCCGTCGTCGTCACGGCAGACTCCAGCGCCATGCTGTCGGAGGCGATCTGGATGCAACGCCCGGCAATTGCGCTGCGGCCGGCATCGATGACGCTGACGGTGAAGGAGGCCGAGTACAGGCAGTGGCTCGAGCGGCAGAATTACTGCCGTGAACTACCACTCTCGAATGTCACGGCTGACGGGTTCGCTTCCGCGTTCCGCGAGATCACTCCGCTTGCAGCAAACCCACTCACCGATCTTACGTCGCTACTTGCCGACAAGCTGCCATTCCTGCTTCGTGAATCACGGGCAGCATCCTGACCCGGGCGACAGAGAACTTCTCAAGGTGCCGCCGATACGCAGATCGCCTCGCCCGCATGAACTCCCCGCAGGCGCGACACGTCATCGAGCGCGATTGCCCATATGTTGCAAGGAGCGGCCAATCTGAGTTCTCCGTTGCGCGACAACGGCGTTGGTCCGAAGGCAATCGCGATGGCATCGCCCTGGGGCCAGAAGACGATCTCGCCAGGACTCACGACATCGCGCGCTTCGGGTTCTGCAACCGCCTGGACGCTCGTATGGAAGTAGACTTCAGGGCCCCAGGTGCGGGCCGATCCGTGAATGGGCAGCGAACGCCAGATCTCGTCGGCTGTCGGCGTGTCGAACAGGCGGGCACGGATGGCAACATCGCCCGCATGTATCACGATCTCGCGCACATCTTCCTCCGACAACGCCGCTCACTGTCTGGCGTCATCAGTCTGTCATCAGTGGCCCTGCTCTTCAAGGGCCGCCGTCCCGTTTCAGAGGCGTGCGCTATCAGGCTGGCGGAGGGCCGAACACGAGGACGGCGTTGAGGCCACCGAACGCAAAGGAGTTCGACATGGCGTACTTGACCTCGAGATCGCGGCCGACGTTCGGGATGTAGTCGAGATCGCAGCCCTCGCCCGGCTCGTCGAGGCCGATCGTTGGTGGCACCCAACCTTCCTGCATGGCCTTGATACACGCGACGGCTTCGATACCTCCGCCCGCGCCCAGAGGATGGCCGTGCATCGACTTGGTGGAGGAAATGGCAAGCTTGTAGGCGTAATCGCCGAAGACGTTCTTGATCGCCTTGGTTTCGTTGATGTCGTTATCGGCGGTGGCCGTGCCGTGAGCGTTCAGGTACTGGATATCCCCCGGCTTCAGCCCCGCGTCGTCCAGCGCGTTCTGCATGGCGACACTGGGGCCCTCCACGGTTGGCTTGACCATGTCCTGGCTGTCGGAGGCCATGCCATAGCCGACCAATTCGGCGAGGATCGTGGCGCCGCGTGCCTTGGCGTGGTCGAGACTTTCCATGACGAGGATGCCGGCGCCTTCGCCCAGAACGGTGCCGTTGCGCTTCTTGGCGAACGGGAAGCAGCCCTCGGGCGAAAGGACGTGGAGCGCCTGCCAGGCCTTCATGGTTCCATAGTTGATGACGCTTTCGGAGGCACCGGCGATGGCAACATCGACGAGGCCGTCGCGGATGTAATCGCGGGCGATACCGATGGCGTGGGTTGCGGTGGAGCAGGCGGAGCAGGTTGCGAACGTGGGCCCCTTGACGCCAAACTCGATACCGACGTGAGCGGCGGCCGATGAGCCGATGATGCGCAGCAACGTGAGGGGATGGGTGGCGCGCTTATTGTGGATGAAGAGGTCACGATAGGCCGTCTCGTAGGTCACGAGACCGCCGGCGCCTGATCCGACGATACACGCCGAACGATACGGATCGGCGATCGGCATTTCGAGCCCGGACATGCGGACCGCTTCGTCGGCGGCAACGGCGGCAAACCAGGAGTAGCGGTCCGCCAGCGAAATGATGCGGTCGCGCTTGAAGTGCTTCAATCGGGCCTTGTGATCGAAGTCCTTGATCTGAGCCGCGATGAGAATCTTCAGATCATCAAGGGGGAAACCGCCCAGCGCGCTTACGCCGGATTTCCCGGCGCGAAGGCCGGCCCAGAATTCGTCAACGGTGGTACCGATCGGTGTGACCGCGCCCATTCCGGTGATGACGACGCGCCGCTTCTGCTGAGACATGGCAAGACTCACTCTGGCCGGCCAGGACCGGACCCAATACATTCTTCATCGCGAGGACGCGGGGCGCCCGATGCGAACGGAGCGCGTGAACTGACGGGCGGCAGATCCGCCGCCCCAGCCATCTCAGGCCTTAGCCGCCGCGGCAGGGCCACCGGCCATCAGAGACTTGACGCGATCAACC
>JALOTA010000079.1 GCA_025458125.1 Hyphomicrobium sp.
GCTGCACGAATTGTTCTTGATTGCGGCCTTATTTGCAGCTTTCCAGCGCTGGCCGTGCAACGGGACGCGATGATAGGTGGTATGATACTTTTTGCAGGCAACTCGACTTGGAGGACGGCATGACCCCGGCGGAAACAGCACTCATCGCCAACATTCTCATCGCCTCGGGCATCGTGTTCATGATCGCTCTTGTCGGCAATGTTCTGACTTTCTCCAACCGGTTTGTGAATGCAATCGTCACAGCACTTGTGTTCGCGGTCTTTTATGGCGGGCTGGCCTACACCGTCGACCAAGCGGTGCTGCCGGAGGAATTCAAGGAGGCGTCTCGCGAAACGTGGGCGCAGATGATCCTGATGGCGGCGGTGCTGGTTTTCCTGCTCGACCTGATCGCGAACTTTCTATCGTTCAGCAATCGTTTTGTCTCCGCGCTGGTAACAGCCATTCTATTTGCTGTGCTGTTCGGATTTGCAATCTATGCCACTGGCGGCGTCCCGCCCGCTACGACGACGCCCGTGCCGGCGGCAGTGCCGGCTCCGGCGGCGGCGCCCGCGGCGCCGTGAGGCAGAACTTGTTCCGCCGGGGCCATCTGCCGGATCGACATGGTCCGACGGATTTTTGGGGTGGGTCGCCGCCATGACGGGCTGCATCGGTGTCAGACGGTTTCTGGCCGGCTTGGTCGGCATGCTCCCGGCTTTGGCGTTTGGCATTGGTGCCGATGCCGCTCCGCCCGATTCCGGTGCGTGTACGTCGATCAAGGGCTTTGCGTTGCTCGCGACGCCGTCGCAGCCGTGGAAGGGAGCGCCGCTGCGCGTCCTCGCCGTTTCGGAAACCGCCGTCGACGCTGAACTCGTGCTGCGCGGGCCGGATGGTTCGCTTGCCGCGCGGGCTCCAGGCCGGCGCGGGGGCCCGCCCTATTTCTGGCTGGCTGAAGTTCCAGCACCCGCGTCGGGTGAGTGGACGGCAAGTCTGAGGCTTGCGAGCGAGCAGAGCGGCTGCAAGGCGCTGACAACGGACGTTACCGTGCGCAAGTCGTCCGCCGCCGGTCCGGGGACATCACCGAAGAGCGTCTGGCCCGTTCGCGCAAAGTGGAACCGCGAGACGGAAGACCTGTATTCCGCATGGATCGAGGCTCTGTTCGATGCGCCACTCGATGCGTCGCCGTCGTGGCCGGCCCTGCATGAAGTGCTGCGAGATCCGGCTCGCAACCTGCTGCACAATCATCTCGGCCTGAAGGAAGACGAGACGGGGCTCGTCATCAAGCCCGACTGCGCGGACCTTCCTTATTTTCTGCGCGCCTACTTTGCATTCAAACTCGGGCTTCCCTTCGGCTATTCGAAGTGCACGCGAGGCGGCAAGGGTAAGCCGCCGCAATGCCTGTCGTGGTGGAACATCGAGAACCAGGAACCTCCGCCCGAAGCGCAAGAGCCAAAGCCACAACAGACCGGACTGTTCGACGGGCTGTTCGGCGGCGCGGCACCGGCCGAGAAGCCCAAGCCCAGGCCCAAGGGGCCTGTCGTCGCGTTCGGCGAATATTTATCCGAGACGATTGCCAACACGGTCCATTCGGGTACGGGACGTCCGCCTGCGACTTCGGACAACAGCGATTATTATTCCGTCCCGCTGACCGAAGCGGTCCTTCGCCCGGGTACGGTTTATCATGACCCTTATGGCCATATTCTCGTCGTCGTCCGGCGCGTTCCGCAAACGCCTGAAACCGCGGGCATGATTTTCGCCGTGGACGGGCAGCCCGACGGGACCGTCGCGCGCAAGCGGTTCTGGCGCGGCAACTTTCTCTTTGCCCAGAATGCAGCGCTGGGCAGTCCGGGCTTCAAGCGCTTCCGGCCTATCGTTCGAGGGAAAACAGGGCTGCGGCGTCTGACCAACGCCGAGATCGCCGGCAATCCTGACTACGGTGATTTTTCCCTGGAGCAATCCGAACTGAGTGTCGAAGGGTTCTACGACCGCATGGACGATGTCATGTCGCCGTCGCCGCTCGATCCTGAGCGGGCGATGATGGCGGCGATCGACGCGCTCGACGAGCAGGTCAGGGCGCGGGTGACCTCGGTCGAAAACGGCCGCAAATACCATCAGAAAGGTGGCGGCGAAGTCACCATGCCTGATGGTCCGGCCATCTTCGAGACGACGGGCGCGTGGGAGGACTTTGCCACGCCATCGCGTGATCTGAGGCTTCTGATCGCCATCGATGTCGTGCGCGGATTTCCCGAGCGGGTGGCGCGCCGGCCGGAGCGCTACGCCATGCCTGCACAGAAAACGCCGGCAGACGTCAAGTCAGATCTGGAGCAAAAGCTAGCCGCGGAACTG
The DNA here is from genome assembly GCA_025458125.1 of Hyphomicrobium sp. Taxonomy (GTDB): domain Bacteria; phylum Pseudomonadota; class Alphaproteobacteria; order Rhizobiales; family Hyphomicrobiaceae; genus JAGVSR01. The sequence continues at coordinate 2,323 of JALOTA010000079.1, forward strand.
GCTTCTCGCAAGTTTGCCTACACCCGCAGCGACGGATCGGAATGGACGCTAGCCCTTGCCGACGTCGCCGGACGCTCGGCCGATCTGGAGATCGCCTATAACGTGAACGATTGCGCCGAACTGCGCTGGGGAGCGCCGGCCGGGAGCGATGAAATCAAGACGTGCAACCGGCGCGCGCCCGATGCGCAGCGCCAGAAGATGGCATCGACGTATCGCGCGTGGTTCAGTGAACGGCGGCGTCCGCCGCGCGGTTGAGAGCCATTCGATGTCCGGCGCAGTCATCGTGGAGAGCACCGCCGTCTTGCTAACCCGGTGGCAAGGCATGAAGTGGCTGTCTTGCGATGCACAATGTCCAGGCCGGCGTTGCCGGTGGGGCCTGGGAGGTGGTAAGCGCGTCTACAACGCTCTGTTCTCCAAGGTGAGGATGCCGAGCGGTCTTTCATTTGCGCTTTGCGGCCTCCAGGATCGGCGTGATGTCTCAATTTGACGAGCGAAAATCCGCACCCATCGTGCGCAATCTCCCAGGATTCTATAACGACCTCGACGCCTCGCTTACACATGCGTGGGCCATGTTGGCGCGGGCGGCTGCGGACCGGCGTGCAGCGTTTCATACACCCGTCGTCGCGACGATCGACGACGACGGTGCGCCCTCTCAGCGTGTCATGGTTCTGCGTGCCGCCGATCCGGCGCTGCGAAGCCTGCGGGTACACACGGACCTGCGCTCCGACAAGCTGAGGCACGTCGGGCGGGATGCGCGCGTGTCGCTCAACTTCTACGATGCCGGTGCCAAGCTGCAGCTCCGAGTGATGGGCACGGCAACCGTGCATTCGGGAGATGAGATCGCGCGTGCGGCTTGGACATCGTCGCGCCCGCAAGGCCGTTTGTGCTATGAGCAACAGGAACCGCCAGGATCCGTGATCGAGAAGCCGCTGGCGGAACTGCCCGTTGACCGGCGCTTTGCGGAATCCGACGACGGGCTGGACAACTTCGCGGTGTTGGTCGTTGAGGTTGGCGCCGTCGAATGGCTCTATCTGGCGATTGAAGGGCACCGCAGAGCCCGCTGGAATTGGCTCGGTACCGCTTGGGAAGGGGCATGGCTCGCGCCATGACGGTAACGGTGGTCACAGACGTGGATGTTTCCGGGTGGCAGTTGGGATGCGCTCCGGCGGTTTGCCATATGGTCCGGTAGTTTTATCCCGAAAGGATTGCGGCATGATTTTCCTGCGCTGGGCCGTAACGGCCATGACGGTCCTCCTTGCCGCTGTAGGTCCGGCCGCGGGTCAGGACATGCTCGACATGGTCGATCTATCCACGGATGCGTTTACGAAATCGGAGATGAGCCGCGCCGATATCGAAGCCGGTCTTGCGGGCCTGGCTGCGGGGGAGAAACTCGACCTTTCGGGAAAAGCGCTGAACGGCCTCGACCTGTCTAATCTCGACCTGCGCCGCACCGTGTTGCAATCGGCCCGGTTGATGATGGTCGACCTGAAAGGCGCCAATCTGGAGGGTGTCAATCTGGACAGCGCGTGGTCGCTCAATTCGGATTTGACAGGCGCCAATCTGAGGGGGGCGAGCCTCTTCGGAACCCAGCTGGTCGGGTCGAAGCTGGACGGCGCCGATCTCTCCGGAGCGCGTGTCGCCGGCGATTTTTCGAAGGCCAGCATGACCAACGTTAAGCTCGATGGAGCAGATCTTTCCGCAGACGAGAAGAACCAGTCGATGGGACTGATGCGCGGCACGTTCCGTTCGACCAACATGGACGGCGCCTCGTTCAAGGGGACCAACCTGAAGCGCGCGATGATGGAATTTGCCTCACTGAAGGGCGCCGACCTGACTGGGGCCATGCTTCAAGAGACCGAAATGGCAGGAGCGGATCTGTCGGGCGCCAACGTCAGCGGGGCCGATTTTACCGGCACCGATCTGGAGTCGGCCCGCATCGGCGCCATGAAGAACGGGGACGCCGCCCGCAATCTCGACAAGGCCGTAAACCTCGACAAAGCCTACCGATAAAACGACTCCGATGCCGTTCCGCGGTTTGCCGCTCTCTTCCATCCGGCGGTCGCCGCAGATCGGACCAACGAACCTGGCCGTAGGCTTGGGGCCAATCGCGTGCTAGCACGGCCCGCACCGCATACACCCGGAGTTCGCACATGTTTCGTCGGCTTGTCCCTGTCGTTCTGGCTGTCCTTCTCGCCGCGAGCGCGGCTCGGGCGCAGGACCCCTTCCAGGGCCTGGACCTGACGTCCGATGCGTTCACGAAATCCGAGATGACCCGCGAGGAAGTACTGGCTGCGGTCGCAAAGGGAACGACAGACGCGCCGGCCGATCTTTCCGGGAAATCCCTCAATGGAATTGATCTCTCCGGCGCCGATCTGAGCCGTGTCATCCTGCGGGCCGCGCGCCTCAACAAGGCCAATCTCTCCGGCGCCAAGCTGGACGGAGCTGCACTCGACGCCGTTTGGGCGATGGAGTCGGATTTCAGCGGCGCCAGCCTGGAAGGCGCCAGCCTGATCGGTGCGCAGTTCATCAAGGCGAAGATGGATGGGGCCGATTTCACGAAGGCGACGGTGAAATCGAATTTCGCGCAGGCTTCTCTGGCGAAGGCCCGTTTCGATGCGGCCGATCTCTCGCCCGGCAAGAAGAATCAGCGCGCGATGGTCAAGCGCGGGTTCGAGAGCGCCAACCTGGAGGGTGCCTCATTCAAGGGCGCCAATATGGTTGAAGTCGATCTGGAATTCGCGACGCTCAGGGATGCCGATCTGACGAATGCGGTACTTGCCGGAGCCGATCTGGCCGGCGCGACGCTAGCGGGCGCCAACGTCAGCGGCGCCGATTTCAACGGCGCAAATGTCGATAGTGCGAAACTTGGCGGGATCAAGAATCTCGACGCAGCCAAATCGTTCGAGACGGTGCGGAATTACGACAAGGCATTCAAGGACTAGGCGGAACTCTCAGAGCGGCACGGAGATGATGGCGCGCAGGCCGCCCATCGAACTCTCACCGAGGGTGACAGTTCCGCCGTGGCTCTTTGCAATGTCGCGAGCTATGGCGAGGCCGAGCCCGGAATTCGCGCTGTCCTGGTTGCGGGACTTGTCGATCCGGTAGAATGGCCGGAAGACGTTTTCCCGCTCGCTCTCCGGAATTCCGGGACCATTGTCATCGATCTCCACGCGCAGCCAGTTGCCCTCTGTTGCGGCGCGCACGATGATCTTGTCGCCATAGCGGACGGCGTTGCCGACAAGGTTCGTGATCGCGCGCTTGAACGCGTTGCGCTTCAGCGGCAGAACGAGGTCCTGCTTGCTGCGGCGCATTCTCAGGTCGATCGTGGTGCCGTAGGCCTGCGCTTCCTCGTAAATCTCTTCCAGCAATTCCCGCAGGTTCGTCGGTTTTGCTTCCTCGCCGCCGTCACCGCGCGCGAAGGCGAGATAGTCTTCCAGCATGTGCTGCATTTCGTTGACATCGGATCGGAGCGAGCGTGTCTCCGCCGTGTCGGGCAGGAAGGCAAGCTCGAGCTTGAAGCGGGTGAGTATGGTCCGCAGGTCGTGGCTGACGCCCGCGAGCATGGTCGTTCGCTGCTCGACGTGCTGGGTGATGCGGTCGCGCATCTCGATGAACGACTGAGAGGCCTGGCGTACTTCCCGCGCTCCGCGCGGGCGGAAGTCATCGGCAAAGGGTCGGCCTTTTCCGAACGCGTCCGCGGCTTCCGCAAGGCGCAGGATGGGGCGGATCTGATTACGCAGGAACAGGATGGCGACGGTGAGGAGAATGATGGACGTGCCGATCATCCAAAGCAGGAAAATGTGCGAGTTGGAGGCATAGGTCTGGGTGCGGGTCGCGATGAAGCGCAGGATCGCGTCGTCTAGCTTGACGCGGATTTCGACGAGGCGAGCTTCGCCTAGCGTGTCAATCCAGAAGGGGCGGTTGATCTGCCGGGAAATCTCCTTGGAAAGCGCGCGATCGAGAAGGTCGAAGAACGGCTTGGGCGCGGGTGCTGGAAGATCGCCGGGGGGCAGGATCTGCATCGTCAGATTGAGCTTATCGCGTGCCAGCTCGATCAATCGCGTTCTGGCGGTCGCGTCCTTGTCGACATCGTACATCTCGATCAGGGCGGCGATATCCCGTGCCGTAGCTTCCGACAGGCGGCGCGTGACGGACTGCCAGTGGCGTTCCATGAATACGAACGCAATCACGCCTTCCAGGACGACGATCGGTGTGATGATGATGAGCAGGGCGCGGGCAAAGAGTCCCTTGGGCAGCGCCTCGGCCAGACGGCTCGACAATGCCGTGGCGGTTTTCGCCGACGCCTCGCGCCAGGACGCGAAGCGCGTCTTGAGCTTTTCCGCCGGCGCGTCGAATCTTGCGACCATCGAGGGGAGCGATCCTTAGTCGGTGTAGAGGATGTAGCCTTTGCCGCGCACCGTCTGCAGATAGACGGGGTTCGACGGGTCGCTTTCGATCTTGCGGCGCAGACGATTGATCTGGACGTCGATGGCGCGCTCGCTGCCGGTGCTCTCGTCGTTCGACAATTCGTGCCGCGGAATGGGCGTGCCCCGCCGCTGGGCGAACTGGCGCAGGAGATCTCGCTCGCGCTCTGTGAGTTTGATCGTCTCGTCGTCGCGCTTCAGCTCGCCCCTGGAGATGATGAACACGTAAGGTCCCATGCGCACTTCATCGACGGGCGCGTGCGGTCCGGGCTGGCCACGGCGCAGAATGTTGCGCAGGCGGAGCAGCAGCTCGCGGGGCTCGAACGGCTTCGTGACGTAGTCGTCGACGCCGATCTCCAAACCTGAAATGCGGTCTTCCGTTTCGGCACGGGCGGTGAGGAGACAGACCGGGACACGTGTCGACGATTTCAGCTCCTGTGCGAGCGACAATCCGCTTTCGCCGGGCATCATGACATCGAGGAGGATGAGATCGAACGCGAGCCCCCGCATGGCCGCGCGGGCGTCCATTGTGTCTCCCGCCGTGGTGACACGAAATCCGTTCTCGAACAGGTAGCGGGCGAGGAGATCGCGAATCTTCTGGTCGTCGTCGACCACCAGAATGTGCGGTGCGTCGTCGGGAAGAGGGTCGGCGCGCCGGGCTAGGTTATTGCTCATCGATCATCTGCCTTGCTTGGTGACGCTGGCCAGCGGCACGCTACGCCCCGGCCCTCATGATCCGGCCGGCGCGACGGGGGGCGCCCCGTGTTCCGGCCACTTGACGAGTTCCGCCACTTGATCGCGCTCATGCGGCTCGATCATGGCAAGCAGGAACCGGCGTGTCACTTCATCTGCACCGCTGCCCGCTTCGTCGAGGGCGGTCGCGATGCGCCGGACTTGAAGCTCCGTCAGCTTGTCGGTCAAGCGCACGCCGCGCTGTGTGAGAAATAGGCGCCGTTCCCGCAGGTCTTCGGGGCCGGGCCGCTGGGCTATGAAACCCTTCTCGCGCAGCTCCTTGAGAACGCGGGCCAGACTTTGTTTCGTGATTTTCAGAATCTCCAGTAGTTCTGCGACCTTGAGCCCCGGGTTGCGATGCACGAAATGCAGAACACGATGATGGGCACGACCAAACCCATATCTCTCGAGGATTGCGTCGGGGTCGCCTGTAAAGTTCCGGTAGGCGAAATAGAACAATTCCATGAAGCTCACGAGCGCGGGATCTACCGGCGTGGTCGGGCTTTCCAGTTTTTCATCCGCAAGCGTTGCCGGTGAGGACCGGCGCTTTTCCGAATTTATGTCAGCCATGTTGACTTATTTGCAGCCGATCGATAGACGTGGCAAGTCATTTCGCGATCAGAATTGGCCGGGCTCCACGTGACGTGGACTGCCGGAAAATGCTGCCCCCGTTCGAACGTCTCTTGATGCAAAAGGACGATTTGCACGGCGAGGGTGGCCGCGGCAGGCCCCACGTTCGTGTCAGACCGGGCCGAGCAATGAGGAATTAGGTTCGATGGCCGATTTGGTCCCTTATCACGACCGCGATGGTTTCATCTGGTTCGACGGCACTCTCGTTCCATGGCGCGAGGCGCAGGTTCACATTCTCACCCACGCCCTGCACTACGCCAGCGCTGTCTTCGAGGGCGAGCGCTCTTACGGAGGGCAGATCTTCAAGCTTCGCGAGCATACCAACCGTCTCATCGAGAGCGGACGCATGCTCGATTTCGAAATCCCGTACTCGGCCGAGCAGATCGATCAGGCGTGCCGCGACACGCTCACGGCCAACAATCTGACCGACGGATACATTCGTCCCATTGCATGGCGCGGAAGCGAGCAGATGGGCGTTTCAGCCCAGAAGAGCAAGATCCATCTCGCCGTCGCAGCCTGGAACTGGGGCTCCTACTTCGATATGGCCGAGCGTCTGCGGGGCATTCGCGTCGGACTTGCCACCTACCGCCGCCCCGATCCGGCGACCATTCCATCAAAGGCCAAGGCGACCGGTCTCTACATGATCTGCACCATCGAAAAGCACCGGGCGGAACGCGCCGGCTATGCCGACGCGATGATGCTCGACTATCGGGGACATGTCGCGGAGTGTACCGGCGCGAACATGTTCTTTGTCAAGGACAGTGCGCTGCACACGCCGACGGCGGATTGTTTCCTGAACGGCATCACGCGGCAGACCGTGATCGAACTTGCCAAACGGCGCGGGATCAAAGTCGTCGAACGCACCATTCTGCCGGACGAACTGGATTCCTTCTCCGAAGTTTTCATCACCGGAACGGCCGCCGAGATCACGCCGGTTCGTGAGATCGGTCCGCACACCTATTTGCCCGGAAAATTCTGCGAACTGCTCCTCAACGACTACATGGCCGAGGTTCAGCCGAAGTCGCAGGCGGCAGCGGAGTAATCAAGCGGTCGCGGAACGGACCTCAATCGGGTCGTGCTCTGAGCATCGCGAACACCAGGCCCAGGAACAGCGCGATCGCTGAACCGGCGAGCGCGATCGTGGCGGCGTCGGGGTCGTATCCCAATCCGATTGCGATAAATGCCGAAAGCGCAGTCCAGAAAATCGCCGGCACGAGCGCCGTAAAGGCAAAACCCGTGAGGAGATCGCGGTTGCAAGGGGCTACCGTGGGCAGAACATCACCCGCGGTGGCGTCGAGCGGCTGGACTTCTGTCGACTGCATGGCCTTCACTCCGCCGGATCAGCCGCAATGTTCGTGTCAAATTCATGAACGAATCGCAAACGGGATTGGTTAACGAAGATCTATCAGCTACGGCTCAAGCCGTCGAGAACCTGCACTCCTTTTGCGAAAGCGTGCAAATCGTTGGCGGGGGTGTCAGGCAGTACGACAACGCCGGGAGGCTGAAGATTGACTGATCGTGGGAGCGAGGCCCGGATGACCTATGATGTCGCGATCATCGGCGGCGGTCACAACGGATTGACGGCGGCGGCGTATCTCGGCCGCTCGGGTCTGTCTACGATCGTCTTGGAAAAGAACAGCGTCGTGGGGGGCGCAGCGCTCACGGAGGAATTTTATCCCGGCTTTCGCAACTCGGTTGCCTCCTACACCGTCAGCCTTCTCGATCCCGGCGTCATTGCCGACCTCGATCTTCCTGCCAACGGGCTCACCATCATCGAGCGTCCGGCCGCGAACTTCATGCCGATCGACCGGAAGCGCGCGTTCTTCTGGCCCTACGGGATGGAGGCCAAGCAGTCCGAGATCGCGAGATTTTCGCCGCGCGACGCGGCGCGTTATCCCGAATACGACGCGGCGCTGGAGCGTGCAGCGTCCGTCCTGCGCGACCTGACGCGCAAGACGCCACCGAATGCCGGCGGTGGCATTGTGGAACTGATCAAGGGCGGCGCCATCGGCCGGCGGGTCCTTGGGCTCGGACTCGAGGATCAGCGGCTTCTGGTCGATCTCTTCACCAAGAGCGCTGCGGATTTTCTGGAACCCTGGTTCGAGAATGAGCACGTCAAGGCGCTGTTTGCTTTCGACGGCATCGTTGGCTCGTATGCCGCTCCATCGACTCCCGGGACAGCGTATGTCCTGCTGCATCATTGCTTCGGCGAGGTGAACGGAAAGCCCGGTGTATGGGGGCATGCTGTGGGCGGCATGGGGGCTATCAGTCAGGCTATGGCCCGTTCGGCCGAGAAGGCGGGAGCGCTGATCCGCGTCGACGCGCCGGTGGCCCGCGTCGTGGTCGAGAAAGGCCGGGCAATCGGTGTCGAACTGAAGAGCGGAGAAGTGGTCCGGGCGCGCGCCGTGGCGGCCAACGTCGGACCGAAGCTCTTGTTTCGCGATCTCGTCGCGCCCGGCGACGTGGAACCGGTCGTGGGTCAGCGTCTC
>JALOTA010000137.1 GCA_025458125.1 Hyphomicrobium sp.
AGTGGCGGAGAGGGAGGGATTCGAACCCCCGGTACGGTTGCCCGTACTCCGCATTTCGAGTGCGGCGCGATCGACCACTCTGCCACCTCTCCGGGAGCCGTGGTGCCATTCAGGCGAGGCCCGCTTCTAAACGCTGCGCCGTCCCGGTGCAAGCCCTCTCGCGGCGCCTGATGGTTTCGGCGAAGCGGACCAGAAGCTGCGTCGCATCTGGCGTTCCCGGTGCCATATCCGCCAATGTTTTCCGTGAAACATCGGCCCCGCCGTCCCGGGCAGGCCCCTAACACAGTCGTAGGCCGGTCACGGGCGCAAGCCCTCTACAGCAAGACCACCGCCCCTACCCCGGACCGCCGGCCGCACCATGCTGCCCGATCGCCTCGATCTGCTCCTGCTCCCAGCGCGCCATCTTCCGCGGCTCCATCACGAACGCAGAATAAGCATGGAACGCGAGACCCAGTCCCCATCCCAGGCCAACCCATTGCACCCACATTCCGCTTCCCCCCACGACGTCCAGCACAAGAAGCAGAAGAAGCACGGGAACGAACACCATCACGTGGATGTAGAAACCGCGGATCGCCTCATACTCCTTGCGGGCGCGAATATCGTGCAGGCTTTCCTTCATGTTCGCCTCCCGGATGCGCAGGTCGTCACGGCCGGGGGTGCCCCAGCGGCCCATAATGACATCATAGGATGATTTTCCGCGCCGTTCCTCAGGGAACGGTCGGCAGGGGGGAGATGGTCAGATCGAGCAGTGCCGTGGCGGGCGCCTCGCGCTCGAACCCTTGCGCCTCGACCCGGCCGGCGGCCGCATCGGCAACCATGACGAGCCGCGTGCGCGCATTGAGAACGGGAGGCTTCAGCCAGCTGAAAGCCGATCCGAAGGCCGGGTCTATCCGCGCGAGCGTGGCCGCCCGGCCCGCGCTGTCCTCGCCGCGAGGATGCCCCCGCCAACCGCTCGATTGCCAGTGATTTGCCGCCACGTGGCTTCCTCGATGCACCCGGGAGTCCGTTTCCGTTCGCTCAATCACGGCCGTGTCCAGCGCACCCACACCCGCGATGGAAAAGATGGCCGGCGTCGATAGCGGTTCTTTTTCTAACCGGCCGACGGCGTCTTCGAAGGAGATCGCCTCGTCGCACACCGACCTCAGCACATGCGCCGGCGTGGGATGCGGCATCGACCAGACGCGGACGCGATTTGCTGCCCAGTCGAGATAATAAAAACCAGAGGCCTTGCGCATGGGCGCCTGATTGAGCGCCACCGCGAACCGTCCCGGAGCCAGCGCCGACAGAACGCCCGTGTACCCAGGCCAGGTGAGCGTCACATAACGCCCCGCTGGCGCCGTCACGCTCGCTGCAATGATATTTGCGCCAAGTCCCGTCGTTCTCCAGTCCAGCACCCGGAGGAGCCGGGCGCTCCCTACCTCCGAGGCGGGAGCAACACGGCAGGTGCATCCCCACTCATAATTCACAGAGAAAAAGTGAGCCCCCGGCCGGTCGAGGATTTCGGCAACGGCATCGATCTCCGACAAGTGGGCGTTCTCCCACTTGACGAGCCAGGCGCGCGAGAGGCGGTCGAGTTGCCTCAGCGCCGTGAGCGGAACGCCCGCCGTTGCGAGATCCAGCAGGGCGTGGGCCCGATCCAAATAAGCGGTCAGCGTCCGAACCGGAAAATCGGAGCCGCACTCCAGTACGGGAATGTTCGGCAGAAGGGCCTCGGGCATGATCCGCACGCGGTCTCCATTGTGAGACTGAACGCTGTCACAGGACCTTCTCGCGATGGCAGAACAATGAACCATCCTTCGGACAAGGGGGCCGTCCGCCGGACAAAAAAAAATCGGCTGCCGAGGATACCCGGCAGCCTGAAGTCTGGGGAAGTCGCAAAGGCGACCCTCGCAACTGGAAGCGAGGGTCTTATTAGATTATGGCGGACGTGGCCCCCCAGCCTTGATCCTGGTCAACCATGCCAGCCGTTTGTCCAGCCACGTTGACTTTAGGGTCGGCCTCGGACATAAGCACGTCGAACGCGGGTGTCCGGCCGGATGCCCGCGTTAAAAGTCGCTGCCCGAGGCTCTGGTTGGCCGCCAAGCTAAACCTCTGAAAAGTCCGCTTAATTGCGGCGCCACAGGGCGCGGATGAGACCCAAGAGCGCGAACCACGCGCGGAAAGAGGCACAGGATGTACGCAGTCATCAAGACGGGCGGCAAGCAATATCGCGTCGCCAAGGATGACGTCCTCACAGTCGAAAAGCTCGACGTGAAGGACGACGGAAAGGTCGAGTTCGCCGAGGTTCTTCTGGTCGGCTCAGGCGCCGATGTGAAGGTCGGCAAGCCGCTCGTTTCGGGCGCCAAGGTGACGGCAGAGCTGGTCGAGCAGACCCGCGGGCCAAAGGTCATCGCCTTCCGCAAGCGCCGCCGTAAGAATTCGCGCCGCAAGCACGGTCATCGTCAGGATCTGACGACGGTCCGCATCACCGGCATTTCGGCTTAAGTCATTCCCCGCAGGCGGCCCCGAAGGGCGCCGCGGCCCGGCATCGAGGATCAGTTCAATGGCACAAAAGAAAGCAGGCGGCTCTACGCGTAACGGCCGCGATTCCGAAAGCAAACGCCTCGGCATCAAAAAGTACGGCGGCGAGCACGTCATTCCCGGCAACATTCTCTGCCGTCAGCGTGGAACGAAGTGGCACCCCGGCAAGAACGTCGGCATGGGCACGGATCACACGATCTTCGCACTGATCGAAGGCACGGTGGAGTTCAACGCCAAGTCCAACGGACGCACCTACATCTCGGTTAATCCCGCCAAGGCAGAAGCAGCCGAGTAACGGCCGCTAACCTGACCGGGCAGAGTTCCGAGGGGAGATGCGATGGCATCTCCCCTCGTTTCATTTCTGCGCTACCTTGGCGAACCGGCGACCACCCGATTGGCAATGTCGAATGCGAACGAAGCGATTGAACCTTCGCGAGTTGAACCACGCTGATGCCCGGCGTATCGCGCTGCTGGCCGGCGACATCGACGTCGCGCGGATGACCGCCCGCTTGCCGCATCCCTACACCGAGTTCGATGCGGAAGAATGGATCCGGGGGATCGAGGCCAACGAGTTCGTGCGCGGCATCGAATACGACAACTATCTGATCGGGCTCATCGGCTACACGATCGATGCCAATGACCGCTCGGCTGAACTTGGCTACTGGATCGGCAAGCCTTGGTGGGGGCAAGGCTTCGTCACGGAAGCCGCCGAAGCCGTCATGCGGCATGCGTTCAAGGTCGCGCGCGTTCCTCGAATGACGTGCTGCCACTTCATCGACAATACGGCCTCCGCCCGTGTCATTGAAAAACTGGGCTTCCGCTGCATCGGCGTGAACCGGGCCTACTGCCTGGCGCGCAAAGCCGAAGTCGACACGATTGTTTATGAAAGGAAGCGCCCGATGACGGCCTTCCTCTGGAGAGGCGCGGCATGAAGTTCCTCGATCTCGCCAAGAT
>JALOTA010000138.1 GCA_025458125.1 Hyphomicrobium sp.
GGTATCGAAACCACGATCCCTCTTTTTCACGAACTCGTCAGACATCCAGATGTTGTCAACGGGATGTACGACATTCACTGGCTGGAGAAGTATCTCGGTAAACCCTGATCAACCGCGAGGGGCGTGACAAAAGTGGCCGAGAGTGAGCCTCCATTCGGCGTATATCAGCCCACGGCGTTCGAGGGCCGGCTGATTGCGCTCGGACACCGGCTCGAGCCGACGAGGTTCGGCAAGCGCGTTGCCTCTTTCATTCGTTCCACGCTCAGAAGATTGAGGACGGACCCCGTCGATCTGGAAGTGATCGGGCAGAAAATGCGCCTGCACGCAGATAACAACGCCTGTGAAAAGCGCCTGATGGTGACGCCGCAGTTCTTCGACCCCTTCGATCCTGCGGAACTGTCCTTTCTTATGTCACAGCTCCACCCATCATTCGTTTTCCTCGATATCGGCAGCAACGTGGGCGCCTATAGCGTTTTTGTCGCGAAGAACGCGGGACCCGGTGCGCGGGTTCTGGCCGTCGATCCCAACGAGATCGTCCTCAAGCGCCTCGCGTTCAACGCGGCCGCCAATGGACTCTCCAACATCCAGGCCGTGCAAGCCGCACGAGGGGGCAAAACCCTCTTGAAGGTTCCGGTCCGCACGCTCGCGCGACTCGTCTCGGAGGCTGGTTTCGGCCATGTCGATGCGATCAAGATCGACGTGGAAGGCTGCGAGGACAAGGTCCTCATTCCCTATTTCCGGGACGTGCCACGGAACCTTTATCCAAGGGCCGTCATTCTGGAAGCCAACGTCGGCAGCTGGCAGAACGATCTCCTCGAGGTTCTCGCTTCTGCTGGTTACCAGGTTTCCGGAGGAGGCAGGAAAAACCGGATCTACCGGTTGCCATCCGGCTGAAGGTGGTCCTGCCCGTCCGGCTCGCCTTTCGGTCCCAAGGGCGCTACAGTCGTATGGTTGCAGAGCGTGAAGGGGGATCATCCCACCGATGTCGCGTGACGACGTCCTGATAGAGATTACGCCGCAGGTCCTCATGAAGGCCTACGCTTGCGGCATCTTCCCCATGGCGGAAAGCGCCGATGATCCTGCGTTGCACTGGATCGAACCTCAGAACAGGGGCGTTCTGCCACTCGACGCCATTCATGTACCAAAGCGGCTGAAGCGAACGATCCGAACGACGCCGCTGCAGGTCCGGATCGATACGGAATACGAGGGCGTCATCGACGGATGCGCGGGGGCACGTGAGGGCCGCGACTCCACCTGGATCAACGGGCGTATTCGTTCGCTCTATCGTGAACTCTTCAAACTCGGACATTGCCACACGGTTGAGGTCTGGGACGGTGATCATCTGGTCGGTGGTCTCTATGGTGTCGCACTGGAAGGCGCTTTCTTCGGAGAAAGCATGTTTTCCTACGAGCGAGACGCGTCGAAGATCGCGCTCGTCTATCTCGCGGCACGCCTGATCCACGGCGGGTTCCGGCTGCTTGACACGCAATTCGTCACCGAGCATCTGAAGCAGTTCGGCACGATCGAGATCGATCGAACGGCATTTCACCGGCGGCTGGAGCAGGCAATTGCCCGCCCAGCCGATTTCAACCGTCTTCCGTTTGACGCTCCGCCCGAGGAGATTCTCCGCATTGTGGATGCCGCCCGCCGCAAGACGTAGCGGCTGCCCGCAACGGGGAGGAAAAGGCGCTCGAGTGCTCCTACCTTTTGCTCCGGTCCTGCCGTGTGCTGCGGCCGAGGCGCACGGCACGTGCGTACCCTCTTGGCTGGCGCGCGATAAACCGATAGCGCAGCTTTCAGATAGTTTTAGACGAGGAGATACGCCGTGTCGGATTGCGCTGCCTATACCCAGTCCCTCGACGGGTGCCTCGAACATGCGATCGGTCCCCTCGGCCTCACCCGTCAAACTCTCGACGCGTGGTACGCAAAGGCGGATGCCGTGCTCGCGGGGTTGAGGGCAGATTACGAGAGCGGCTCACTCGCACTTCTGCGCATCGCCGAGGAAACCGCTGACATCGATCTGGCAGAGGCGCAACTCGCGAAGCTTTCGACCGGCGCCGACACGATCATCTTCTTCGGGACCGGCGGGTCCAGTCTCGGTGGCCAGACGCTTGCCCAGATCGCCGGCTGGGGCATTCCGCACACCGCGAAGAAACCGCCCCACCAGCGGCCACGCATCCGCTTCTATGACAATCTTGACGGCGATACGCTTGCCGCACTTCTCGCAGCAACAGACTTCAGCAAGACGCGGTTCGTAGTCACGTCGAAGTCGGGCGGCACGGCGGAAACACTCGCGCAGGCCATTGCCACCCTCTCCGCGGTGACTTCCGTAGGACTCGGCGGCCGAATTCCGGAGTTGTTCCTCGGGATTACGGAGCCCGACCTACCGGGCAAGGCGAACGGTCTGCGTGCGCTCTGCCAATCGTTCGGCATCCCCATGCTCGAACACCACACGGGGATCGGTGGCCGCTTCTCGTGCCTCACCAACGTGGGACTTCTGCCTGCCATGGCACGGGGCCTTGATGCCCGCGCAGTCCGTGCCGGGGCACGCGAGATTCTGCTGCCGATGCTCAAGGGGGCGCGGGCGGCCGATATTCCCTTCGCGGCAGGCGCAGCGACGATGGTCGCTCTCTCGAAGGATCGCGGTATCCGCACACTCGTTCTCATGCCCTATGCAGACAGGCTCGGCAAACTTGCGGACTGGTTCGTGCAGCTGTGGGCCGAGAGTCTCGGCAAAGGTGGGGAGGGCACAACGCCCGTCCCGGCGTTGGGTCCTGTCGATCAGCACAGCCAGCTGCAGCTTTTCATGGACGGGCCCCGCGAGATCGCGTTGACCATCGTGCGCGTGGCACCGAAGGGATCGGGGCCTGTACTCGACAAGACACTGGCGGAGAAAGCAGGGGTCGGTTTTCTCGGCGGCAAGACAATCGGCGACATCGTCGACGCGCAGGGATGTGCCATCGCCGAGGCACTGACGAAGGCTGGGCGCCCGGTTCGCACGATGGACATTGCTGCGCTGGACGAGCGCGCCGCAGGGCAAATTCTCATGCACTACATGATGGAGACGATCGTGGCCGGAAGGCTGCTCAACGTCGACCCGTTCGACCAGCCGGGCGTTGAATTGGCAAAGATTCTGACCAAGCAGCGGCTCGGCGCGTAAAGCCTGTTCACTGTCTTCACCGGCCGGTGCCTCCTTTCCTCCTCTCTGCTAAGCAAGGAGAAGGAAGGGGAGATTCGTCCGTGGCCATCCGCCAACTCGCACCCGAGACCGTCAATCGCATCGCTGCCGGCGAGGTCATCGAGCGGCCCGCGAGCGTCGTCAAAGAGCTTGTGGAGAATGCGATCGACGCGGGCGCCCGTGAAATCGAGGTGGTCACGGCAGGTGGTGGGCTCTCGCTCATCCGCGTGACTGACGACGGGTGTGGAATGCCCCCGGACGATCTGCTCCTGGCCGTGGAGCGGCACGCGACGTCCAAGCTCGACGAAAGTGACCTGTTCGACATCCGCACGCTCGGTTTCCGCGGTGAAGCCCTGCCCTCGATCGGGTCAGTCGCGGTGCTTTCCGTCGCCTCACGTGCCGCGGGACGCAGCGACGGTTTCGAAATCGTAGTCGAGAGAGGCGCAAAAAGCGGATTGAAGCCGGCCGCGATCAACAGCGGTACGCGCGTTGATGTGCGGGAGCTTTTTTCTGCGACACCCGCGCGACTGAAGTTTCTAAAGTCGGAGCGCGCGGAAAACATGGCCGTCGCCGAAACCGTCAAGCGCCTGGCGATGGCACACCCTGACGTCGGATTTTCGCTGACCACCGGAGAACGGACGGGCCTTCGGCTTCCCCGCTGCGGTCAATCATCGGAAGGTCTACTGCAGCGGCTGGGCAGGATCATGGGCCGT
>JALOTA010000139.1 GCA_025458125.1 Hyphomicrobium sp.
GGTGCGTCCGGCCACGTCGTCGGACTTGACGGTGAGCATCTCCTGCAGCGTGTAGGCCGCGCCATACGCCTCGAGCGCCCAGACCTCCATTTCGCCGAAACGCTGACCGCCGAACTGCGCCTTGCCGCCCAGCGGCTGCTGGGTCACGAGCGAGTATGGACCGATCGAGCGCGCGTGGATCTTGTCGTCGACGAGATGGTGCAGCTTGAGGATGTACTTGTAGCCGACGGTCACCTTGCGATCGAACGGTTCACCGGTCCGGCCATCGTACAGGGTGACCTGACCCGAACTGTCGAAGCCCGCCTGCTTCAGCATTTCCACGATGTCGCTTTCGCGGGCACCGTCGAACACGGGCGTCGCAATCGGCACGCCTCGCTTCAAGAGGTTGGCGGCGGCCGCGAGTTCATCGTCCTTGATGTTGGACTTGATCTCGTCCTTTCCATAGATCTTCTTCAGTTCTTCGC
Source organism: Hyphomicrobium sp. (assembly GCA_025458125.1). Taxonomy (GTDB): domain Bacteria; phylum Pseudomonadota; class Alphaproteobacteria; order Rhizobiales; family Hyphomicrobiaceae; genus JAGVSR01. The sequence goes on from JALOTA010000139.1 coordinate 465, forward strand.
GCAGAGCCTCCGCCTTGCCCGAAGCGCGGAATTCCTGAAGCGCCTCGTCGATGGCACGGCCGAGACCGCGACACGCCCAGCCAAGGTGCGTTTCGAGAATCTGGCCGACGTTCATGCGCGAGGGCACGCCGAGCGGGTGCCGTCTTCAAGGAACGGCATGTCTTCGCAGGGCACGATGCGCGATACGACGCCCTTGTTGCCGTGACGGCCGGCCATCTTGTCGCCCGGCTGGATCTTGCGCTTCACGGCGACGAAGACCTTGACCATCTTCATGACGCCGGGCGGCAGTTCGTCGCCGCGCTGCAATTTGTCGACCTTGTCGACGAAGCGGCGCTCAAGGCTCTTCTTGGCCTCTTCGTACTGCTTGTTGATGGCTTCCAGTTCGGCCTGGGCCTTCTCGTTGGCCAGACCGATCTCCCACCACTGGCTGCGCGGAATATCGTCTAGGATCGCGTCGTCGAGCTTGGTGCCCTTGCGTGCGCCCTTCGGACCTTTCGAGACCTCTTTGCCGAGCAAAGCCTCCTTAAGCCGCGCATAGACGTTGCGATCGAGGATCTGCAATTCGTCATCGCGGTCCTTGGCGAGACGCTCGATTTCCTCGCGCTCGATCGCCATGGCGCGCTCGTCCTTCTCGACGCCGTGACGATTGAAGACGCGCACTTCGACGATCGTGCCCGAGACGCCCGGAGGCAGACGCAGCGACGTATCGCGCACGTCGGAGGCCTTTTCGCCGAAGATCGCGCGAAGCAGCTTTTCTTCCGGCGTCATCGGGCTCTCGCCCTTCGGCGTGATCTTGCCGACTAGGATGTCGCCAGGGTTCACTTCCGCGCCGATGTAGACGATGCCTGCTTCGTCGAGGTTCTTCAGCGCTTCTTCCGAGACGTTGGGAATGTCGCGCGTGATTTCCTCAGGACCGAGCTTGGTATCGCGGGCCATCACCTCGAATTCCTCGATGTGGATCGAGGTGAAGATGTCGTCGGACACGACACGTTCGGAGAGGAGGATGGAGTCCTCGAAATTGTAGCCCATCCACGGCATGAACGCGACGAGCACGTTCTTGCCGAGCGCCAGATCGCCGAGATCGGTCGATGGACCGTCGGCAATGATCTCGCCGGCATCGACGCGATCGCCTACGTTCACCAGCGGGCGCTGGTTGATGCAGGTATTCTGGTTGGACCGCTGGAACTTGCGCAGACGATAGATGTCGACGCCCGGCTTCGACGGATCGTTCTCTTCCGTCGCGCGGATAACGATACGTGTTGCATCCACCTGATCGATGATGCCGGAGCGGCGCGCTGCAATCGCGGCGCCAGAGTCGCGGGCCACGACCTCTTCCATGCCGGTGCCGACGAACGGCGCCTCGGCACGGATGAGCGGCACGGCCTGACGCTGCATGTTGGAACCCATGAGCGCGCGGTTGGCGTCATCGTTCTCAAGGAACGGGATCAGCGCCGCGGCGACCGAGACCAACTGCTTGGGCGAAACGTCGATGTAATCGACCTTCTCGCGCGGCACCAGGAGAACGTCGCCCTGATAGCGGCAGGTGATCAGATCGTCGACCAGCTTGCCCTTGGCATCCAGTTCGGCGTTGGCCTGGGCCACGTGATGGCGCATTTCCTCCATTGCGGAGAGGTAGATCACCTCGTCCGTCACACGGCTGTCCTTGACGCGCCGGTAGGGGCTCTCGATGAAGCCGTACTTGTTCACGCGGGCAAAGGTCGCCAGCGAGTTGATAAGGCCGATATTGGGACCTTCCGGCGTTTCGATGGGGCAGATACGGCCGTAGTGGGTCGGGTGAACGTCGCGGACCTCGAAGCCCGCACGCTCGCGCGTGAGACCGCCGGGCCCCAACGCCGAGAGACGGCGCTTGTGGGTGATTTCCGACAACGGGTTCGTCTGGTCCATGAACTGGGACAGCTGCGACGACCCGAAGAACTCGCGCACCGCAGCGGCCGCAGGCTTGGCGTTGATCAGGTCCTGCGGCATCACCGTGTCGATATCGACCGACGACATGCGCTCCTTGATGGCGCGCTCCATCCGAAGCAGTCCCAACCGGTACTGGTTCTCCATGAGTTCGCCGACAGAGCGCACGCGGCGATTGCCGAGATGGTCGATGTCGTCGATCTCGCCCCGTCCGTCGCGCAGGTCGACGAGCGTCTTGACGACGGCCACGATGTCTTCCTTGCGCAGGACCCGCATGGTGTCGGGCGCGTCGAGTTCGAGGCGCATGTTCATCTTCACGCGGCCAACCGCCGAAAGATCATAGCGCTCCGGATCGAAGAACAGGCTGTGGAACAGCGCCGTCGCCGCCTCGATGGTCGGCGGCTCGCCCGGACGCATCACGCGATAGATGTCCATCAGGGCTTCCTGATGGTTGGAGTTCTTGTCGATATGCAGCGTATTGCGGATGAACGGCCCGATATTGACGTGGTCGATATCGAGGATCTGGAATTCCTTGATTTTCTGATCCTTGATCTCGGCCAGAAGCTTCGGATCAAGCTCGTCGCCGGCCTCGGCGTAGATCTGACCGGTCTGGAGATCGACGACGTCTTCGCCGATGTAGCGGCCAGACAGGTCTTCCGGCGAAACCAGCACTTCCTTGAGGCCGCCTTCGGCAAGCTCGCGGGCCTTGCGCGCCGTGATTTTCTCTCCGGCCTTGCCGACAACGTCGCCGGTCTTAGCGTCGATAAGATCTCCGAGCGGCGTCATGCCGCGCATCTTCGCGGCGTCGAACGGAATCTTCCAGCCGCGCTTGGATTCCTTGACCGGAATCTGGCGGTAGAAGGTCGACAGGATCTCTTCGTCGTCGAGTCCCAGCGCATACAGCAGCGTGGTCACCGGCAGCTTGCGGCGACGGTCGATGCGAACGTAAACGATGTCCTTGGCATCGAATTCGAAATCGAGCCACGAACCGCGATAGGGAATTATGCGGGCGGCGAACAGCAGCTTGCCGGAGGCGTGCGTGCGTCCCCGGTCATGATCGAAAAAGACGCCCGGCGAGCGGTGCATCTGCGAGACGATGACGCGCTCGGTGCCGTTGATGACAAAGGTACCGTTCGACGTCATGAGGGGCATTTCGCCCATGTAGACGTCCTGCTCCTTCACGTCCTTGATCGATTTGGAGCCGGTTTCTTCGTTCACATCGAACACGATCAGGCGCAGCTTGACCTTGAGCGGAGCCGAGAAGGTCATGTCGCGCTGCATGCACTCGTCAACGTCGTATTTCGGCGGGTCGAAATCGTAGCGCACGAATTCCAGCGTCGACTTGCCCGAGAAGTCAGAAATCGGGAAAACCGACTTGAAAACCGCCTGTAGGCCGTGATCGTCCACGCGGCCGCCCGGGGGCTCCTTGACCATCAGGAAGTCATCGTAAGAGCTCTTCTGAACCTCGATGAGGTTCGGCATTTCCGCGACTTCGCGGATCGAGCCGAACTTCTTCCGGATGCGCTTGCGGCCGTTGAACGT
>JALOTA010000080.1 GCA_025458125.1 Hyphomicrobium sp.
CCATCAAGCCTCGGCGGACCCTTGCGGCGTACACAACGACCGCTTGCCGCCCTTGCGAATGAATTCCACGATCTCCACGACGATCGGATGATCCTTGAACTCCGCCGCCACGTCTTCCACCCGCTCCATCAGCGTGCCCTCCTGGGCAAACAACAGACGGTAGGCGCGCCGCAGGTCGTGGATCTGCGCCCGGCTGAAACCCCGCCGCTGCAGACCGATGATGTTGAGGCCCGAAAGGTAGGCGCGGTTGCCCAGCGCCATGCCGTAGGGAATCAGATCGTGTTCCAATCCCGACATGCCGCCGACGAACGAGTGCGGACCGACGCGCGCGAACTGGATCACAGCCGCGCCGCCACCGAGAATGGCGTAGTCGCCGACCGTGCAGTGACCGGCGAGCATGACGTTGTTGGAAAAGACGACGCTGTTACCGACGCGGCAGTCGTGCCCGACATGGCTGTTGGCCAGGAACGCGCAGCGGTCGCCCACCGTGGTTTCCATGCCACCGCCTTCGGTGCCGGGATTCATGGTGACGCCTTCGCGGATCAGGCAGTCGTTGCCCACCGAAAGGGTCGAGGGTTCGCCTTTGAACTTCAGATCCTGCGGTTGATGGCCGATCGAGGCGAACGGAAAGATCTTCGTGCGAGCGCCGATCGCGGTGCGCCCGGCGACAACCACGTGGCTCACGAGTTCCACGCCGTCGCCCAGCACCACATCCGGGCCCACCGAGCAGAAAGGCCCGATCCTGACGCCGGCACCGAGCCGCGCCTCGGGCGCGACGACGGCGGAGGAATGAATCTGGGTTTCCGACATCAGCTCTTCGAGGCCGCGAATGCGCGCGCGTCCGCCGTATCGGCGAGCATGGCGCTGATTTCCGCTTCGGCGACGACCGAGCCGTTGACCCGGGCTTCGCCATAGAAGCGCCAGACCCGGCCGCGATTACGGATCTTGCGAACATGGTAATGCAGCTGATCGCCCGGAAGAACCGGCTTGCGGAACTTCGCCTTGTCGATCCCCATGAAATAGACGAGTTCCGTCTTGTAGTCTTCCCCGAGGCTCGACACGCACAAAGCGCCCGCCGTCTGCGCCAGCCCCTCGATGATGAGCACGCCCGGCATCACCGGATATTGCGGAAAGTGCCCCTGGAAGAACGGCTCGTTGATGGTGACGTTCTTCAGCCCGACGCAGCTCTCGTCGCCATCCATGTCATACATGCGGTCAAGCAGAAGAAACGGATAGCGATGCGGCAGGAACTTCATCACTTTCGCGATGTCGGCCGTGCCGAGCGTCTTGGTCTTTGTCTTCGTCGTGTCGTCCATGATCCTCGTACCCCGGCGTGGCCTTACGCCCGTGAGATCCTAGCGTCTGATCCTAGCGTGCCTGCGGCTGCCCGGCCCCGTGCCGGACCCGCCCGGCCGCTTTCGTGACCCCCTGCGGCCGTCCCGTCAATTGCCTTCCGCGTCGCCCGGCCCTGCCTTGCGCGCCGCAAGCCGCGACACAATGGCAAGTTCGCGCGCCCACTCCTTCAACGGCTTGGCCGGAGTGCCGGCCACCACCGCGCCGGGAGCGACATTGTCCTTGGCATGCGCCGCACCGGCAATCTGAGCGCCGCTGCCCACCTTGATATGTCCGACCGTGCCCGATTGCCCGCCCATCACGACGAAATCACCGAGTTCGGTGGAGCCCGAAATTCCCGTCTGCGCCACGATCACGCAATGCCGGCCGAGAATGACGTTGTGCCCGATCTGGACCAGATTATCAATTTTGGTGCCCTCCCCGATGATCGTATCCTTGAGCGCCCCCCGGTCGATCGTCGTATTGGCCCCGATCTCGACGTCGTCCTGGATGATGACGCGGCCAATCTGCGGCACCTTCAGATGTCCCTCGCGGCCCATGGCGAAGCCGAAGCCGTCCTGGCCCAGGCGAACGCCCGAATGGAGAATCACCCGGTCGCCGACGAGGCTGTGCACGACCGTCGAGAGCGGCCCGATGTAGCAGTCGCGGCCGATGGCGACCCGGTAGCCGATCACAGCCCCGGCCGCGATCCGCGTGCCCCGCCCGATCATGGCTTCCGGCCCGACCACGGCGCCCGGCTCGATGACGGCCCCCTCCTCGATACGCGCCGTCGGATCGACCGCATGCCCCGATGACCCCGTCGCGGCTTTGGAGTGCATGGCCTCGGGATAGAACGTCTGCAGCGCCAGAGCGAATGCGCGATAGGGCGCTTTCGTCACGAGCGCGATAGCCTCACCCGACAAGCGCGGCGCGAACGCCGGCTGCAGCATCACGAAGCCCGCCTTGGTCACGTCGAGCTGACCCAGATACTTGCGATTATCGAGGAACGACACATCCGCCGGTCCCGCGTCCGAGAGCGGGCGAACGTCCGCGACGGGCCGTGCCCCATCCGCTCCGGGCAACAGCTCCGCCCCGACCGCGCGCGCCAGCTCTCCGACCGGGAACGGTCCCTTGTTGGCGAAGAACCCGGGGTGGAGCATGGGCGGCAACCTTCTGCGGGAAAGCGATCGGCAGGTCCGAACAAATCGCGCGCACTATAAAGCCCCCGCCCGGCCCCTCCAACAAAACGGCGGCGCCCAAGGGACGCCGCCGGTGGATTTTCACAGAATAGCGGTGGATCAGAACCGCGTCGAAGCACCGAAGCGCAGGTTCTGGTAGTCTTCCTTCTGGACCGGTTCGGCGTAATCGACGCGCAGCGGGCCGACCGGCGAGTTCCACATCAAGCTGACGCCGACCGAGGCGCGGATAGAACTGCTGTCGACAAGATCGAAGGGATTAACACCGTTATCGAGGGCTTCGATGTCGGCAGGAACCCCCCACAAGGAACCGGCGTCGGCGAATACGGCGCCGCTGAGTCCGATGTCTTCCGGCACGAGCGGCAGCGGGAAGCGAACCTCCGCCGTCGTCGCCCAGTAGTACTGGCCGCCGATCGCATCGCCCGTCTCGAGGTCACGCGGGCCATAACCGGCGCGGTCGAAGCCCCGTACCGTCTCGCCGCCGCGGAAGAAAAGATCGAGCAGCCTGACGTCGTCCCCGCCCCAGCCATCGATGCCGCCGGCCACAGCGCGGCCGACCAGCGTGATCTTGTCGGTGATCGGGTAGTAGGCGCGGCCCTCGCCCTGCACGCGGACGTAGTTCACATCGCCACCCAGACCCGCGAAGTCGCTGGTCAACTGCATGTAGTAACCGCTGGTCGGATTTCTCGGGTGGTTACGCTTGTCATAAGTGAGCGATGCACCGACGGACGAGGTCCAGTACGCATCGTCGTCACACTGAACGGTATCAGAAAATGGGTCAGGATCGCCGCATGCCTGCTTCACGGCCATCGATGAGTCACTCTCTACATCGAAGATCTGGTCGCGCTTGAGCGTGTAGCCGGTCTGCATCCACAGGTCTTCGCCGAGCGGGAAGCCCAGCCGCAGCGTGCCGCCGCTCGAACGGCTCGAGAACCCGGCGTCGTCCTGCTGGTCGAGTTCCTTATGGAAGAGATCGAAGCCGGCCGACAGGTTGCGGTCAAGGAACCGCGGCTCCGTGAACGACAGGTCGACCTGCATGCGCTCGACCGAGCCGGCCAGCTTAAGGCGCAGGAACTGGCCGTTGCCCATGAAGTTGCGTTCGGTGATCGAGACGTCGCCGATAATGCCTTCGTTGGTCGAGAAGCCCGCGCCGAACGAAAGCTCACCCGTCGACTGCTCTTCGACTTCCACGTCGAGAATCACGCGGTCGGGCGCCGAGCCGGGCCTGCGCTTCACCTCAGCCATCTTGAAGATGCCTAGCCCCTGCAGGCGCTTCTTCGCGCGATCGACGAGCAGCGGGTTGTACGCATCGCCTTCCGCCAGACGGAACTCCCGCCGGATCACGAAATCCTTGGTGCGGGTGTTGCCGACGACGTTGATACGCTCGATGTACAGGCGCGGGCCTTCGTCGATGGCGTAGACGACGGCGATGGTCTGCGTCGCCGGATCGGGCGTCGCGCGCGGCCGGACGCGAGCGAACGGGAAGCCCTGCTCGGACGTGGCCAGCGTCAGCCGCTCCACCGTCTTGTCCACGGCTTGAGCGTTGTAGATGTCGCCCTGATACGTGGTGATATCCCCGTTCAGGGTCGAGGCATTGAGTTCCGGCAGGCCGTTCTCGATGGAAACAGCGCCGAATTTGTATTGCATGCCCTCTTCGATCGCGAACGTGATCACGAAGCCCGACCCGTCGCGGTCGAGATCGGCCTGCGCTGCGGTCACGCGCGCGTCGGCATAGCCGTTCTTGAGGTAGAACTGACGCAGCAGTTCCCGGTCCAGGTTCATGCGGTCCGGATCGTAGATGCTGGTGCCCTTGAGAAAGTCGAACCAGCCCTGCTGCGTCGTCGAAATGATGTCGCGCAACTGCTGGTCGTTGAACGCCTGGTTACCCACGAAGTTGACGCCCTTGACCTTGGTCGCGCCACCCTCGGTGATCTCGAACACCACGTTCACGCGGCTCTGCTCGAGTTCGATAATCTTCGGCTCAACCGAGGCTGCGAAGCGGCCCTGGCGGGTGTACACGTCGAGGATGCGCTGAACATCGGCTTGTGCGCGGGCGCGTGTGAACACGGAGCGCGGTTTCAGCTGGACTTCGTTGCGCAGCGTCTCGGTATCGACTTCGCTGTTGCCTTCGAAGGCCACCTGGTTGACGACAGGATTTTCCACCAGACGGACGATGACCACGCCGCCGCTGCCGTCGATGCTGACGTCGGCGAACAGGCCAGTGGCGAATAGCGCCTTCAGCGACGCGTCGACCTTGCCGGGGTCGTAGGCGTCGCCGACGTTGAATTGCAGGTAGGAGCGGACCGTGTCGGCTTCGACACGGCGATTGCCTTCGACCTCGATGCTGCGCACGACGCCCTGAGCCAGAGCGGCCCCGGTGACGCCGGACTGCGAAGCAGAGATCTCGATCGCGAGGAACGCCAGGAAAACAGCGCACAGGCGGATGCCCAACGCCGTGATCCGGGTGAACCTATGACGCGGATCAGCCCTCATGCCAGTGCCATTCCCCCTTAACCGAGCGGTCTACCGCGAGGTATCCCACCCGTATGACATGCGTGCCACGAAACGCAGCAACCGGTGCCCGTACTTCACGCCACGAGTCCCCCCGAGAGACTCGAAAAGCGCACGCGCTCCAGCCTGACGCTTTTAACGATTCAGTAACCCGCCTGGAAGTGGCAAGAATACGTCACCGCACGCGAATTTAACCGGCTCCTCCAAGCCACCGTTTGAGAATATGTAAGTCATTGAAAGTGGCAAAGATCATGAGGCTCAGAACGACTGCAAGACCGATCCGGAAGCCGATTTCCTGATGCCGCTCGTCGAGAGGCCGTCCGCGCACGGCTTCTATGGCGTAGAACATGAGATGACCACCGTCCAGCAGTGGGATCGGGAACAGGTTGATCAGCCCGACGCTGACCGAAATGAACGCGGCTAACTGAATGATGTATTCAAAGCCCTGCGTCGCAACCCGGCCGGCAACGTCGGCGATGCGGATCGGCCCGCCGAGCTGATCGGCGGATTGGCGGCCCGTGATCACGTCCCCGAGGTAGCCCAGAGTGCTCGTAACGATGAACCAGGTCCGGTCGCCGGCGATCCCGACGGCCTCGAGAAATCCCGGCTGATGCCGCGTAACGCCTTGCTGGCCGGGAACGCGCCGCACCCCAACCATGACCATCCGGACGGTGTCGCCCTTGTCGTCGAGTTGCTCACGCACTTCGGGAGTCACCGTCAGGTCGAGCTTCTGCCCGTTCCGGTCGACCGTGAACGTGAGGCTCTGGCCCACACTCGAGGACACATGCCGCTGAATGTGTTCGAAGGCCGTGATCGGCTGTCCGTCGATGGCGGTCACGAGGTCGCCCGATTGCAGCCCGGCCTTCGCGGCCGGCCCGCCGGCGATCACCTCGTCCACCCGCGCTTCCGTCGAATAGACGCCGTTCATCCAGAACCAGAACGTGAAGATCACGATGGCCAGGATGAAATTCGCGACCGGACCGGCAACCACCACCGCCGCGCGCTGCCAGACCGGCTTGGCATGGAACGATCCGGCCCGTTCCTCCGCGCTCATCTTCTCGATGGCCTCGCGCGAGGGAACGCTCGCAGCGTTCTCGTCGTCCATGAACTTGACGTAGCCGCCGAGCGGAATCCAGCAGAGTTTCCAACGCGTTCCATGCCGGTCGTTGAAGCCGGCGATCTCCTGCCCGAAACCAATGGAGAACGCCTTGACCTTCACCCCGCACCAGCGCGCGACCAGGAAATGACCGAGTTCATGGAAAAACACCACGATGGTCAAAACGCTGAGAAACGCCACTCCGTAGAGCAACGGACCTGAGAAAGCACTCGAAAGGGCATCCATAAGCTGTCTCCGGTGTCGCCGCCGTTCCGCTGCCCTGTTCGGCGGCTCGAATTTCTGGCGGCTGGCTGCCTAATTTTGGGTTTCGATCGTGTGGCGCGCCAGTTCACGGCCGTCCGCGTCGGCGGCGAGCACATCGTCGAGGCTCTCTGTAGCACGGATGAGCCCGCGTGTTTCAGCAGCCTCCAGCGACCGTTCGACCGTGCGGGCAATATCGAGAAAACCGAGCCGGCCACCAAGGAAAGCCGCAACGGCGACCTCGTTGGCTGCGTTCAGAATGGCCGGGGCGCTCCCGCCGCGCGCCAGCGCCGCTTTCGCGATAGCCGGTCCCCGGAAACGGACCTCGTCCACCGGCTCGAACGTCAGCGAACCGATCGTCACGAGGTCAAGCCGCGCCGTCGGCGTGACGCGCCTTTCCGGCCAGTTGAGGGCGAGCGCGATCGGCGTGCGCATGTCCGGCGGCCCGAGCTGCGCGATCACGGAGCCGTCGATGTAGTGAACGAGGCAGTGGACCACCGACTGCGGATGAATGACTGCGTCGAGCTGATCCACGCCCACCGGAAACAGATGATAGGCTTCGATCAGCTCCAGCCCCTTGTTCATCAGCGTGGCGCTGTCGATGGTGATCTTGGCACCCATGGACCAGTTCGGATGCTTCAACGCTTCCTCTGGTCTGGCCTCTCGCAGCTTCTCCAGGGGCCAACTGCGGAACGGACCGCCCGACGCCGTCAGCACGATCCGTTCGACGGCGACGCGCTCGGCGCCGGCCAGCGACTGGAGCGCCGCGGAGTGCTCGCTGTCGACCGGCAGCAGTTCCGCTCCCGATGCCCGGATCGCGGCGAGAAACACGTCCCCCGCCGAAACGAGGCACTCCTTGTTGGCCAGCGCCACCCGCCGCCCCTGCCGCGCGGCCGCGAACGTGGGCTTCAACCCGGCCGCTCCGACGATCGCCGCCATGGTGCAGTCCGCCGGACGTGCTGCGGCCTCGATCAGTGCGGCCTCGCCCGCGCCCGCTTCGATGCCCGTGCCGGCAAGATATGATTTGAGGTCGTCCAGACATCGCTCATCGCCGATCACCGCGATGTCCGCCCGGTGCGCGATGGCCAGTTTGGCGAGATTTTCCGCGTTCGATTGCGCGGTGAGAGCCACGACCTTGAACCGCTCGGGCTCACGGCTGACGAGATCGAGCGTGCTCAGTCCGATCGAGCCCGTGGCCCCGAGCACCGTCAGTCTTTGAGGAGCTGAAAGAGCCCGCGCACCATTGTCCGCCAGTTTGATCGCCGCCGCCCGCGTGAAACTCTCACTCATCGTCTCAACCGCCAAAAAGGAGCGCGCGGGCCGGTGAATGCGGGTTGATGGCGAGCGCCACGAACCCTGCTGCCGCCGCGGCGAAAACAAGCCCGTCGATCCGGTCCATGATACCTCCATGACCCGGAATGAGCGTACCGGAATCCTTCACCCCGAAGCTGCGCTTCAGAGCCGATTCCGTCAGATCCCCGATCTGCGATACGATGCCTAGGACGAGGCCGGCCAACCCCAGCCGTACGGGGTCGGCTCCAATCGCGGCGGCAAACGCCGCTCCCGCAAGGCCCGCAGCTGATATGCCGCCGAGGAATCCCGACCACGTCTTATTTGGCGAAATCGCCGGAGCGAGCTTTGGCCCGCCGATGAGCCGCCCGCACACGAACGCCAGCACGTCCGTTGCAACGACCGAGACAAGGATGAAAAGCACGGCCTGAAGCCCAAAGCCGGGATCGTCCCGCAACCAGATCAGCGCCACAGCCGGAAGACCGGCATAGATCACACCTTCGGCCGAGAGCAGCGGCCGCGAGGAAAAGCACAGAAGACCCGTCAGGATCGTTCCGACCGCGAGCGCCGAAAGACCGAGTGCGGCGAGCCCAGCCGCGGCCAGCGCCGATGCCACGGCGACGGCCACGATCTGAATGCCGAGGCCGGCGTCGAAACCCGGCCCGCGCACGATCCTCGACCACTCAAGGCTCGTCAGACCGCCGATGGCCGCCACGAACACGGCGAACGCAGGACCGCCAGCATAAACGAGGCCTCCCGCCACAACTGCCAAAACGAGACCGGAGCCAATCCTCAGGACCAGTTCGTTCGCGGCAGGGCCGGGCGCGCGAGCAGCCGTCGAACTTGGATCGCCGGGCGTCTCGCTCATACCGTCCTCAGGCCGTCGACCGCTGGGTCAGGCCGCCAAATCGGCGATCGCGCGCGTGATAGATCTTGATCGCCTCTTCGAGAAGCTCGTGCCCGAAATCGGGCCAGTAGGCGTCAAGGAAAACCAACTCGGCATAGGCGCTCTGCCAGAGCAGAAAATTCGACAGACGCATTTCGCCACTCGTCCGGATCAGCAGGTCCGGATCGGGGATGCCGGCAGTTTCGAGACTGCCCGAAACGTGTTCCGGTTCGATGTCGTCGGGATGAAGTTCGCCGCTCGCCACACGATGCGCGAGCGACCGCACCGCCTTGGTGATTTCCGTCCGCGCGCCGTAGTTGAACGCGATGACGAGGGTCAATCCGGTGTTCAGCGACGTCAAATCGATGGCCTCGTCGATCAACGCCAGCAGTTCCGGATCGACGCGGTCGCGGTCGCCGATCACATGCACACGCACGTTCGATTGATGCAGTTCGGCCAGATCGCTCTTGATGAAGCGCCGCATCAGCCCCATCAGATCGTCGATCTCCGCTGCCGGACGCGACCAGTTCTCGGATGAAAAGCTGTAGATCGTGAGGTAATCGATGCCGCGTTCGCGCGCCGCGCGCACCGTGCGCCGCACCGCCTCCACGCCTTGCCGGTGACCCCATGTGCGCGGCAGCCCGCGCTCGGCCGCCCAACGGCCGTTCCCGTCCATGATGATGGCTACGTGCCGAGGTGGAGCGAGAACTCCGGGGCTCGTCTGCGATCTCATGGCACGGCCGGACCTGCGGTTGGCTCGACGGAGAGCGGGTTGCCTTGTTCACGGAGTGGACTGGCTGCCAATCAACGGGCAGCACGCGTGAGCAACTACTAGACCTTCTGTATTTCCGCTTCCTTCGACGCGAGCGTCTGGTCGATTTCCTTGATGAGCTTGTCGGTCAGTTCCTGCACCTTTGTGGCGTTCTTTTTGTGATCGTCTTCGCTCATCTTTCCATCTTTCTCGAGCTTCTTGAGAAGATCGAGACCATCGCGCCGGACGTTGCGCACGGCGATACGGTGGGATTCGGCATACTTGTGCGCCTGCTTGGCGAGTTCATTGCGCCGCTCAGCGGTCGGCGCGGGAAGCGGCAACCGGATCAACTGTCCGTCCACCACCGGATTGACGCCCAGGTTGGCCTCACGGAGCGCCTTGTCGACCGCAGTCACATTCGAACGATCCCAGACCTGGACCGCGATCAGCCGCGGCTCGGGCGTCGTGACGGTCGCAACCTGATTGAGCGGCATCCGCGAACCGTAGACCGTCACCTGGACGGGATCCAGCAGATGGGCGCTGGCGCGGCCCGTGCGCAAACCCTGCAATTCGCGCTTGAACGCGTCCAGCGACGCGCGCATCCGGTTTTCCAGTTCCTTGATATCGTAGGTCGTCAATGCGGACATCGTCTTTCCTTGTCGCCGTACCGGCAGGAACGGCTCGAGCCACCCGGCAGCACGGCTGATCAGTCAAATTACGGATAAAGCGGAACTAAATGCAGCTGACGGCGCCTCACTTGATCACGGTCGCCCGCGCCTCTCCCTTCAGCACCTTGAGCAGATTGCCCGCTTCCTCGATGGCACAGACAATTACCGGAAGTCGATTATCGCGGGCAAGCGCGATCGCGGCACCATCCATGACCTTCAAGTCGCGTGCCAGAACGTCCGCATACGACAATGTGTCATAACGAACGGCAGCCGGGTCCTTTTTCGGATCCGCGGAGTAGACCCCGTCAACCTGCGTGGCCTTAACCACGGCATCGCAGGACATCTCGATTGCGCGCAGGGTCGCGGCGGTATCGGTCGTAAAAAAGGGATTCCCGGTGCCGGCCGCAAAAACGACAATCCGACCCTGCGCCAGATGGCTGAGTGCGCGCGGCCGGACATAACTCTCGCAGACCGTCGGCATCGGAATGGCCGACATCACGCGCGCATCCCCGCCGCAGGCGGTCAACGCTTGCTGGAAAGCCAGCGCATTCATCACCGTAGCCAGCATCCCCATGTAATCGCCGGTCGCCCGGTCCATACCCTTCGCGGCAGCCTGCAGCCCACGGAAGATGTTGCCTCCGCCGACCACAACGCCGATCTCGGCCCCCGCCTTGACGGCGTCGACGACATCCCCGGCGAGGCGCTCGGCCACCGCCATGTCGATGCCATAGGCGCCGTGCCCCATCAAAGCCTCGCCTGAAAGCTTGATCAGCAGTCGCTTGTATTTGAGCCCCTGCGGCTCCGTTGCCATCGTTAAATCCTCGCTCAAGCCGGAACGGCGGCCGGCCTATCCAGTCATTAACGCCGAACCTATGCCGAGTCGCGCCGCGGGATGTTGCCCGAGTGCGTCATAACGGCCGCTCCTGTCCAAACTCCAGCGTTTTCAGGCCGTATCCGGCCTGATTGGGCATGCCGAAAAAAGAAAACGGCCGGCGATTGCGCCGGCCGTTGCCTAATCTGAAGAGTGCAAGGCGGCTCAGCCGGCCTTGGAAGCGGCGACGGTCTTGGCCACTTCCGCAGCGAAGTCCTCTTCCTTCTTCTCGATGCCTTCGCCCAGTGCGTAGCGCACGAAGCCGGTCACCTTGATCGGCGCGCCGGCATCCTTCTCGGCCGCCTTCACCGCCTCGGCCACGCTGGCCTTGCCGTCGAGGACGAAAACCTGGCTGAGAAGGCAGGCCTGCTGGAAGAATTCCTTCTTCAAGCGGCCTTCGACCATCTTGTCCACGATGTCCTTCGGCTTGCCCGAGGCCAGCGCCTGCTCCGTATAGAACGCGCGCTCCTTCTCGATGGCCGCCGGATCGAGATCGTCCGGCGTCAGCGCCAGCGGGCTCGCGGCAGCGACGTGCATCGCAACCTGCCGGCCGAACGCCATCAGCGTGTCGGTATCGCCCTTGCTCTCCAGCGCAACCAGCACGCCAATCTTGCCGAGACCATCGGCAGCCTTATTGTGCATGTAGTCGGCGACCACGCCGTCGCTCACCGCAAGCGCCGCCGTGCGCCGCACGCCCATGTTCTCGCCGATCGTCGCGACGGCATCCTTGACCGTTGCCTCGACGGTATTCGAGGTCCCGGGGTAGGCCGCGGCCAGAAGCTTGGCCAGATCACCCTTGGCGGCCGGCGCCAGCGAAACGATCTTCTGCACCATCTCCTGGAACTGCGGGTTGCGCGCTACGAAGTCCGTCTCCGAGTTGACCTCGACGACCGCGCCCGACTTCACCGTCGACACGACGCCGATCAGCCCCTGCGCCGCAATGCGATCCGACTTCTTTGCGGCCTTCGACAAGCCCTTCTTGCGCAGCCACTCGATGGCCGCTTCCATATCGCCGTTGCTTTCCGTCAGCGCCGTTTTGCAATCCATCATGCCCGCGCCCGTCTTCTCGCGCAGGTCCTTCACCATTGCTGCGGTGATCGTGCTCATGTCGGCTCCTTTCGCTCATCTGAAGAGCGAGTAGCGTGTTGTCTTGTCTGCGATGTGACTTCGAACGCCCGCTGGGCGGATGGGTTGCCCCATTCGCCCAACAGACCGAAAATTGACGGCCTGCCTTAAGCGGCGGCAGCGTCGACGAACTTCTTCGCCTGCGCGATCCAGCCTTCCGACTCGATGACGCCCTTGAGCTTCAGCTGCGCATCGAGCGCCTTGGCCATGTCGGCGTCGAGGTCGGCGATCTGCCAGAAATGGAAGACGCCCGCATCGTTGAGACGCTGTTCGATCTTCGGCGAAATGCCGGTGATGCGCTTCAGGTCGTCGGCTTCGCCACGCGGCGCGTCGATGCCCTTGAACCTGACGGGCAGCGCCTCGGCGGGCGGCGTTTCCAGTGCACCGATATCGACACCCGATGCCGACTGGCTACGTTCCAGGCCGTCGAGTGCCGCGCGCGCGACGAGATCGCAGTACAGCGTGATGGCGCGGCCCGCGTCGTCGTTACCGGGAACCGGGAAGTCGATGCCGTCCGGATCGCAGTTCGTATCGACGATCGCGACAATCGGGATTCCGAGCTTGCGAGCTTCCTGGATCGCGATCTTTTCCTTGTTGGTGTCGATCACGAACAGAAGGTCGGGCACGCCGCCCATTTCCTTGATGCCGCCGCGCTCCTTCTCCAGCGTGTCGCGCTCGCGCTGCAGCGTCAGGATTTCCTTCTTCGTGCGGCCCTGCGGGTCGGCGAGAATGTCGTCGAGCTGACGCAGGCGGCGGATTGACGTCGAGATCGTCTTCCAGTTGGTCAGCGTGCCGCCCGGCCAGCGGTGGTTGATGTAGTACTGCGCCGAGCGCTTGGCGGCATCCGCGATCGAATCCGACGCGGCCCGCTTCGTGGCGACGAACAGCACGCGGCCGCCGCCGGCGACCGTGTCGGAGATCTTCAACAGCGCCTGATGCAGCATCGGCACCGTCTGCGTCAGGTCGAGGATGTGGATGTTGTTGCGGGCGCCATAAATGAAGGGCGCCATCTTGGGGTTCCAGCGGTGAGCCTGGTGACCGAAGTGAACGCCAGCTTCCAAAAGCTGACGCATGTTGAACGCGGGAAGCGTCATCATCGTCCACCGGAGCGCCAGACGGGGCTTTCAATCCGTCCAGCGCGCGAACCGCGTGTGAGATGCGGCGGTGTATGGCGGAAGATGCCCGGAAAAGCAAGGGACCTACCCCATTTTGGGGCCCGCCCTAAATCTCCACCACCTCGACCACCCCCGGAACGGTGGAAAGTTGCCCCGCCTGGGCCGGGGAAACGTCGTAGCGGCCGGAGAGAACGATCTCCAGCTCCCTCGTTCCGACAGGCAGCACCAGACGAACCTCCCCGCCCTTTCGCGCTCCTCCCTGACCGGGCCCCAACTGGGCCTTGAACTCGTCCACCAGCCCGCGCCGCGCCGCCAGCACACCCGTGTCGAACACGATCTTAAGCCCGCGCTCGATCTCGGCGGCCGCCTTGTCCAGCGCCTCCATACTCTGCACCCGCATCTTCACTGTGTCGCCGTCGCGCTCGGCTTCCACATTGAGCACCACCGGCGTTCCTGCTTCGAGGAGATCGCGGCAGGCATTCAGCGTATCGGAAAAGATGACTGCCTCGAACTGTCCGCTCGCATCGGAAAACAGCGCGAACGCAAACTTGTTGCCCTTCTGCGAGCGGCGTTCACGCGCGGAAATCACGATGCCGGCAATCCGCCCGCTGGACGCCCCCCGCTCCGTCGCCGCCTCGAATTCCACATAGCGACGCACGCCGAGCTTTCTCAGAACCGTTTCGTAGGCATCCAGCGGGTGACCGGAGAGAAAGAAGCCGACCGCTTCGAACTCGGCCTGCAGCCGCTCCATCGGCGTCCACGCCTTCGCCGGTTTCAGATCGAGGGCCGGAGCGCCGCCGCCTCCGCCGCCGAAAAGATCGCTCGTGCCCTGCGCGGCGTTATCAGCCTGCCGGTGGGCGAGCGCGATCATGCCTTCAACGTTGCTGCGCACCAGGGCGCGGTTCTGCTCCAGGCCGTCGAAGGCTCCCGCCGACGCGAGCGTCTCCAGCCCGCGCTTGTTCAGCGCCCGGGGATTGAGCCGCGCCGAAAAGTCGGCGAGCGAACGGTAGTCCCCGCCCGACGCCCGGCCCGCCACGATCGTCTCGACCGCCGCCGTGCCGATGTTTTTCAACGCCGCCAGCGAATAACGGATCGCCCGCAGTCCCCTCTCCGCATCGTCTTCCATGGGGAGAGGGCTAGGGCGAGGGGCAGCCGCGAAATAAGGCGCGTGAGGGGTAGGCGCTTGCGCCATCGCTTGTTGCTGCGCCTGACCCCGACCGTCTCCCCGCGCGCGGGGAGCGGCGGCTGATGCGGCGCCGCCCGAAACGGTCTCCACCAGAAAATCAACTTCCGACGCATTCACGCACGGAGGCAGGACCGGAATGCCGCTTTTCCTGGCTTCTGCTGCAAACATCGCGAGCTTGTCGGTGTTGCCCATGTCGAGCGTCATCGACGCAGCAAGGAATTCCTCGCGGAAATTCGCTTTCAGATAGGCCGTGTGATAGCTGACGAGCGCGTAGGCCGCCGCGTGTGACTTGTTGAAACCATACCCGGCGAACTTGTCGACCAGTTCGAAGATGGTGACGGCGTCGTCTTTCCTCACGCCATTCTTCATTGCCCCGTCGACGAACCGCGCCTGCTGGCGCGCCATCTCGGCCTTGTCCTTCTTGCCCATCGCACGGCGCAGAAGGTCGGCGTCGCCCAGCGAGTAGCCGGCCATCACCTGCGCGATCTGCATCACCTGTTCCTGGTAGATGATGACGCCGTAGGTCTCCTTCAGAATGCCTTCCAGCATCGGATGCAGGTAATCGACCGGCTCTTCGCCATGCTTGCGGTTGATGTAGGTGGGGATGTTGTCCATCGGGCCCGGCCGGTACAGCGCGACCATGGCGATGATGTCTTCGAAGCGGTCCGGCTTTAGCCGCTTCAGGCTCTCGCGCATGCCTGTGCTTTCCAGCTGGAACACGCCCACCGTGTCGGCCTTCGCTAACAATTGATAAGAGGCCGGATCGTCGAGCGAGAGAGCCGCCAGATCGACGTCGATGCCCCGTCCGCGCCGGATCAGTTCGACGGCCTTCGTTAGCACCGTCAGGGTCTTCAACCCAAGGAAATCGAACTTCACGAGGCCCGCCGCCTCCACCATCTTCCAGTTGAACTGGGTGACGGGCATGTTCGACTTCGGATCGCGGTAGAGCGGCACCAGTTCATCGAGCGGACGATCGCCGATCACGATGCCCGCCGCATGCGTCGACGCATGCCGGTAGAGCCCTTCGAGCTTCTGCGATACCTGCAACAGCCGCGCCACCATCTGATCGGTGTCGCGCGCTTCCTGCAGTTTCGGCTCGCCGGAAATCGCCTGATCGAGCGTCACCGGATTGGCCGGATTGTTCGGCACCAGCTTGCACAGCCGATCGACCTGCCCGTAGGGCATCTGGAGAACGCGGCCAACGTCGCGCAACACGGCGCGCGCCTGCAGCTTGCCGTGGGTGATGATCTGCGCCACGCGGTCCGCGCCGTACTTCTGCTGTACGTAGCGGATCACTTCTTCCCGGCGGTCCTGGCAGAAGTCGATGTCGAAGTCGGGCATCGACACGCGTTCCGGATTAAGGAACCGCTCGAAGAGCAGCCCGAACCGCAAGGGGTCGAGGTCGGTGATGGTCAGCGACCACGCGACGAGCGATCCGGCCCCCGATCCGCGCCCCGGCCCGACCGGGATACCGTGCGCCTTCGACCACTTGATGAAGTCCGCCACGATCAGGAAGTAGCCCGGGAACTTCATCTTGGTGATGACGTCCACCTCGAAGGCGAGCCGCTTCCAGTAGTCGTCTTCGCTGAACCCCGGCGCCGGCGGCACGGTCGCGAGCCGCACCCGCAACCCCTCCTCAGCCTGCCGCTTCAGTTCTGCGGCCTCCGCTGCCAATTGACCCGCCTCCGACGCTGACCCCTTCGTCTGCACGAACCGCGGCAGGATGGGCTTCTTGCCTTTCGGCCGGAACGCGCAGCGCTTCGCGATCTCGACCGTATTGGCGAGCGCCTCGGGCAGGTCGGCAAACAGGCCCGCCATGTCGTCGGCGCTTTTCAGATAGTGTTCCCGTGTGACGCGACGCCGGTTGTCTTCCGCAACATACCGGCCTTCGGCGATACACAGCAGCGCGTCGTGGGCTTCGAAATCGTCCGGCGTCGCGAAGTAGACCTCGTTGGTTGCGACGATCGGAACGAAATGGCGGTAGGCGAGTTCCAGCAGTTGCGGCTCGACCTCCTGCTCGGCGCGCGTTCCGTGCCGCTGCACTTCCACGTAGAGCCGGTCGCCGAACGTCCGCTTCAGAAACAAAAGCCGTTCTTCGGCGTAGCCCGGCTGACCGTCGAGCAACGCCCGGTCGATCGGGCCGTCCGGCCCGCCCGTGAGAGCGATCACGCCGTCGGCATGCGCCGCGATCTGAGAAGCGGTCACGAACGGCGCGTCCTCGCCTTCCGTGCCCAGATGCGCTGCGGAGACGAGCTTCATCAGGTTGGAATAGCCCACCTCGTTCATCGCAAAGAGCGCGAGAAGGCCATCGCGCCAAGGGTGCTGGCGAACCGGCGCGCCTGGAATCGGGCCGGATTTCGATTTCGCCTCGGTCAACTGACAGGCTAGAGCGACGCCGGCAATCGGCTGAATGCCCGCCCCCGCGAGCTTGTCTGAGAATTCCAGACCGCCGAACATGTTGTTCGTGTCCGTCAGACCCAGAGCGGGAAAACCGTAGCCGTCCGCCAGCTTGGCAAGCTTGCCGATCGGAAGCGCCGCCTCGAGCAGCGAATAGGCCGAGTGGACCTTCAGGTGGATGAATTTCGGTGGTGGCGGAATCGTCTGTCCCATCCCCGGACTTTATGACCCCTCGCGCGCCTCCGCACGCGTCTCGTCGTTATCCACAGGCGAACGGGGACAGGGCCGGGGCGTGCGCGAGGGCTTCAAATCAGGGAGCCGGGCGCAACCTCGACCAGTTGCCCGTTCTCCATGCGCAGAACGCGGTCCATGCGGGCGGCCAGTTCGAGGTTGTGGGTTGCGATCAGAGCCGCGACCCCTTCGCTTTTGAACAACCCGATCAACTCCTGGAACACGAGTTCCGACGTCTTGGGATCGAGATTTCCCGTCGGCTCGTCCGCCAGAATGAGCTTCGGCCTGTTGGCCAAGGCCCGGCATATCGCCGTCCGCTGCTGTTCGCCGCCTGAAAGCTGCGCCGGGCGATGATCGAGCCGGTGATCGAGCCCGAGCTTGGAGAGCAGTTCCGTTGCCCGCGCCACGGCTGCCTTGCGCGGCACCCCCAGGATCATTTGCGGCAGCATCACGTTCTCGATGGCCGAGAACTCCGGCAGCAGCTGGTGGAACTGATAGATGAAACCGACGTCGGCGCGGCGGATGCGCGTCCGCTCGTCGTCGCCGAGCTTGGAACAATCCAGCCCTCCCATGACGACGGACCCGCCCGTCGGCGTCTCCAGAAGCCCCGCGATGTGCAGAAGAGTGGACTTGCCCGCGCCCGACGGGCCGACAAGAGCGACCGCCTCTCCTGGATAGATGGCCGCGCTGGCGCCATTCAATACGGTGATTTGGCGTTCGCCCTGCTTGAAGGTCCGCGTCAGCCCTTCCAGCCGGAGGATCGCGGTCGAAGTCGGCGTGTCGAGCATGTGAAGCCTCCTCACTCGTACCGGAGAGCTTCGACGGGATCGAGCTTGGACGCCCGCCACGACGGATAAAGCGTCGCCAGCACGGACAGAGCCAGCGCCATGGCGACGATGGACGCCGTCTCCTTGGGATTGATGTCCGCCGGGAGCTTGGTCAGGTAGTAGACGTTGGGATCGAACATCGGCGTTCCCGTCACCATCGTGATGAACTGGCGGATGCTCTCGATATTCCAGCAGAACACGATGCCGAGGATGAGACCGGCGATTGTGCCTAGAACGCCGATCGACGCGCCGGTGATGAGGAACACGCGCATCACCGATCCTTTCGATGCACCCATCGTGCGCAGCACGGCAATATCGCGTCCCTTGTCCTTCACCAGCATCATCATGCCCGAGATGATGTTCAGCGCAGCAACCAGAATAATGAGCGAGAGGATGATGAACATCACGTTCCGCTCCACTTCAAGCACGGTGAAGAACGTCTCGTTCTTCTGCCTCCAGTCGGTCACGTTGATCGTCGGCCCGCCCGCCCCGCGGATCTCCGCTGCGAACTGATCCACCCTCTCCGGATCATCGACCACCACTTCCAGAACGTCCGCCTCGTCCGCCTTGTTGAAGTAGCGTTGCCCTTCTTTCAGCGGCATGAAGATCATCGACTTGTCGTATTCCGAC
>JALOTA010000140.1 GCA_025458125.1 Hyphomicrobium sp.
GATGGTGCCAGCGGCGGCAAGCCAAATGAGCGGAGCGTCGTTGAGGATGCTGGCCGGCTTTATGCGGCCGTCCGGCCCGCGTTCCAGCGTCTTTGGACGGGCGATCAGAACCCACCCGACGTAGGCGACGGTCGGAAGAAGAAAAAGGATCAGATTTTCAATGACGATGCGGATCATGTGCAGCTGTGATAAGCGCCAGTCAGCGCGGAGAAAAGAGCTTATCGTGCATGTTGCGAAGAATCCCCGCAGTCGCTCCCCAGATATAGCGCTCGCCGTAGGGCATCGCGTAGAAACGGCGGTCATATCCGCCAAGTCTCAGGGCGTCGATGCGGTGATTGGCTGGGTCCATCAGGAATGACATGGGGACCTCAAATGTGGCGGCAACCTCGTTCGAATTCAGACTGAGATGAAAGCCCGGCATCACAACACCCACCACGGGCGTGACGGCAAATCCGGTTCCCGTTCGATACACGTCGAGAAAACCGATTGGTTCAATGTAATCTCGCGACAGTCCTATTTCCTCCTCCGCCTCGCGAAGCGCGGTGTCGGCAGGTCCGAGGTCGCCGGGGTCCGGCTTGCCGCCGGGGAATGCAATCTGCCCCGCGTGGGCGGCAAGGTGCGGGGTGCGCTGCGTGAGAAGGATCGTGAGCGGATTACGCGCAATGACTGGAACAAGTACTGCGGCGGGCCGGGCGGGCGCAGGACCCGACCATTCAGCGAATGCTGACGGGTTCAGATCAAAGTCGCTGGGTGGCGGAACTGGCTCTGCCGACAGCGGGAGGTCTTGCGGCGCGGCGCGCAAACGTTCCCCGGCGAGGGTTCGGAAGGCGGCGAGTTCGACGAGACCAGGAACTGAAGCTATCATGTTCGCGAACGGCTTATTATCACAGACGTGGCAGGCGCGACCTTTCCTCTGCCCCATTTAGCGCGCCTTCGCATGTCCAAAGTAACAGACTTTTCGGGATCATCGGCTGGCGGACGGATTGAAAGGGTGCGGACGAACTTGCTCATGCGCGGCGGTATGCGCCTTCTGGCGCTGGTGACCGCTGCAATCATTCTCTCGGCTGCTATGCTGCCGGTCACGGGTACGGCCCATGCGTCACCTGAACGCGAGTTTGCGGCCAACCTCAGCGCCGCGGAGCGGCGAACCTTCGAAACGTACATTGCGGCGCGTCGTTTCTACAACCTGACGCTCGATGAGTTCTGGGGCGAAGTCGAGGAAAAGCGCGCGTTGAGGCGCAAGAAGCGGGCTGCTGATCAGACGATCACCGCCAGGGATTACGTCAAGGGATTTCCGCCGGAGTACTCCGGTCCTCAGTTGCCGGCTGATCTCGCGCGGCGCTGGGCAAAGTTCAAGGATGCGAGTGCCGCGAAGTTGCCGCCGCCCGAGCCGCGGCCGGGGGTCGAAGATTTCCTGGCGCATGCGCGCGAACAGTTCGGCTTCGTGCCCGACCGCATCTCCGAGCGCGAGTTCAAAAGGCGCTATGCGCGCGAGGCGCTGCGTGTGGGTTTGACGAAGGATCAGGTCGTGCGGGTTTATGCGCTCGAAACGAGCGGACTTGGCACGGCGGACATGGTTGCCGGCATTCACCCCATTACCAAAAAGGGAACGCCCATTTCGACGGCGATCGGCTACGCGCAGCTTCTTTCGGCGAACTCGACGAGCGAACTCGTCAAACACGGGCCAGAGTTCATCGCGCGCCTGCAGCACATGTCCGAAACGGCACCGACCGCGGAGGGCCGCAAACGGGCAGCGCGCAAGGCGCAGATCCTGAAGCGAATGCTGGCAGTGGCCAAGTCGGTTCCCAACGAATGGAACCGCCATGTCGCGCTCGGAAAGACGCCGAAGGGCTACGGCATTCATGCCATCAACGTCGACGGCGATATCGGACCCTGGCTGCAAGTGCTGAAGCTGGAGGGCCTCAAGACGCTGGCCGAGAAGAAGGGCAAGCCCCGACTGACTGGGGCGGAGATCGAGTTGATGAATCTCGCGGGCCCGGCAACGGGTCTTGAAATGATGACGCCGGTGGGACGTACTGCGACTACGCCGAATTTCTTCGAACGGGGTGGCTATGGGCGCAATACTATCGTGCGCGGCAAGACGGGCGCTGAACTCCTCAAGGCTCTCGACGACCGCATGAACGACAACCTCCGGAACGAAGGCGCGATCGTCTTCAGCCAGGTTTTCGACGAGATCGCCGCCGAGTTGGCCCGCCGTTAATCATCTGATCGAGACGGTGCGATCAGTGAGCCAAATGGACAGGCCGCTTCGCCTCACGGCCACTTCACGACCGGGGGCATGGACGACAGAATACTCTCGACGTTACCGCCGGTCTTCAGGCCGAACATCGTGCCGCGATCGTAAAGAAGGTTGTATTCAACGTAGCGGCCGCGGCGGATGAGTTGCTCCTCGCGGTCGGCTTCGTTCCAGGGCGCCGTCCAGTTGCCGCGAACGATCATGGGATAGACCCGCAGAAACTGACGGCCGACATCCTGGGTGAACGCGAAGGCTGCATCCCAGCCGCCCTCGGCGGTCGGAGGCGTCAGATAGTCATAGAAAATGCCACCGATCCCGCGCATTTCCTTACGGTGCGGAAGATAGAAGTATTCATCGCACCATTCCTTGAACCGCTTGTAATCGGCAACGCTGTGGCCTTCGCAGGCCTGATACATAGCCGCATGAAAGGCGAGGCTGTCGGCATCGGTCTGGGTGCGGCGGCGCATCAGCACCGGCGTCAGGTCCGCGCCGCCGCCGAACCACCATTTGGACGTGACGACCATGCGTGTGTTCATGTGCACGGCGGGCACGTTGGGGTTCTGCATATGGGCAATGAGCGAGATGCCGGAAGCCCAGAAGCGCGGGTCCTCTTCGGCGCCGGGAATCTGCTTGCGGAACTCGGGCGCGAATTCGCCGTAGACCGTCGAGGTATGGACCCCGACTTTCTCAAAAACGCGCCCATGCATGACCGACATGACACCGCCGCCGAGATCGGCCGTGGGGTCGCTGCCGGTGTGCTCGGCGCGGTTCCAAGGCGTGCGGACGAAGCGGCCCGGCTCCATACCCGACGTCTGGGTTCCGGCGGGAAGATCATCCTCGAGCTTCTCGAAGGCGGCGCAGATGTCGTCGCGCAGTTTTTCGAACCAGGCGCGGGCCTTGGGCTTATGTTCAGGGTCAAGTGCGGGTATTGCGGTCGCAGGGGCATCCATCGCGGGCGATCTCTCGTATCGGTGTGACGACAAAGCACGGTCGCGCCACGGTTCTGGCACGATGCGGCCTCAGCCGATAGTGTATTCCTGAGCCGCCGTGAAGGGCCGGATGGGCGGGCGCGGACACGGGCCTCCGAACGGCTTTGCCACTTGGGCGTTACACCATCACCTCGCCCCTTGCCGAGCATTGGAAAGCGGATACCCTTTTGTCACGGCTTTTCGAACGCGTTGA
>JALOTA010000081.1 GCA_025458125.1 Hyphomicrobium sp.
CCCCGCCATGCCCAAACGTACAGATATCGATACCGTCCTCATCATCGGCGCCGGCCCCATCGTGATCGGCCAAGCCTGCGAGTTCGACTATTCCGGAACGCAGGCGTGCAAGGCATTGAAAGCCGACGGGTATCGCATCGTGCTGGTGAATTCCAATCCAGCCACGATCATGACCGACCCCGACCTCGCGGACGCCACCTACGTCGAGCCGATCACGCCGGACGTGGTGGCCAAGATCATCGCCGAGGAAAAGGCGAAGTACCCGACCCGCAAGCTCGTCCTGCTTCCCACGATGGGCGGCCAGACGGCGCTGAACACGGCGCTGGCGCTGGAGCGGCAGGGCGTGCTCAAGGCCATGGACGTGGAATTGATCGGCGCCAAGGCGGACGCCATCGACAAGGCGGAAGACCGTAAGCTGTTCCGCGAGGCCATGGACCGCATCGGGTTGGAGAGCCCGCGCGCCGCGATCGCCTCCTCTCCCGAAATCCGCGACGCCTCGGGTCAGGTCGTCGGCTACGACCGCGCGACGGGCTACGCCGAAGCCATGCGCGCGCTCGATGCGATCGGGCTGCCGGCGATCATACGTCCGGCCTTCACGCTCGGCGGCACCGGCGGCGGCGTGGCCTACAATCGCGAAGAGTTCGAGACCATCGCCAAGTCGGGCCTGGATGCCTCACCCGTCGGACAGATCCTGATCGACGAGAGTCTGATCGGCTGGAAGGAATACGAGATGGAGGTCGTCCGCGATAAAGCGGACAACGCCATTATCATCTGTTCCATCGAGAACCTCGACCCGATGGGCGTGCACACGGGCGATTCGATCACGGTGGCGCCGGCACTCACGCTCACGGACAAGGAATATCAGATCATGCGCGACGCCTCGTTGGCGGTGCTGCGCGAGATCGGCGTCGAGACCGGCGGTTCCAACGTACAGTTCGCCGTCAATCCGGCAAACGGCCGCCTCGTCGTCATCGAAATGAACCCTCGCGTGTCGCGATCGTCCGCGCTTGCCTCCAAGGCGACCGGTTTTCCCATCGCAAAGGTCGCAGCGCGGCTCGCCGTCGGCTACACGCTCGACGAACTGGACAACGACATCACCGGCGGCGCGACGCCCGCGTCGTTCGAGCCGACCATCGATTATGTGGTCACGAAGATCCCGCGTTTCGCCTTCGAAAAGTTTCCCGGCGCCGATTCCACGCTGACCACGGCGATGAAGTCCGTCGGCGAAGTCATGGCCATCGGCCGCACGTTTGCCGAAAGCCTCCAGAAGGCGCTTCGCTCGATGGAGACCGGCCTCACCGGCCTCGACGACATCGCGCTCGAAGGGCTCGGGCTCGGAGACGACAAGAACGTCGTCCGCGCCGCGCTGTCCCGTCCCGCGCCCGACCGTCTCTTGAAAGTCGCGCAGGCGTTGCGACTGGGCGTCGACCACGAAACGGTCCACGCCTTTTCGAAGTTCGATCCATGGTTCATCGACCGGCTTCAGGAAATCGTCGACCTCGAAGCCCGGGTCAGGGCGCACGGGCTTCCGGCAACGGCCCCGCTGATGCGACTTCTCAAAGCCTCCGGTTTTTCCGACGCCCGTCTCGCGAAGCTATCCGGCAGGACGGAAGCCGAGGTCCGCCAGTTGCGCCACGATCTCGGCGTCACTCCGGTCTTCAAACGTATCGATACCTGCGCCGCCGAGTTCGCCTCGCCCACCGCCTACATGTATTCGACCT
This sequence comes from Hyphomicrobium sp., assembly GCA_025458125.1. Lineage (GTDB taxonomy): Bacteria > Pseudomonadota > Alphaproteobacteria > Rhizobiales > Hyphomicrobiaceae > JAGVSR01. Next base: position 1,722 of record JALOTA010000081.1, read on the forward strand.
ACGAGGCCGGACTGACGGGCGACCCCGTCTGCGAAGCCGATCCGTCCGGCCGCGAGAAGATCATCATTCTGGGCGGCGGTCCCAACCGCATCGGGCAGGGCATCGAATTCGACTATTGCTGCTGCCATGCCTGCTTTTCGCTGACGGAAGCCGGGTACGAGACCATCATGGTCAACTGCAATCCCGAGACCGTCTCGACCGATTACGACACGTCCGACCGGCTTTACTTCGAACCGCTGACCGCCGAGGACGTGCTCGAAGTCATCCGCAAGGAGCAGTCGAAGGGTAACGTGAAGGGCGTCATCGTCCAGTTCGGCGGGCAGACGCCCTTGAAGCTCGCAGGTCCGCTCGAAGAAGCAGGCGTTCCCATTCTCGGAACTTCGCCAGACGCCATCGACCTTGCCGAAGACCGCGACCGCTTCAAGGCACTGATCGACAAGCTGGGTCTGAAGCAGCCGGCAAGCGGCATCGCCGGAACGCCGGGCGAAGCCCGCGCCGTGGCCGATCGTATCGGCTATCCGGTTGTAATCCGCCCGTCTTACGTTCTGGGCGGCCGAGCGATGGAGATCATCCACGACGGCGCCGAGATCGACCGCTACATCGCCAAGCTTTCCGCCACGCTCGACAACCCATCAGAACTGATCGTCTCGCCCAAGCGCCCTCTGCTGATCGACCGCTATCTGTCCGACGCGGTGGAAGTTGACGTCGATTGCCTCTGTGACGGCACGGATACCTTCATCGCCGGCGTCATGGAGCACATCGAGGAGGCGGGCATTCATTCCGGCGACAGCGCGTGCTCGCTGCCGCCTTATTCGCTGACCGACGCGACGGTCGCGGAACTGGGCGAACAGGCCCGCAAGCTGGCACTGGCCCTTGAAGTGAAGGGGCTCATGAACGTGCAGTTCGCCATCAAGGACGACGAGATCTACATCCTCGAGGTTAACCCGCGCGCCTCGCGCACGGTGCCGTTCGTCGCCAAGGTCATCGGCGAGCCGATCGCGGGTATTGCATCGAAGGTGATGGCTGGACAGCCGCTCGCGTCGTTCGGGTTGAAGCCGAAGAAACTTGGCCACATCGCCGTCAAGGAAGCAGTGTTCCCGTTTGCCCGCTTCCCCGGCGTCGATCCGATCCTCGGCCCCGAGATGCGGTCAACCGGCGAAGTGATGGGCCTCGATCGCGACTTCGCCATCGCGTTTGCCAAAAGCCAGATTGGTGCCGGCCAGAAGATGCCGATGGGCGGCACGGTGTTCGTTTCGGTCAAGGATCGCGACAAGGACCGGGTCGGCGCGCCGCTGAAGGAACTGGCCGCCATGGGCTTCAAGATCGTGGCGACGCGGGGAACCAAGCGCCATCTGGAGGCCGAGGGCATCGCCTGCGAGGTCGTCAACAAGGTTCTCGAAGGCCGCCCGCACATCGTGGACGCCATCAAGAACGGCGAAATCTCCTTGGTTTTCAATACGACCGAGGGGGCCAAAGCCTTGGCGGACAGCAAGGACATCCGCCGCTCGGCCTTGCTTCACCACGTTCCGTATTATACAACCCTTGCAGGGGCCGTCGCCGCAACCAAGGCCATCAAAGCCTTAAAGTCCGACACCCTGAAGGTTGCGCCGCTGCAGGCCTACGTCGCGCGCGCAACTTGAAACGGCTGTAGCCCGTGAGCAGGGTACGGTGGAGTCCGCCGCGCCCCTCGCGGGTTTATTGCGAGGGTTTCCCACGCGTTTTTCGATCTTACAGAAGGGTTCTGGCCCGCTGGCCAGGCCAATCAGGAGGCATTAGCGATGTCGATGGATCGGGTTCCTATGACACTCGAGGGCTACAAAACGCTCGAGCAGGAACTGCATCGCCTCAAGGCCGTCGAGCGCCCGCGCATCATCCAGGCGATTGCCGAAGCGCGCGCTCACGGTGACCTGTCGGAAAACGCCGAATATCACGCAGCGAAAGAGGCGCAGGGCCTCAACGAAGCACGCGTCGCGGAACTGGAAGACAAGTTCTCGCGAGCCGAGGTCATCGATCCGTCGTCGCTGTCGGGTTCGAGCATCAAGTTCGGCGCCACGGTCACCCTCGTCGATGAAGATACCGACGAGAAGGTCAAGTACAAGATCGTCGGCGACCTGGAGGCCAGCGTGAAGGACGGGAAGATCTCGATTTCCTCGCCGATCGCGCGCGCGCTCATCGGCAAGGCCAAGGGCGACAGCGTCGAGGTGACGACGCCGAAGGGGTCGCGGTCCTACGAAATCCTCAAGGTCGAGTGGAAGTAGAGACGGGTCTGGCACCGCACGGCCGCGCGGGTCGCAAGAGAGCAACGGGAAAATGAGTGTATCCGACAAAGCCGGCGGCACTCCCGGTGAGGGAGCGCCGGCGTCAGACCGTGCGTTCGATTATCCCGGATACCGCCTGTACTGGATCGCTCGTTTCCTGCTCGTTTTTGCGATCCAGGTTCTCAGCGTCTCGGTCGGCTGGCAGATCTACGATCAGACCCGCGATCCGTTCCTGCTCGGGCTTGTCGGCCTCGTGCAGTTCCTGCCCGCGCCCCTGTTGGTGCTGGTCACGGGATCGGTGGCCGACCGGTTCAGCCGGCGGCGCATCATGGCGGCCTGCATGGCGGTCGAAGGCGCATGCGCGCTGGCCCTCTTGGTCATCCTGCATTCCGGGACGACGGAGGTCTGGCCGGTGTTCGGGGTCCTGCTCGTCTTCGGCGTCGCGCGCGCCTTCATGGGACCGGCCGTCCAGTCCCTGCTCGCCAACCTTGTGCCGCAGTCCGCGCTGGCGAACGCCATCGCGCTCAACTCGTCGAGCTTCCAGTTCGCCACCATCGCCGGCCCCGTGGCCGGCGGTCTGCTCTATGGCGTCTCTTCCGAACTTGCCTATTCCACGTCGGTGTTCTTCTTCATCGTCGCCGGTATCCTGACGCTGATGATCCCGAAACCCGAACAGCGGACGTCGGCACAACCCGTCTCGAAGGATGCGGTGTTCGCCGGATTCCGCTACATTCGCAACCAGCCGATCGTTCTGGGCGCCATCTCCCTCGACATGGTCGCGGTGATGCTGGGCGGCGCTATCGCGCTGTTGCCGGTGTTCGCCCGCGATATCCTTGAAGTCGGCCCGTGGGGTCTTGGAGCCCTGCGCTCGGCCGTCGGCGTGGGCGCACTTCTGATGAGCCTGTGGCTGGTCAACAATCCGGTCCGCGATCATGCCGGGCTCACGATGTTCGCGACCGTGGGCGTCTATGGACTGGCCATCATCGTCTTCGGGTTGTCGAAATTCATCTGGCTCTCGGTGCTGGCGCTCGCCGTCATGGGGGCGGCCGACATGGTCAGCGTCTACATCCGCCAGACACTGATCCAGTTGCAGACCCCCGACGACCTGCGCGGCCGGGTCAGCGCCGTCAACATGACTTTCATCGGCGCCTCCAACGAACTAGGTGAATTCCGCGCCGGCAGCATGGCGGCGGTTTTCGGCGCGGTGCCGGCCGTCGTCATCGGAGGCGTCGGCGCGCTTCTGACGGCGGCGCTATGGGCCAGGCTGTTTCCCGCGCTGCGCCAGGTCCGCACCCTGGAACAGGCGACGTGATTGCCGTTGGCTAGTCAGGTCCGGCCGGTACGCCCGGCGCCAACTTGGCGCGGCGGATGGCGAGCGTCGTTTTCACGCTCGCCACGTTGGGGACGGCCGTCAGGTCTTTCAGAAGGAAATCCTGAAACGTCGAGAGATCGCGCGCGACGCACTTTAGAATAAAGTCGCTTTCGCCCGACAGCATGTAGGCCTCCCGCACCAGCGGCCAGCTCAGAATGCGGTTCTCGAACGCCCTGAGATCGGCTTCCGACTGATTGTGCAGTCCGACCATCGCGAACGCGGTCAACTCGAAGCCCAAGGACCGTTCGTCGACGAGCGCGGTGTAGCCCGTGATCACGCCGGACTGTTCGAGTGCCCTGACACGGCGCAGGCACGGCGGCGCCGACAACCCGACTTTCTCGGCCAGCGCGACATTGGTCAGCGAGCCGTCGGCCATCAGTTCCTTGAGAATGCGCCAGTCTGTTGAATCGAGCTTGCGGGTCATGAGATAGCTGGAAGCAGGGGAGGCGGTTGGATTATGTCGCCCGTTACAGCAGAAGGGAAATAAAATTACCTGCGCTTGCGGCGCAGCCCGCTGGACACCGGCTTTGCAATGCTTTCAGTCTCAGCCCCATGACGTCTCATCGACAAAGCCAACCTAGCCGGGAAATCGGGCGCCCCCTGGAAGGCGCCCGCTGCTGGATCATCAGCGAAGCCAAGGCCGGAATGGACACGCAGACACGCGTCTCGCTGACGGGTTTGAAGAAACTGACCTCGCCGTGGGGCCGGGTTCCCAAGCGACAGCGCGTCGGCGAACCGGGATCGGAATTCGGCCCGCCGTGGCCGGCGCTGGCCATTGCGACGGGCCGCGCCGCCATTCCCTATCTGCGCGAACTGCGCCACCGGGTGGGGCCGTCTCTCTATACGGTGGTGCTGCTCGATCCACAGACCGGCGCGCGCACAGCCGACTTCATATGGGTGCCGGAACACGACCGGCTTCGCGGTCCGAACGTCTTCACCACGCCGACGTCGCCGCATGGTTTTTCCCCGGAACGCATAAAAGACCTGCGCGCAAGCCTGCCGCAATCGATGGCCGGTCTGCCTCAGCCGCGCATCGCGGTCCTGCTCGGCGGCAAGAACGGGTCTTATGAATTCAGCGAATTCAGCGCCGCCGACGATGCCCGGTTCAGCACCAGCCTGCAGGCCCTGGCACGCCTCGGCGCGTCCTTCATGATCACGCCGTCGCGGCGGACCCATCCCGGTCTTCTGCAAGTGACCGACGCGGCAACCCGGAACGCGCCGCGCATCCTGTGGGACGGCACGGGCGACAATCCCTATCCGGCGTTTCTGGCGCATGCCGACGCTTTTGTCGTCACCGCCGACAGCGTGAACATGACCGGCGAATGCTGCGCCACCGGCAGGCCGGTGTACGTCTTCCATCCCTCGGGCGGCAAGGCGAAGTTCCACCGATTTCACGCCCGGCTTGAAGACCTGCACGCCACGCGCCGCCTGCCGGACGTGCCCGATCGCCTGCCGGCATGGACCTACCCGCCGATCGATGCCACCGGCATCATCGCCCGTGAGATCGAGCGGCGCTGGCTGAAGCGCAAGGCATGGCTGACGAGCCCCGGCGAGCAGATATAAAAAACAAGAGCCGCGCGGTCACGTCCGCGCGGCCTTTAAAAGAAGCGGTTGGCGACCGTCAGAGAGACGCGCCGCCGAATTCCCCGACGACTTTGCAGGGAACGGCTTTCGCAGCCAGCGACTTGCACATTTTTTTCGCGTCGGCCTCCGACTTCACCGGACCGGCGAGCAGATTGTAGACGATGGCACCGTTGTCGACCGAAAGCGAATAGCGCGGTTCCAGGCTCTTCAGCTTGTCTGCGTGCGTCTCCGACAGCAGGTTCCAGCTGAGCCGCAGACTGTCGAGCGAACTACCCGATGCAATTTGAACGCCAACCGGCGTGGAGCTCGGCGTTACCACCGGGGCCTCGAACGGCGGAGGTTCCACCGCAGCCGCCGTCTTGGCGGCCGGAGCGGGGGCAGCTGGCGGCACGGGCTTGACGCTGCCCGTCTCCAGAGACGGCTTCGCATTGAGAACTTTTGCATCCGCCACCTTGGCGGCCGGAGCTTGCGGAGAGGCCTCGGCACGCGGCGAGCCAGCGCCCGCAGTGGGCGTGCCGTCGATCCGCACGGCTGCGGGAGGCGCATCGGTCTGCGCCGCAGGCACCGTGGCGGCGGAATTCAAATCCGCGACTTTCTCAAAAAGCACCTTCTGCTGGGACGCCGTCTCCATCAGCGACGTGCGGATTTCGCTCATGTCCCGGCGCAGCGTGTCCAACTCACCGCGCAGAGCCTCGATCTCGGCCACCGCCGGAGTGTTGTGATCGACGCGGGCGACGAGATCCGGCCGGAACAGGACGACCGACAGGTAGGCAACGGCCGTGGCCGCTGCGACACCCCAGAGGGCTGTGCCGGTGGAAAAACGGCCCCGCGGATTGGCGGAAGCAGGCGGTGCAACCCGGGCAGGAGCCATCTCGAAACCGGGACCGAAAGCGGGCGGGGCGAGCGGATCGAAACGTTCCGCCGGATCGAGCGAAGGAGAAAAACCGGTCGCACCCGGCGTGGTCCCCGGAGGCAGCGGCGGCGGGATCGGCAAAGACGGCGTGTGCATCGTCAAAAGCTCCGAAACTCTTGAGAAAAAACGACTTTGCCGATTGCTGCTGCGAGTCGGAGCGCAGGGTCAACGAGACTGGGAGGCCCCGCCCGGCGACCCTGTGGACGAGGGCCGGAAAGCAACGGATGGGGCGGTTTTCGTCGGGCCGCCGCCGGCCGCGCGCGTGACGCACCGCGGCGAATCCGGGCAGGGTCACCCGTGCAAAGCGTCGCCTTCCCACCGGCACGCGCCCGCGCTACCGACCGGTGGCAGATCCGGCGCCAGTCCAAAGACCCTTGTGCGCCGTGGCAGAAGCGCTGAGCATACCTCGACAACAAGCACACCGGGGATCGAAGAGGAGACCATGGCCACCTCTGCGCCGCTGATCGTGATACTCGCCGCCGGCAAGGGCACGCGCATGAACTCCGCGCGGCCGAAGGTCCTGCATGAGGTAGCCGGACTGTCGATGCTCGGCCACGTTCTGCGGCTGGCCGCAGGCATCGACGCGGCTAAGCTGGCGGTGGTCATCGGACCGGATATGGACGATGTGGCGGCGGAAATTGCCCGTCACGCGCCGGGTGCCGAAGTCTTCGTGCAGCAGACACAGGCCGGGACGGCCGATGCGGTTCTGACCGCGCGGACGGCACTGGACGCTCACGCCGGCGACGTCATCGTTCTCTATGCGGACACGCCGCTCATCGAATCCTCGACCGTTGCGGCTCTTCGCCAGGCGCTCGACGCAGGCGCAGGCATCGCGGTTCTGGGTTTCGAGGCCACGGACCCGGACGGCTACGGCCGCCTTCTCACCGCTTCCGACGGCAGCCTGATCGCGATTCGCGAGCACAAGGATGCGAGCGCCGAGGAACGGCGGGTCACGCTGTGCAACTCCGGCGTACTTGCCTTTCGCGTGCCCAGCCTCTCGGCGATGCTGTCGCGGATCGGAAATGCCAATGCCAAATCCGAATACTACCTCACCGATGCCGTCGCGATCGGCCGCGCCGATGGCATCCGCGCGTCCGTGGTGTGCTGCCCGGAAGATGAGGTTCTGGGGGTCAATTCCCGCGTCCAGCTCGCCCAGGCAGAGGGGCTCTGGCAGGACCGCGCACGCCGCAAGGCCATGCTCGACGGGGCCACGCTCATTTCGCCCGAGACGGTCTTTTTCAGTTTCGATACCGTGATCGGCCGGGATGTCGTCATCGAACCGAACGTCGTCTTCGGTCGCGGTGTGTCCGTGGCTGACGGGGCCGAGATCAAGGCATTCTGTCATTTCGAGGGGGCCAGAATCGGCGCGGGCGCCGAAGTGGGACCCTTCGCGCGCCTCCGGCCTGGGACGGACCTCGGTTCGAAAGTGCGCATCGGCAACTTTGTCGAAATCAAGAATTCCGTTCTGGGGACCGGCGCCAAGGCCAACCACTTGTCGTACGTCGGGGACGGCAGCATAGGGCCGCGTGTGAACATCGGCGCCGGCACGATCTTCTGCAATTACGACGGCTTCTTCAAACATCGCACCGAAATCGGGGAAGGCGCCTTCATTGGATCGAACACGTCTCTCGTCGCTCCGGTAAAAATCGGCCGCGATGCCTATGTCGGATCGGGGAGCGTCATCACCAAGGACGTGCCGGCGGAGGCCCTGGCGCTGGAACGCTCGAAACAGGAAGAACGGCCCGGCTGGGCCGCCAAGTTCCGGTCCATGATGGCGCGGCGCAAGGCGGCCAAGACAGGGTGAGACGCCGGATTTCGGAAACAGCTTTTGATTTGTGGCGCGCCGCGACGCACCGCTTATTCGATTGATATCGGCAGGTCGAAGGGAAACACGAGCATGTGTGGAATCGTCGGAATCCTGGCCAACAAACCGGTCGCGATCGATCTCGTCGACGCGCTCCGCAGGCTGGAATACCGCGGCTATGACAGCGCCGGCATCGCCACTCTCGAGGACGGCCGGCTGGATCGCCGCCGCGCCGAGGGCAAGCTTCGCAATCTCGAACTGCGCCTTCATGAGAACCCGCTGAACGGTCACGCCGGGATCGGCCACACCCGCTGGGCGACACACGGCCGGCCGACCGAGCGCAATGCCCACCCGCACATGAGCGCCAAGGTCGGCGTCGTCCATAACGGCATCATCGAGAACTACCGCGATCTGAAGGCCGAGTTGACGGCGCGCGGCCACGTCTTCGAGACCGACACGGACACGGAAGCCGTCGTGCATCTGGTCACCGACGAACTGGACAAGGGCCTCGACCCCGTCGCGGCGACGAAAGCGGCGCTGGCCCGGTTGCAGGGTGCGTTCGCACTGGGCATCCTCTTTGCCGGGCACGACGATCTCATGATCGCCGCGCGCAAGGGCAGCCCGCTCGCCATCGGCTATGGAAAGGGCGAAGTCTACCTCGGCTCGGACGCCATCGCGCTGGCGCCGTTTACAGACACGATCACCTATCTCGACGAGGGCGATTGGGCGGTCATGCGGCGCTCGGCCGTCGAGATCTATGACGAGAACGGCACGCGGGTCGACCGTCCTAAAATCAAGTCGGTGGCGAGTTCGCTTCTCGTCGACAAGGGCAACCATCGCCACTTCATGGCGAAGGAAATCCACGAGCAGCCCGAGGTCGTCAGCCACACCCTCGCAAATTATATCGACATGGGCGCCGGCACGATCGCCTTTCCCGACCTCGGCATCGATTTGGCCAAGATCACGCGCGTCACCATTTCTGCCTGCGGGACGGCCTACTACGCGGGCCTGGTCGGCAAATACTGGATCGAACGCTACGCGCGGGTGCCCGTCGAAATCGATATCGCATCGGAATTTCGCTACCGCGAGGCGCCGCTAGTCGAGGGCGGTCTGGCCGTCTTCGTCTCGCAGTCGGGCGAGACGGCCGACACTCTGGCGACCCTGCGTTACTGCAAGGCGGGCGGCCAGCGCATCGTGTCGATCGTCAACGTCCGAACGTCCACCATCGCGCGCGAAAGCCACGCCGTGCTGCCGACGCTGGCCGGTCCGGAGATCGGCGTTGCATCGACGAAAGCCTTCTCCTGCCAGCTTTCCGCGCTGGCCTGTCTCGCCATTGCCATTGGCCGTGCCAGGGGGACGATCCCGGAGCAACAGGAGATCGAGCTGGTCAAGGCGCTCATGGAGGTGCCCCGCCTCATGTCGTCGATGCTGCACAACGAGCAGCAGTACGAAGACCTTGCCCAGTATCTCTCCAAGGCGCGCGACGTTCTGTTTCTCGGACGCGGCATCAACTATCCGCTGGCTCTCGAAGGCGCGCTGAAACTGAAAGAGATTTCCTACATCCACGCTGAGGGCTATGCGGCCGGCGAACTCAAGCACGGCCCGATCGCTCTGATCGATGAACAGGTCCCCGTCATCGTTGTCGCTCCCGACGACGACCTGTTTGAGAAGACCGTATCCAACATGCAGGAAGTCGCCGCGCGCGGCGGGCAGATCATCCTGATTTCGGATGCCCCGCCCGAGAAGACGGGCTGCAAGCTGGTCGCCCACATCAAAGTGCCCAAGGGGCACGACTTCGCCAATCCGCTGCTTTACGCCGTGCCGATCCAACTCATCGCCTATCACACGGCAGTGTTCATGGGCACCGACGTGGACCAGCCCCGCAACCTGGCCAAATCCGTGACGGTCGAGTAACGCAACGGGGAGTTAACGCTAAACAGCCGGACCATCCGTTGCCGCCGCATTGCCCCACAATTGCCACCCCGGCAGGCTTGACATAGACAATGGCGGCCTGAGGTTTTGATCCGAGTGCTCAGCCGTGCTCGGAGGATGACAGGACGTATGCACGCCAAGACGTTGATCTGCGCTGCCGTGGGTGCGGCCGTGGCTCTTGCCGCGCCGTCGCTTGCGCTTGCTCAGAACGTCCCCGCGGCCCCGCCGGCGGAAAAGAAACCGGCCGCGACCGGCGTCAAATCCTACGAAGCCGGCGCCAAGGCCTTCGAGGCGGGCAAGTACGGCCCGGCCATCCAGTCGCTCTCCAACGCTCTGTCTCTCGGCGGGCTATCCAGCCAGCAGATGGCGAAGGCGCTTTATTATCGCGGTGTCGCCTACCGCAAGACGGGCAAGTCAGCCCAGGCGATTTCAGATCTGACGTCGGCGGTCTGGTTGAAGAACGGCCTCGGCGATGCCGATCGCGCCGCGGCCATGGATCAGCGCCAGGGGGCCTATACCGAAGCAGGTCTTGGCAGTGCCACCCCGATCGGCGCCGCGCCGCTCGACGCGCCTGCCGCCGCGCCGTCGCCTTCGTCCGCGGCAGTGGCAACGGCCGCACCGCAACCGGGTCCGGCTCCGGCTGCAACTGTCGCTCCCGCAGCTCCTGCCGTTGCCGACAGCGCCACGTCGTCGTGGTCGGCCACGAGTGCGAAAAACGCCGCTGAAGCCTCCGTGCCCGATCTGTCGACGCCGGCCGGTGGCTACGCCACGCTATCCTCGCCCGACGCGCCGTCGCTGTCGGCCATGCCGCAGGGCGACGCCTCCGCCTCGCCGGCCGCGGCTCCGATGGCGGGCGTGGGCGATGCCATCAGCAACGCGGGCAGTTCCGTGACCGGCTTCTTCAGCAACATGTTCGGTGGAAATGCGGGCAGCGCAACGGCCGAGCCGTCCGCTGAAGTCGCGACCGCCGGTGTCGACACCGCAGCCGCGCCATCGTCCTCCAACGGTACCGGTGCGCCGGTCCCGCCGGTACCCGCAACCGGCTGGCAGGCAACGACCACCGGACCCGGCGCGCCGCCGGCAGCCGCGTCCGTCGCCCCGGCCGCCATGCCCGAGGAACGCAAGAAAGTTGCCGCCGCCGACAGGCCGCGCGCCAAGGGGGCCGGCAAGTACCGCCTGCAGGTCAGCATCGTACGGTCGCGTGAAGAAGCCGAGAGCATCACGGCGGCACTCCGCGCCCAGCACGCGGCCGAAATCGGCGTGGCGACGGCGGCGATCGACGAAGTCACTTTCGGCAACAATACCTTCTATCGCGTGCAGGTCGGCCCCTATGCCAGCGCCGCCGAGCCGGGACAATTCTGTACGGCCTTGAAGCCAAAGGGTTACGACTGCCTCGTCGTCACGAAGTAGCCGGCACCCGGCCCCGGGGCGTTGACGTTGTGGGCCATGCGTCGCACGATCACGCCATGAGCCGCGAATCCCCACCGCGAGATCCGGTGCCGTCTCAGGCTGAAGGCGAGGCCGTGCTGGCCGAAGGCTTGAAGCGGCTTGCCCATGAAGACCCCGAGGTTTCGCTGCGTCTCGGCGCGCGGCTGCGTAACTACTTCCTCGCCGGTATCATTATCGTCGGTCCCTTGGCGGTCACGGTGTACCTCATCAAGTGGTTCATCGAGTTCGCCGACGACTATGTGAAGCCGCTCATCCCTTCGATCTACCTCCCCGAGACCTATCTGCCGTTCGCCATCCCGGGCATCGGCGTGCTGTTCGGCTTCATCGGACTGACGGTGATCGGGTTCTTCGGCGCCAACCTGCTCGGCCGCTCTCTCATCTCGGGCGGCGAGATCGTGCTCGACCGGATGCCGATCGTGCGCAACGTCTACAGGGCCTTGAAGCAGATCTTCGAGAGCGCGGTCACGGCGACGGAATCAAAGCGCGCGTTTCAGAAAGTCGGGTTGATCGAGTTTCCGTCGAAAGGCCTGTGGTCGCTCGTCTTCGTCACCGGCGAGGCGGGCGGCGAGATCGCGGCGGCCAAGCCCGGCGGCGAAAGCGATCTCGTGGCCGTCTTCATGCCGACCGGCATTGTCCCGCCGACGGGTTTCGTGTGCTTCGTGCCGCGGCGTGAAGTGATCTTCCTGAAGATGACGGTGGAAGATGCCGCCAAGATCGTCATCTCGGGCGGCATGGTCACGCCCGATCAGCAGGTGGCGCGACTGCGCAAGATCGCCGAAAGCGCCAAGCCGGCCGATTAGGCGGCCCGGAACAGGCGCACGGCCTCGTCGCATTCGAACAGATAGAGCAGCGTCCGCAAGGCCCGTCCCCGGGCCGTGGTGAGCGCCGGGTCGCGCTCGAGGATCAGCCGGGCATCGTCCCGCGCGGTCGCGAGCAGCGTGGTGAAACCCGGCACATCGGCCACGCGGAATTCCGGCAGTCCGCTCTGCCGCGCCCCCAGAACTTCTCCGCCGCCCCTCAGTTCCAGATCCTTCTCGGCGATCAGAAAGCCGTCCTCGGTGGCCTCCATCATCTCTAGACGTTGTTTCGCCGTCTCGCCGAGGGGCTGGGCGTAAAGCAGCATGCAGAAGCTCTCGCGCGATCCGCGTCCCACGCGTCCCCTCAACTGGTGCAACTGGGCAAGGCCGAACCTCTCGGCGTGTTCGATGACCATGATGTTCGCGTTGGGGACGTTCACGCCGACCTCGATCACGGTGGTCGCGACCAGGATCTGCAATTCGTTGCGGGCGAACGCGGCCATGGTGGCGTCTTTTTCCGAAGATGCCATGCCGCCGTGCAGAAGCCCCACGCCTTCGCCGAAGATCTGCCGCAGGTGGGCGTGCCGCTCCTCCGCGGCAGCAAGTTCGCTCACGTCCGAGCTTTCGATCAGCGGACACACCCAGTAGACCTGCGCGCCCTCCTGCAATTGGATGCGGATTCGCTCGATGAGCCTTTCCATCGCCTCCGTCGGGACGGCGCGGGTCACGATCGGCTTGCGGCCGGCCGGCTTTTCCGTGAGCTTGGAAACGTCGAGATCGCCATAGTGCGTCATGAGGAGCGTGCGCGGGATCGGCGTCGCCGTCATCACCAGCATGTTGGCGCCGCCTTCGCCGCCCTTCATCTGCAACGCGAGGCGCTGATGCACGCCGAACCTGTGCTGCTCGTCGATCACGGCGAAGGCCAGATCGCGGAACACGACGTCGTCCTGAAACAATGCATGTGTTCCGATGAGAATGTCGATCTCGCCGTGTTTGAGAGCCTCGAGCAGATGCTCGCGCGGCCGGCCCTTCTCGCGTCCGGTGAGCAGCCCGACCCTGAGGCCCGCCGACTCGGCCAGAGGAGCGATGGTTTCAAGGTGCTGCCGCGCCAGAACTTCGGTCGGCGCCATCAAAGCGGCCTGCGCGCCGGCCTCGACCGCAATCGCCATGGCCATCAGTGCCACGACGGTCTTACCCGACCCGACATCGCCCTGCAGCAGACGCAACATGCGGTGCGGAGCCGACATGTCGCCGGCGATGTCCCCAAGCGCCGCTTTCTGGGAATTCGTCAGAGCGAAGGGAAGGGCGGCGACGATCTTCTCGCGAAACCGTCCGTCGCCACGCACCGGCCGCCCACGCTGCGCCTTGAAGCTCTGCCGCACGATGCCCAGCGCCAACTGATTGGCGAGTAGTTCGTCGTAGGCGAGCCGCTGCCAGTAGATCGACGACGGCGACACGTCGCCGGCATCCCCCGGCACGTGGACGCCGCGCACGCTATCGGCAAAGCTCGGCCATGCCCGCTGCTTCAACCACGCCGCATCCTGCCACTCGGCAAGCTCAGGCACGCGGTCCACCGCTTGACGCACGGCTTTCAGGACGACCTTGGCCGTGAGCCCGGCGGTAAGGGGATAGACCGGTTCGAGAAGCGGCAGGTCCGCCCGCCTGTCCTCCGGCACGATATAGTCGGGATGCGGCATCTGCAGGGTATCGCCATAGCGTTCGGCGCGGCCCGAGACGTAGCGGATCTCCCCGACGGGAAGCTGCCGCTCCACGAACGACGGCTCGGCGCGGAAGAACACCAGTTCCAGCCGCCCGGTGTCGTCCTCCGTCGTCACCCGGTAGGGGACCTTGGAGTTGCCGCGCGGTGGCACCTTGTGCTTCAGCACGCGCACCTTGAGTGTCACGATCGCCCCGGGCACGGCGTCCGCGACCGACGGCTCGGCGCGCCGGTCCACCACGCCCGTCGGCATGTGCCAGAGAAGATCGAGGACCCGGGGCTCGCGGACACCCGGCGGCAGTCGCAGCGCCTTCTTCATCAGAACGGCCAGCCGCGGCCCGATGCCTTTCAGCGTCTCGACAGGAGCGAACAGGGGGGTCAGGTCGTTCGGCCGCATCAGGCTGCGAATGCCTCTTCAATGAGCTGAAAAGCCGTCGTCCTTGCGGCATTTCATCGTCGGCCGGGAGCGCAGACTTCCGGGTCTAGCCGGAAGCGGGCGCCAAGGCTATAGAACCGCTTCCGCCGCAGCCAGGGCACGGCCTCGCCCGTGAGCCGGGAGGAAACCGGCTCGGCCCGGAAGCGTCAAGCCGTCTTGCCAGAATTCCCCTAAGGACTGCCGCCGCGGCCATGGAAAAAGCCTCTCCGAACATCGATCTGACCACCCGGCGCCGCCGCGCGCTGTGGCGCGCCACGCATCGCGGCACCAAGGAACTCGATATCCTGATCGGGTCTTATGCCGCGGCTCGCCTCAATGATATGGACGCAGCCGAACTGACCCGGTTCGAAGAGTTTCTGACCCGCCAGGAAACCGAGCTGCAGGCCCTGTTGCTCGCGCCCGGCGCCGCCGGGGACGTGCCCTACGCCGACATCGTCAATGCCGTGCGGGCCTTTCACGGCATGCCGTCGGCCTGACGCCAATGAAGCGGGACAACGGATCTGAATGACCGCCAAGTACGACACCATCCTGTGTGGCGTTCCAGAAGGGCTCGATGCGCTGGTGCTGACGAACCTCGTGCATGAGGCGGCGGGCGACGCGGGGGCCGGACTGCATCTGCACGTCGCGCGCGACGACCGGCGCGCCGAGGAAATCGCCAACGCCCTGAAATTCTTCGCCCCCAAGGTCAAGGTCATCGCCTTTCCGGCCTGGGACACGGTTCCCTATGACCGCGTCGGCCCCAATACCGACATTGTCGCAAAGCGTATCACCGCGCTGGCCAAGCTCGCCCACGGCGGGCGCAAGGAACCGGCCATCGTCGCCGCCACGGCTCTTCATCAAGAACGCCATGAAGATCATGGCGCCCGGCCAGCGCATCGACATGGGCGAACTGACACGCCGTTTGTCGCTTGCCGGCTACACGCGCTCATCCACGGTGATGGAGCCGGGCGAATTCGCCGTTCGCGGCGGAATCCTCGACCTCTTCTCGCCCGGGCGGCAGACGCCCGTCCGCCTCGATTTCTTCGGCGACACCATCGAATCCATCAAGTCGTTCGATATCGAAACCCAGCGTTCGTTGAAGCCCGTCGCCAAGGTCGTGCTGATGCCGGTGTCGGAAGTCGCTTTCGGCGAACCTGCCATCGCACTCTTCCGCCGCCGCTACGTCGAATTGTTCGGCGGCGCCACGGGCGACGATCCGCTTTACGAAGCGGTCAGCGCCGGCCGGCGATTCCAGGGCCAGGAACACTGGCTGCCGTTCTATCACGAGAAGCTGGAGACGCTGTTCGACTACGTGCCCGGCGTGAAGATCTCCTTCGATCACGGCGCCGAAGATGTCGTCAAAGCCCGATTCGAGCAGATCGGCGAACACTACGAGGCCCGCGTCGAGGGGCTCGAGAGCAAGACCTTCGGAGCCGAGCCGTACAAGCCGGTCCCGCCGGAGCAGTTGTTCCTCGATGCGACGTCCTGGGCGGGTTCGCTCCGTGATCACTCGATCGTCCGTCTTTCGGCGTTTGAGCAGGCGGAAGGCCCGCAGGTGCGGTCGATGCAGGCCCGCAAGGGCAAGACCTTTGCGCTCGAACGGCAGAATCCCGACGTCAACGTTTTCGACGCCGTCGTCGACCATATTCGCGCGCTGCAGATCGGGAAGCGGCGGGTCATCGTGGTATCGTGGACACCCGGCGCGCGCGAAAGATTGAGCCACCTCCTGACGGAACACGGTCTGCGCGATATTCGCAAAGTCGAAAGCTACGACGAGGCGCTGGCGCTCCCCGGCGATGTCACGGCTCTCGGCGTGCTCGGCATCGAGGAAGGTTTCGAGACGCCGACGCTCGCGGTCATCGGCAAGCCACCAGCCTCTCCGTCGGCGATCTCGTCGTCCACGCCGACCACGGCATCGGCCGGTTCGCGGGTTTGAAGACGATCACGGCGCTAGGCGCCCCGCATGATTGCCTGGAACTGGTCTACGCCGGCGGCGACAAGCTCTACCTGCCCGTCGAAAACATCGAACTGCTGTCGCGCTACGGCTCCGACGAGGGCGACGGGCAGCTCGACCGCCTGGGTGGCGGCGCATGGCAGTCGCGTAAGGCACGCCTCAAGAACCGGTTGCGCGAGATCGCCGGCGAACTGATCAAGATCGCCGCTCTGCGCCAGTTGAAGGAAGCGCCGGCCGTTGCCCCCCCGGCCGGAGCCTGGGACGAATTCGTCGCGCGCTTCCCCTACGAGGAAACCGAGGATCAGGCCCAGAGCATCGACGCCGTGCTGGGCGATCTCGCGGCCGGCCGTCCCATGGACCGGCTCGTGTGCGGCGATGTCGGCTTCGGCAAGACGGAAGTCGCGCTGCGGGCCGCCTTCGTCGCCGCGCTCAATGGACTGCAAGTCGCCGTTGTGGTGCCGACCACGCTTCTCGCGCGCCAGCATTTCAAGACCTTCTCCGAGCGCTTCCAGGGCTTGCCGGTGAAGGTGGCGCAAGCCTCCCGCCTCGTGTCGGCCAAGGATCTCGCCGACGTGAAGGCCGGCCTGAAGGCAGGCACGATAGATATTGTCGTCGGCACCCACGCGCTTCTAGGCAAGGCGATCGAATTTGCGCGGCTCGGCCTCATCATCGTTGACGAGGAACAGCACTTCGGCGTGACCCACAAGGAGCGCCTGAAGAAGCTGCGCGAGGACGTCCATGTCCTGACGCTGTCGGCCACGCCGATCCCGCGCACGCTGCAATTGGCGCTGACTGGCGTGCGGGAATTGTCGCTGATCACGACGCCGCCCGTGGACCGTCTCGCGGTTCGCACGTTCATATCGCCGTTCGATCCCGTCATCCTGGCCGATGCCCTGAAACGCGAACGGGCCCGCGGCGGCCAGAGTTTCTATGTCGTCCCGCGCATCGCCGATCTCGACGAAGTGGCCGAATTCCTGCGCGAAGTCGTGCCGGAACTGAAGGTCGCCCGCGCCCACGGACAGCTGACGCCGACCGAACTCGAAGACGTGATGACCGCCTTCTACGAAGGCCAGTACGACATCCTGCTCTCCACGGCGATCGTCGAGTCCGGCCTCGACGTACCCAATGCGAACACGTTGATCGTGCATCGCGCGGACATGTTCGGCCTTGCCGCCCTCTATCAGCTGCGCGGCCGCGTCGGACGTTCCAAGCGCCGCGCCTACGCCTATTTCACGACGCCGCCCAACCGCGTGCTCACCGAGGGCGCCGACAAGCGGCTCAAGGTTCTGCAATCGCTCGACACGCTGGGCGCCGGGTTCTCGCTCGCCTCCCACGACCTCGATATTCGCGGCGCCGGCAACCTGCTCGGCGAGGAACAGTCGGGCCACATCCGCGAAGTCGGCTTCGAACTCTACCAGTCGATGCTGGAAGAGGCGGTGGCTGCCATGAAGGGCGGCGATCTCGCCGAGGCGCAGGACAAGTGGAGCCCTGAAATCGCACTCGGTATGCCCGTGCTCATTCCGGAGGCCTACGTCGCCGACCTGCAGCTTCGCCTCGGCCTGTACCGGCGGTTGTCGTCTCTGGAAAGCCGCGCCGAGATCGATGGCTTCGCGGCTGAACTCGTCGATCGCTTCGGCGATCTGCCCGATGAGGTCCGCTATCTGTTCGACGTCATGGAGATCAAGGGGCTGTGCCGCGCCGCCAACATCGCCAAAGTCGATGCCGGACCCAAGGGCGCCGTGGTCTCTTTCCGCAAGAACGATTTTCCCAACGCTGCGGGGCTTGCGAAATTCCTGCAAACCGAGCGC
>JALOTA010000141.1 GCA_025458125.1 Hyphomicrobium sp.
GGCTGCCCATATCATTTCGCAGGTGGCGGTCGAGCAGGGGCGGGAGGTCTTCGCCTTCACGCGCCCGCAGGACCGTGCGGCTCAGGATCTGGCGCGATCTCTGGGCGCGGTGTGGACCGGCGGATCGGACGAGGCGGCACCCGAGCGGCTCGACGCCGCCATCATCTTCGCGCCAGTGGGCCCGCTCGTTCCAATTGCTCTCAAGGCCGTGGAGAAGGGTGGCACCGTCGTTCTCGGGGGAATCCACATGAGCGAAATTCCGCCGATGCCCTATGCCATCCTCTGGGGCGAACGGCGGCTGCAATCGGTTGCAAACCTGACGCGGCAAGATGCCCGCGAATTTCTGTCGATCACGGCGGAGATGAGCATCAAGACCCATGTAGAGGCTCTGCCGCTTTCGGAGGCGAATGCCGCACTCGATCGGCTTCGCGCCGGCAACGTATCCGGCGCGCTCGTTCTCATTCCGTAAGATTTGATTGGGCTCGCTTCGCAAGGAGCGATGGGGCTGATCCGCTTCGGGGCAGAAGCCTTCGGTTCGATGCCCAACTTTCGCCTCCAAGTCGTGACGAACACAACATGCAAAACGCCGCTCGCGGGGGAGAGACCAGACTTGATCGGCAGACTGAGATACACTTTCTTCAATCGCAGCGTCACCAGCGGTGAACTCATTCTGGCCGTGGCGATGTTCATTGCGGTATCGGCCAACACGGCGTTCTTTTCCGCTGCCATCGCGGCGTTCGGAAACGGCGCAACCGCCTGGCCCTTTCACGCTTCTCTCTTCCTGTCGGTGGTTGCGTTCTTCGTGCTGCTCCTATCGCTGCTCTGCCATCGCATGCTGGTAAAACCAGTGCTCATTCTGTTTGTCATGGCGAGCGCCGGTTTTGCCTATTTCGCGCACGCCTACGGTACGGTGTTCGACCGGCAGATGATCGCCAATGCGCTGCAGACAGATAGCGCAGAAGCGTTCGATCTCGTGACGCCCGCGCTGTTGATCTGGGTCGCCGTTTTCGGTGTCCTTCCGTCGATTGCGGTGTGGCGGTCGAATCTGGTCTTTCCGGACTGGAAGGCCGAGACAATCGCGCGGCTGAAACTCGCGGGGGTCGCGCTGGCCGTGCTGGCGGTTTCAGGGCTGGCGTTCGGTGGGCACTATGCGGGGCTGCTGCGGCAGCATCCGGAGGTCACCGGTCGGCTCATTCCCAGCTATCCGCTGGTGTCCGCGTTCAGGCATTTCATGCACGGATCGCGCGCGGCGCACGATGTCCACGTTGTCATCGGACAGGACGCGGTGCGAACAGCCCATCCGCAGCGCGAGCTCGTTATCATGGTGGTCGGCGAAACCGTGCGCGCCGATCATTGGGGCCTGAATGGTTATGTGCGCGATACCACGCCCTCTCTGCGAAAGGAAAAGGTCCTCAATTTCGCGAAGTTCGGGGCGTGCGGAACATCGACCGCCGTTGCCGTGCCCTGCATGTTTTCGGATCTGGGCAGGGCCAACTTCGATACCGAAGCCGCGGTCCACCGGGACAACGTGCTCGATGTGCTGGCCCGGACTGGAGTGAGCGTCCTCTGGCGGGATAACAACTCAAGTTCGAAGGGCGTCGCGGATCGCGTGACTTACGAAGATTTCAAATCTCCGGCGCGCAATCCGATTTGCGAAGATGGAGAATGCCGGGACGAGGGGATGCTGGCCGGGCTTCAGGACTACATCGACAAGCAGACCGGCGATATCCTGATCGTGCTGCATCAGATGGGGAACCATGGGCCGGCGTACTATAAGCGTTATCCGAAGGAGTTCGAACGCTTCACGCCGGTTTGTGCCACGAGCGATCTGGGTTCGTGCACGTCCGAGCAGCTCATCAATACGTACGACAACGCGATCCTCTATACGGATCACTTTCTTTCGAAGGTCATCCTGCTGTTGAAGGCCAACGACGCTAATTTCGAGACGGCGATGTTCTATCTCAGCGACCATGGCGAGTCGCTCGGTGAATTCGGCTTATACCTGCACGGGGCGCCTTATGCGCTTGCGCCCGAGGCCCAGAAGCACGTCCCGGCGGTCATGTGGCTCGGAGAAGGCATGAAGCGCGATGTTGTGCAGTCATCACTCGCGGAGCGCAGTCAGCGGCAATGGTCGCAGGACAATGTATTTTCGACGCTGCTCGGCTTCTTCGAAATCAACTCACATAACTATGATCCGAAGCAGGATATACTTGAGCGGACTGGGTTCAACGTCAGCGCGCGTCACTAGAAATAGTGAGAACGACCGACCAAGCGTAGCGCTGGCTTCGCTGCGTTGCTTTGCTGCTCACGGCTGCCAGGGTTCGCTGGCGTCGCCGCTGCCATCAGAATCTTCGGCATCTTTTTTGCCGATCTCTCGCGCCAGGGCAAACAGCGCATCGCGCACGCCCTGTCCGGATACAGCCGAGAGGGCCATCGGCTTTTTCCGGGCCGCTTTCTTCAGGTCTTCGAAGCGCTGGGCGAGGGTGGCATCGTCAATGGCGTCACACTTGGACAGCGCCACGATCTCTTTCTTCCTCGCGAGTTCCGGGCTGTAGGCTTTGAGTTCGCGCCGCACGACCCGGTAGTCCTCGGCGACATTTTCAGACGTCGCGTCCACAAGGTGAAGCAGAACACGGCATCGTTCCACGTGACCGAGGAAGCGGTCGCCGAGGCCGGCTCCTTCGTGCGCTCCTTCGATCAATCCGGGAATGTCGGCCAACACGAAATCGGCGGAACCGACCTGCACAACACCGAGGTTGGGATGTAGTGTCGTAAAGGGGTAGTCGGCGATCTTTGGTTTGGCGGCTGATACGGTTGCCAGGAACGTCGACTTGCCGGCGTTGGGAAGACCGACAAGGCCGGCGTCGGCAATCAGCTTCAGGCGAAGCCAGATCGTCAGCTCCTCGCCGGGCAACCCCGGGTTGGCGTGGCGCGGCGCCTGGTTGGTCGCGCTCTTGAAGTGGGCATTACCGAAGCCACCGTTTCCGCCGCGCGCCAGAAGGAACCGGTCGCCGGGGTGAACGAGGTCGGCAATCACGGTGTCCTGATCTTCAGCGAGGACCTCCGTTCCCGGCGGGACCTTGATGGTAATATCCTTGCCGTTGGCGCCGGCGCGGTTGCGGCCCATGCCATTGACGCCGCGTTCGGCCTTGAAGTGCTGCTGATAGCGATAGTCGATCAGCGTGTTGAGGTTCTGCACGCACTCGATCCACACGTCGCCGCCCTTGCCGCCGTCGCCGCCGTCTGGTCCACCGAACTCGATGAATTTCTCGCGCCGGAAGCCGATGCACCCGCTGCCGCCATCACCGGCCTTGATATAAATCTTGGCGAGATCGAGGAACTTCATGCCGCGCCTCTCCAGAGGAAGGCCGTCATCGGGCGCTTCCTTTCATAAACAATCGTGTCGACTTCGGCTTTGC
>JALOTA010000142.1 GCA_025458125.1 Hyphomicrobium sp.
CGGACAGGTTAACTTGAAATCGAATTGTTGCGCACCTCGGAGTGCGGATGACAGCGGAAGTTCATGACCCGGAGCGGACGTCATCCATCAACCTTCCTTCGTCATGCGTCCGAATTCGCTCACGGGCTCCGTCCAGTAAATCATGTGAGCGATGGGCGCCTTCATGCTGATCTCTGCAACTAGATCCGCAGCACGTGATTTCTCCAGAATGGTCAGGAACATGGTGCGCGCAACCCGGCCACGAACCCGCTCCGCACTGTTTGCGGTCTCGAAGCTCTCGCCATGCCCCTCAGCCTGCCAAGTCGTGAAGCCTTTGATCGGCGGTTCCGACGCCAGCATCAGTTCGGCGATGCGCTCGGCTGCTTCGGAAGGGAGGACGAGGGTGAGTTTGCAGAGAGTGGTTTCCACGAAGGACTCCGTTGGTCGAGCGGCAAGCCGCGCTCAGCCCCGACGCCGAACCGTCGATAAAGGATCGGCAGCAGGATCAAGGTGAGGGCAGTAGAGGTCACCAACCCACCAATCACGACGATGGCAAGGGGCCGCTGGATCTCAGAACCCGGTCCTGTCGCGAACAGCAGCGGGGCGAGCCCAAGTGCCGCGATGCTGGCCGTCATCAACACAGGCCGCAACCGCCGCACGGCGCCATTGAACACGGCATCTGAAACGGGCGCCCCTTCGGCAACAAGCTGGTTGAAGTGGCTGACGAGCACTAGTCCGTTCAGAACAGCAATTCCAAGCAGGGCAATGAAGCCCACGGACGCGGGAACCGAAAGGTATTCTCCCGAAGTCAGGAGCATGAGGAGCCCGCCCACGAGTGCAAACGGTACGTTGGCGAGGATGAGAAGCGATTGCCGGACGGAGCGCAGCGTTGCGAAGAGAACACCGAATATGGATATGATGGCGATAGGAACGACGATCGCAAGGCGGGTGGCTGCGCGGCGCTGATTCTCGAACTCGCCGCCCCAGACGAGCCGATAGCCGGGAGGCAGTTCGACTTTTTCGAGCACCGCCTTTTGCGCATCGTCCACGTATCCGACGAGATCGCGGCCGGTGACGTAGGCCTGAACCATGGCGTAACGGGACGCGTTCTCGCGTTCGATTTTCACCGGTCCTGCCGTACGTTCGACCTTGGCGATGTCCGTGACGCGCACCAACCCGCCGTCTCCGGCGGCAAGCTGCATGCGTTCAAATTCCTGTGGCGAGGTGCGAACGGCTTCATTTCCACGAATGACGATGCGGGTCCGGCGGCCGCTTTCTGGTACGATGCCGGCATCCGCTCCTTCGACCATGGCCCGCAGTTCATCCTGAACACGCGCGGCGTCGAGACCGGTGCGCCCGACCGCGAGCCGATCGACGCTTACCTGGAGGTAATCGACCGAATCGTTGGCGACAGTCGAGACTTCGGATGCGCCACTGACGCCCGAGAGCACGGTCTGAATCTGGCCGGCCAGGTCCGAGAGGACTTTGAGATCGGGCCCAAAAATCTTGACCGCGAGGTCTCCGCGCGCGCCGGTCAGCATCTCCGAAGTGCGCATCTCGATCGGTTGGGTGAAGGCAAATTCATAACCAGGCAGGGCGCTCATAGCCTTGCGGAGTTCCTCGATCAGCCACTCTTTATCCGGAACGCGCCATTCGCTTTTTGGCTTCAGGACCAAGAACGCGTCAGTCTCGTTGAGCCCCATCGGGTCGAGGCCGAGTTCATCCGATCCCACCCGCGCCACGATGCGTTCGACTTCCGGAACCTTCTCCTTCAGCCGTCTCTGGATCAGCAGGTCTCCGGCGACACTGGAATCGAGGTTGATCGATGGCAGCTTCGTCACCTGCATGATGACGGAACCCTCGTCCATGGTTGGCATGAATGATTTTCCGATAGCCCCGTACGCCGCCACCATTCCAACCAGACCGCCCGCTGCGAGCAGATAGACGGGCAAAGGCCGGTTGAGGCAGGCCGCGAGCAGGGGTTTGTACGCCGCCGTGAGCCGACGCATGAGCCATGGCTCTTGGTGCGCTCCTTCCTTGAGGGCCAGCGAGGAGAGAACCGGAATGAGTGTGAGCGACAAAATGAGCGATCCGCTAAGCGCGAAGACGATCGTCAAGGCGACGGGACTGAAGAGCTTGCCTTCCAGACCTTGCAGCGACAGCAGCGGGAGGAAAACGAGGCAGATGATCACGATGCCGGATGTAACGGGGGTCGCTACTTCGCTGGCTGCCCGGTAGACAAGATGGAGCATGGGGAGCCTTTGGCCGCCCTCGTGGATGCGTTCGACGGTATTCTCCACAACGACGACCGCAGCATCAACGATGAGACCGATGGCAATGGCTAATCCACCGAGGCTCATGAGGTTGGCCGACATGCCGAACACGCGCATCATGGCAAACGTGACAAGCGCGGCAAAGGGAAGTGTGACTGCAACGACGATGGCGGCCCGCAGATTGCCGAGGAAGGCGAGCAGAAGCACGACCACCAGAACGGTCGCTTCGAGGAGCGCCTTCGTCACGGTGCCGACCGCTTCCTGGATGAGATGCGAGCGGTCGTAGAACACATCCAGCCGCACCCCCTCGGGAAGTGCCGTCTTCAATTCTTCAAGCTTCTTTTGAATTGCAAAAATGAGTTGGCTCGCATCGGCCCCGCGCAAGGACAAGACGAGCCCCTGTACGGCCTCTCCGGTTCCGTTCTGGGTGACCGCCCCGTAACGCGTGAGACTTCCGATCTGAACGACTGCCACGTCTCCGAGCCGGAGAACACGGCCGTTGACGGTTTTCAAGACGATTTCAGCCAGATCACCGGGCGTCTGAATGGCGCCCTCCGCCCGCACGACGAGCGCCTTCTCGCCTTCCGACACGCGTCCCGCGCCATCGTTGCGGTTGTTGGCCTCGATCAATCGTATGAGATCGGTCACCCCTAGGCCCGCCGCTGCGAGCTTGGCCCCATCGGGCAGTACCTCAAAGGTGCGGACATACCCGCCAAGCGCGTTGACGTCCGCCACTCCTGGGATCGTGCGCAACGCGGGGCGGATCGTCCAGTCCAAAAGGCTGCGCCGTTCTTCGAGGCTCAAGTTGCCGCCTTCGATCGTGAACATGAAGACATCGGACAGTGGCGTCGACACCGGCGCCAATCCACCGCTGACGTTCTGAGGCAAATCGGCCTGGACCGCGGCGAGCCGTTCTGACACCTGTTGGCGTGCCCAATAGATGTCGGTTCCGTCTTCGAAGTCGAGCGTAACGTCGGCGATCGCGTACTTTGCGGCTGATCTCAGGATCGTCTGGCGCGGGATACCGAGCAGTTCCAATTCCAACGGGGTAATGACGCGCGCCTCGACTTCCTCCGGCGTC
>JALOTA010000143.1 GCA_025458125.1 Hyphomicrobium sp.
TTCAGTCCGGCGAGGTTCGACAAAATCATCAGCGAGGCGATCACGACACCGACGGCCAATCCGCTCGCCATGTGCAGGCCGAGGAAGCGCACGAGATGCGGCACTCGCGCGGCCGGCGCAGTTGCCGACGCGGCAGGTCGTTCGCCCGATGATCGCTCTTGCATGGATTTTCCTTAGCTTTCGCATGGCGACGGTAGTGTGGATGCCGGGTCCATGGCAACATGCGACACGTCGCAGGCCTCTCGTGACATCGCTCAAAAACGGACTGTCATGACGATCATTCTCCGAACCGTTGCGGTGCTCGTACCTGCACTGATGGCTGCATGTACCCCCCCGCCGACGTCCACAGCGGTCGCAACGGCGGATATACCCACACAGGATGCAGCAACAAGAACGGCCCCCGTTGTTGCGGGCCGCCCGGCGCGGGTCTTCGTCTTCGCGGGGTGGGACAGTAATTGCGCAGCGGTCGCTCCGCCATTGGTGACCGTGCTCACTCCGCCGGCTCAGGGTGACATCTCATTGCGGCCGGGGCAGGAGACCACCATTGCAGCTTCAGCGGTGGGCACCTGTGCTGGCCGCTCCGTCACCGGTACCGGCGTTTATTACACGGCGCGCGAAGGGGCGGCCGGAACAGATCGCTTTACCATCGAGGCGCGGCTGCCTTCGGGCGAAACAAGCCGCCGCAATTTCGAGGTGACGATCGCAAATTGATGCTGCCAACCCAGCTTGGTGGTGGTCATGAGAGCGTGCCACAGCGGCTCTGCGCTCCGATGCCTCGGCGCCTTTTTCCGCAACACTTCACCAAACGGCTTGCGGATGCCATATAGCGCCAACTCTTGCCCCTCTTTCTGGAGCTCTCCGAGCAATGCCCGCACCCAACCTGCCCGCCACAATGCACACGCCGGCCTATGTGCTGGATGAGGCGAGCCTCAAGCGGAATCTTGAAACTGCCGCGCGCCTGAAACGCGAGACGGGGATCAAGGTCCTGCTCGCCACCAAGGCGTGGGCCATGCCGGCCGCATTTCCCCTCATGCGCGAGACGATCGATGGAACGACTGCGTCCGGCGAGTACGAAGCGCGGCTTGGGCGGGAGGAGTTCGGCAAGGAGGTTCACGTCTATGCGCCGGCCTATGGACCCGGTGAGGTGGAGCGCCTCGCCGGCATTGCCGACCACATTTATTTCAACTCTCCGGGTCAGCTCGCCAAATACATCGGAACGGCCAAAGCCGCCGGGCGCAAGGTCGGCGTGCGGGTCAACCCCGGCTACTCGATGGCGACACTCGGCGGTGCGCTTTACGATCCCTGCGCCGCCGGCTCGCGGTTCGGAACCACCAAGCAGGAGTGTGCGCGGATTGCGTGGGGAGAGGTGGACATTCTCCATGCGCACGCCCTTTGCGAAGCACGCGAGGAGGGCTCGACCGGCCTCATCCAGCACGTGGCGGAAAACTTCGCTGATGAAATCCGGCAGGTGAAGGCGGTCAACTTCGGAGGCGGACATTTCATCAACCGCCCTGGGTACAATCTCGAGCCGCTGATCATGGCGCTGCAGGAATTCAAGCGGGCTTTCGATGTGGAGGTGATCCTGGAGCCCGGCGCGGGGCTCGTCGTCAACGCGGGCTGGCTCGTTGCAACCGTTCTCGACCTGCACTGGAACGAGAAGGACATTGCAATTCTCGACACATCGGCTTCGACACACATGCCGGACGTTCTCGAAGTGCCTTATACCCCCGTCATCGTAGGGGCGAAGAAGCCCGGCGAGCTTGCGCACACGTACGTGCTCGGCGGAAAGACGTGCATGACCGGCGACGTGATCGGGGAATACTCGTTCGCCGAGCGGTTGAAGGTGGGCGACCGCCTGATCTTCACCGATATGATGCAATACTCCTTCGTGAAGAATACGACCTTCAACGGCACTCCATTGCCTGATCTCTCCATCCTACGCGAGAACGGAACCTACGAGGTTATCCGCTCCTACGGATACGAGGAGTTCCGGCGGCGGCTCGGCTGAGCCCTCACGTCACGGCGTCGAGGAACTGAAGCAGACGAGCGGCCGTCTCCTCGGGAAACTGATCTGGAAAGAAGTGGCCGCCGGGGAGCGTCGCGAACTGCGGCTTCGCCAAGCGCCTCTCCCATTCGGCCTCCATATCGAAAAGCTGATGCATGAGACCGTTGGTTCCCCAGAACGCGAGCGCCGGGCATGTCACCTTTCGCGCGATATCCGCGGTGTCGTGGGCCAGATCAACACTGAGTGCCGCGCGGTAATCTGAGCAGGAGCCGTGAATGTAGGCCGGGTTTCGCCATGCGGTGCGGTAGGCCTGCAGCTGAATGGGATCGAAAGCATCGAGGGGAACTTTGCCCCAGCCCACTAGGCAGAATTCATAAAAGTAATCGGGATCGCGACTGATCAAGTTTTCGGGGAACGGTTCGGGCTGGGCAAGAAAATACCAGTGCCAGTAGGCGGCAGCGACCTTGTGCGTCGTGTCCATCAACATGGCGTAGGTCGGCACGATGTCGAGGACGGCCAGCGACCGAACGCAGCCGGGGTGGTCGAGCGCCATGCGGTGGGCGACACGGCCGCCGCGATCGTGGCCGATGACGTGGAATCGCTCAAATCCGAGGCCCGCCATCAGCGCCACTTGATCTGAGGCCATTGCGCGGAAGGAGTAGTTCGAGCGGTCGGGCAGACATTGCGGTTTGGAACTGTCACCGTAGCCGCGCAAGTCCGCGGCAACGACGGTGAAACGCTCTGCAAGAAGGGGGCCGATGCGGGCCCACATGGCGAGCGTCTGCGGGTAGCCGTGAAGCAGCAGAACCGGCGGTCCGCTGCCGCCGGTCACATAGGCGATCTCGATCTTTTCGTGTTGTGCGCGGCTTCGCGTCCATCCCTCAAACATCGTGCTCGCCCTGCCCTACCCGATCAACGCCATGGCCGTCTTCAACGTATCGGCCTCATCCGCCGGCTTGTCCCACCGGATGCGATGAATGCGCGGGAAGCGCATGGCCACGCCGGACTTGTGCCGCGTGGAAGGCTGAACGGCATCGAACGCGATTTCAAGTACCAGTTGCTGAGCGACCGCGCGCACGGGTCCGAACGTCTCGACCGTGTTGGCGCGGATGAACCGGTCCAGTTCGCGCAATTCGGCGTCCGTGAAGCCGGAGTACGCCTTGCCCACCGGAACCAGTTCGCGCTCGCTCGTTCCCTCACGCGAGCGCCAGACGCCAAAAGTCAGGTCGGAGTAGAGCGAAGAGCGCTTCCCCGAACCGCGCTGCGCGTACATCAGCACGCAATCGAGCGTGAGGGCTGCCCGCTTCCATTTGAACCAATGACCTTTGGGCCGGCCGGCAAGGTAGGGACTTGCCCGCCGCTTCAGCATCAGCCCTTCAATTCCGGCCTCGCGGGCACCACGCCAGTGGTCCTCCAGCTCGGAAAACGACGTGAAGGGCACCAGATCGCTCAAGTCGGTGAGCGGCGGGCGTTCGCGCGCGTGCCAATCCTGAAGCCGCAGGCGGCGGTCCTCGAAAGGAAGCGGACGGATATCGTCCTGGCCGGAGAACAGAAGATCGTAGAGCCGCAGGTGGGCTGGGTAGTCGCGCAGCATTCTGCCG
>JALOTA010000144.1 GCA_025458125.1 Hyphomicrobium sp.
CCCCGCTTCAGCGCGACAAGAAGTTCATCCCAGGGACGCACTCGAATATCGCATGCCGCCCCGATCTCGTTGCACAGCGCGCGCGCAAGATCGACGTTGAACCCGTTGAGCACGCCGTCTTCATCCAGATAGTTGAAGGGTGGGAAATCACCTTCGGTCAGGAAGCGGACGACGACCCTGCGTGTCTCAGCCGCCTCGCCCGTCGCGCTCTCCTGGGAAATCGCGGCAGTCGGCGCCAGGGCCGCAAGGGCAACGGCAAGAAGAAGTCCGCTGAGGAGCAGAACATTTCGCACGACCGGTAAAAAGCCCCCGCGCGCGGATCTCGCCATCATGTCCATAGCTGTTCAATTTCCCAGTTATGACGTAGTCTGACGATAATCGGTGGCCAACCTGAGGCTGCCGTTGTCCTGCGGACACTGGATCGTGTCAAACCTCGCCTTTGTAAAGCAGAAGACTTCCCTGGGGACGGGGGAAGCCCGGCCGGTTGGCCCGGCGCCCGACTGGCCGGATACGCTTCGGAACGCTTCGCCAGCCCTGTCGGCGGCCATGCCGATGGCTCTCTGGCAGCGCGTGGTTCTGGTCCTTGTGAGTGCTGGCTTTGCGGTTTGTTTCGTCGCGTCGGCCGAAGCGGCCATGACCACGATCATGGCTCTTCTGACTCCGGCATTTGCTGGCGTCGCACTCCTGAGAGGCATCGCCCTTTGGCAATTTGCGAGCGCGGCTCGTCCTGCACTCGCCGCCGAGAAACCGCCGTCGCGTCCGGACGGCGAACTGCCCGTCTATTCGATCCTGGTGCCGCTGTACCGCGAAGCACATATGGCCTCGGCCTTGGCCGGTGCGTTGGATCGCCTGGATTGGCCGGTCGAAAAACGGGATATCGTTTTCATCACCGAAGCAGAGGACCAGTCCACCCGCCGGGCCTTGGAGATTGCAGCCAAAGGCCGGCCCGGCATGAGAATCGTCTCTGTTCCCGCTGGCGAGCCACGCACCAAGCCGCGCGCACTGATGTATGTATTGCCGCTGGCCCAGGGCGAGTTCGTGGTGGTGTTCGATGCCGAGGACCTGCCGGAACCCGGTCAATTGCGTCTGGCGTACGAGCGCTTTCAGAACGAAGGAGCCGCGCTCGGCTGCCTGCAGGCGCGGCTCAACATCTACAATGCGCGCAACACTTGGATAACGCGCCAGTTTGCGCTCGAATACACGGCGCTGTTCGATGCGCTTCTGCCGTCGGTCGAGCGGTTGAAACTGCCGCTGCCGCTTGGCGGAACCTCCAATCACTTCCGGCGCGAGGCGCTCGAGCGGTCGGGCGGTTGGGACCCCTACAACGTCACGGAAGATGCTGATCTGGGGGTCAGGCTGGCGCGCCAGGGCTGGGACGTGAAGATGCTCGACTCCGTCACCTGGGAGGAAGCACCGCAGACATTTCGCGCATGGTTTGGTCAACGGACGCGTTGGCTGAAAGGATGGATGCAGACGTCACTCGTACACCTGCGACAGCCCAGGCGCCTCTGGCACGAACTCGGCGCGCGCGGGTTTATTGGATTCAATGTGCTGCTGGTCGGCGTCATCCTCTCCGCACTCATCCACCCGCTGTTCTACGCCTACGCCGTATGGAAATTGCATACTGGTGAACTGGCGCTGTGGCCGCCGGACGGCTGGCCCGCGCTGATCTGGTGGACCGGCGTCGTCAATCTGGCCGTGTCCTATGCCGTTGGAATTGCGCTGACGGTTGTCGCGGCCAAGCGGCGGCACGGGTCGCGGCTGGCCGCCGGGGCAGTGTTGCTGCCGATTTACTGGATGATGATTTCCGTCGCCGCCTATCGCGCGCTGATCGATCTCGCTGTGCGGCCGTTCCACTGGCGCAAGACGATGCACACGGGGCGAGCCGCCGCGTTCGATTGCGAACGGACGTAGGGAGAATTGGAGCGGGCGAAGGGAATCGAACCCTCGTATGCAGCTTGGGAAGCTGCCGTTCTACCATTGAACTACGCCCGCCGGAGCGTCACCGATACCATAGCCGCGACGCGGGAAACAAGGTTTCGCGACGGCGGTTTGCGCCGGGAAGTCCCGGAGCGTTTCCGCTCCGGGTTGCCCCGAACTCGCGCCGTTATTTGCGGGCCACCAGGGCGTCGCGAATTTCCTTTAGATAGATTTCTGTTTGCGTGGGCTCGGGAGCGGCCGGGGCCGCGGCCGGCTTCTTCATCGAGTTGATGGCCTTGACGAGAAGGAAGATCGCAAAAGCCGTGATCAGGAACTTGATCACGTGACGCCGAGCGATGAAAAGTCGACCCCGGCCATGGCGTAACCGATGGGCGGCATCATGATGTTGTCGACGAGCGTGGAAACGATCGGCGCGAACGACGCGCCCATGATCACGCCGACCGCCAAGTCGACGACGTTGCCCCGCATCGCGAACTCGCGGAACTCTTGAATGACACCCATAGCGATCTTCCCCTCGAATGTGTGCCGGCCATCGTGTGATCAGGCCGGCGGGCAAAGCATGACGATCGCCCCGGTGAAGCGGCGACTCGCAGCGCGGGACGATAGGCAACCTTTGCCGTCTGGACAATCCACCGCCGGCGTCCAGTCCGGGCATCTTTCCGATGCTTCCGGCCAAACAAAAGGCGGAAACCTGCCCGCAGATGGCTCGGGCGGTCCTGAAAAGGCCGTTGACCGGGCGCGATCCCGCGTGGATCGGGCCGGCACGAGGGGGGACTCATGATCGAACGCAGGGAACGCAAGCCCTATTGGCGGCACACGAAGTGGCAGATGATGGCCAGTCTCGGGCCGTTTCTGGCCGTTATCATCATTCTGCCGCTCTATGCCGATGCGCTGAATTCCAACAAGTTTCTTGGCTTCCCGCTCGGCTACCTTCTCGCCGCTCACGGCCTCGTTCTGATTGCGGTCGTCACCGTTGCGAGTTTCGTGCGCCAGCAGGATGCCATCGATCATTGGCACGGCGCGCACGAGGATAACTGACCGGCATGGCGACCCTCTCTCCATCGCGCGCCGTCAATCCGCGGCTAGGTTCGTATTTCGGGATTTTCCTCAGCGGCTTTGCCGCGATCGCGCTCGTAAGCCTCATCCTCTATGGGCTCGGGGTCGATCCGGCGATGCTCAGCATCGCCATGCTGTTGTGCCCCATCGGGCTCTATGGCGCGATCGGGATTGCCTCGCATGCATCCGACCCGCTGGACTTCTTTGCCGCCGGCCGCCGGGTTCCCGCGTTCTTCAACGGCCTGGTTCTCGCGATGGCCGCCCTCGGAGCCACCGGTATCGTGGCGCTCACAGGCCTGTTTTTTCTGATCGGTTTCGACGCCCTGTTCATCGCCATCGGAGCGCTCGCCGGCTTCGTGATCATGGCCGTGCTTCTGGCCCCATTCCTGCGCAAGTTCGGGGCCTTCACCATCGCCAGTTATCTGGGCCGCCGTTTCGAGAGCCGGCCGCTCAGGCTCGCCGCCGCTATCATTGTCAGCGTGCCGATGCTGATGGTGCTGGCGGCTGAACTGCGCTTTGCGGCCGAAGCTGCGGTTTTGCTGGGAGGATGGCGTCATGGGCAGGTTTTCCTGCTCCTTTTTGTGGTCCTCTTAGCCACCTGCGCGACCGGAGGCATGCGTTCGATGACCTGGAGCGCCGTGGCGCAAAGCCTTGCCGCCTTCACGGCCTTGATGGTTCCCGTCATCGTCGTGGCCGCAATCGTCACCACCATGCCCGTGCCGCAACTCACCTACGGACCGGTTTTGCGCGCCATCGGCCGCAACGAAGCGGCTCAGGGTCTTCCCATCATTCTGCCGCCGCTCATGGCCTTCGACCTGCCCGGCCCCGAACTGCAGCCCATCCTGAAGCGCTTCGCCGATCCGTTCGGCGCGGTGGGATCGGCGGCATTCGTGTTCGGGATGCTGTCGGTGATGGCGGGCGTAGCCTCCGCACCCTGGCTGCTGCCACGTCTGGCCGCAGCTCCCGGTGTCTACGAGGCCCGCAAAACGCTCGGCTGGGCGACCTTCATCTTCGGCATCGCTGTCTTGACGGCCTCATCGATCGCCGTTTTTCTCCGCGACTACCTGATGGACCTCATCGTCAGGCCGGGGCCGGCCATCGTGCCTCCGTGGCTGGCCGATCTCGCCAAACGAGGGTTTGCAAGCATCACCGAGACGGGCACGCAATTCACGGCGCAGAGCATCAGTTTCGCGCGTGACAGCGTCTTCATGAGCCTTCCGGTGGCGGCCCAATTGCCCCCCGTGGTGCTCGACCTTTCCCTTGCCGCGATCGTGGCCGGCGGCCTCGTCGCCGCCGGCGCCGCGACGACCGCGCTGGGCCACATCCTGTCGGAAGATCTGGCATTCGGAGGAACCTGGGACCCGCCTCATGGGCCCGTCCGGCTGCATGCAGCGCGCGGTGGCATCGTGATTGCTGCCGCCTCCGGCATCCTGCTGGCAGCCTACGTGACGACCGACCCGCTACTTCTGGTCCTCTCCGCGCTGGCCATCGGGGGGTCGGCGCTGTTTCCGGTTCTTGTGCTGTCGATCTGGTGGAAGCGGATGAACGCGTTCGGCGCCATGGCCGGTCTGCTGACCGGGTTCTTCGTCGCCGTTCTGGTCATCGCCGGAGGACAGGCCGACACGGCGGCAATTCCGGGCGCGCTGGCGGCGGTCGTCGGCGTGCCGGCGGCGACCGCTGCGATCATTGCGGTCACGTACGCGACGCCACCCCCGCGCCGCCACGTGTTGGAACTGGTCCGCGATATCCGCGTGCCGGGAGGCGAGATCCTCTATGATCGCGAAATGCGCACGCAGCGTCTGAAGAAGCAACGGCAACTCGGCTGACGACGAACTCCCAAAAACCGTCGATTTCGGGTAGCTTGCGCCGCAGGAAGCTCCGTCAGGGGGCACGCGCGGTCCGGCTTGGCTTGTGTCAGCAAGGCGATTTCGTCAACCGCACGTCAGAATAGACCCGGGCGGCGCGGCGAGTCTGCCCTATGATGAGTTCGATGACGAACGATCCTGAAAGAATCCGCAGCTTCCTGAGCGCCCGGTATGGGGAGGAAAATCTCCCATGATGCCGATCACGTCAGGCGCGCCCGTACGCACAGCGGGTCAGAAACCGCGGATACTCGTTGCCGACAAAAATCCGGTCGTGCGAACCGGGCTTGCCGAAATCGTTGCGCGCGATGGCCGCTTCGAGATGGTCAACACGGTGGCGACGGGCGGCGCGTTCATCGCGGCCTGCACCGAGGGCCAGGTGGACATCGGGCTGATTGGTTGGTCGCTTCCCGACATGACCGGCGGCGATGTTCTGGAGATCCTGAAACGCCGCCAGATCCCCGCTCGCGTCATCATCTACACGGGCGAAGCCGTCTCGGATGTTCTGCGCCAGACCATAAAATCCGGCGCATGGGGTTTTATTTCCAAAAGCGACGAACCGCCGGTTTTCTGCTCGACACGATTTCTTGGGTTGCGCGGGGACGGCTTTGCTTTCCCTACGTCGACCTGGAATCGCTGTCCCAGGACCCGCTAGAGATGCTGACGTCGCGCGAACGAGAGCTGCTCGCGGCTCTCGCCAATGGCTGGTCGAATCTTCAGATCGCATCGCGCATAGGCATCTCGCGCAATACCGTCAAATATCACCTGAAGAATCTCTACGACAAACTGGGCGTGAACAACCGCGCGATGGCGGTCGCTCTTTACATGTCGAAGACGAGCCGCACACCGCTTCAGGAAACGTCCTGAGGGTGGGTTTTGGGCCACCCGTCCGGGCAGTCCTATTCCAACCCCGTCCGGTTTCAATCCCACCCATTTGAGCCGTAAATCCTTCCGGGCGGGTATTGTGACCGCCTAAGCAATCGTCAATGTTGCGCGCCACCAGCCGACGGTATGCGCAGGGCCTCTCGCGGGGTTTTGCTCATTGCCGCGGCCCGGCAGATTTCTTCACCTGCTGCGAATGCCGCGCCTGAAGGCGTCCACTCAAGAGACGCTCGACTTCGCGACGCCGCCGCGAGTTCCGAACGACAGACTGGAGGATTGATCATGTCCGTC
>JALOTA010000145.1 GCA_025458125.1 Hyphomicrobium sp.
CCAGAAAGGAGGCGTCCATGCTCGAAACCCACGATCAAGTCATCCGCGAAAAGCACCTGCCGAGGGTCGGCGACGTCGTGCGCAGCCGAAAGTACGGCACGCCG
Source organism: Hyphomicrobium sp. (assembly GCA_025458125.1). Taxonomy (GTDB): domain Bacteria; phylum Pseudomonadota; class Alphaproteobacteria; order Rhizobiales; family Hyphomicrobiaceae; genus JAGVSR01. The sequence goes on from JALOTA010000145.1 coordinate 105, forward strand.
TGGCGGGTCATCGAGAAAAAGGAAGTCTGGCTCAATACCAGCGATGATCCCGATACCGGGGAGTTCCGCGCCATGCCGGCCGTCTACCTTTGCTACTGGCGCGTGCAGGAAGGCAAGCTGCCGGGAGTCGGCAAGATGCTCGGCTACGCCTACTCCCTGCACGACAACACCTTCGAATCCAACTGGGATCGGGTGAACTGAGGCCGCCGTCCGGCAGTGCCCGGGACGCGGCGGACAGTCGCCCGCTGCGTCCCCGGGCCGCGTGGCGCGCTGCGGCCGGGCGGAGGAGTTTCAACCGGAAACAAGGGAGCCTGCCATGTTCACGCATTTTCTGCTGGCGACCGACGGCTCGGAGCTGTCGCGCGTCGCCATTCGACAGGGGATTCAACTCGCCAAGGCCATTCATGCCAGGGTGACCGGCATCTACGTGACGCCCGAGGTGCGCTATTACACCTATGAGACGGAACTCCCGCCCGAGGTCAAGGAGCGCACGGCCCGCCAGTATCAGGCGGCCGGCGAGAACTACCTCGCGGTGATCGAGGCGATGGCCAAGGAAGCCGGGGTGGCGTGCGATACCCTCGGCGAGATCAGCGACCAGCCCCATGAGGCCATCATCGCGGCGGCGGAAGCCCGGAAGTGCGACCTCATCGTGATGGCCTCGCACGGCCGGCGCGGGGTCAAAGGGCTGCTGCTCGGCAGCGAAACCCAGAAGGTGTTGACGCACTCAAAGATCCCGGTGCTCGTGATCCGCTGATGGGGCAGTTTCTTTCGTGGGAGCGGCATCTTGCCGCGATGCTATCGTGGCTGGAAGCCACTCCCACAGAAAGCGATGATCCGGAATGGCGCCGCGTGCCATGGTCCGTTCTTATTAAAGGCGGTAAAGCTCCGGGCGCCGGTGGGGCAGGAAGTAGCGCATGGGGTGGCGGCGGACGGCGGTAAGCCGGTCGGCGTCCAGGGTGGCGAGCAGAAGGCCCTCGCGGCCGCCGGTATCGGAGGCGATCACCCGTCCGTCCGGGCCGAGCGCCAGGGCCACGCCCGGAAACGCGAGGCCGGCGCCGTTTGAGCCCGTCTGGTTGCATGCCACCACGTAAACGCCGTTGTCGAAGGCCCGGGCCGGCAGATGGCGCAGCCAGGAATCGCGCTTTTCCTCCGGGGTCCCCCGGGGCGAGGCGTGCGGCATGAAGATCGCGTGCACCCCGTCCAGCGCCATGCGCGTGGAGAGGTCGGGAAAGTGCGCGTCGTAGCAGAGCTGGATGCCGAAGCGGATGCCGGCGGCGTCGAAGACCGACACGTCCTGCCCCGAGGCGAAGGCGTTTCGTTCGGGCGGCGCGAGGTGCAGCTTGCGGTAGGCGCCGAGCCATCCCTCCGGGCCGGCGACCGCATGGCTCGCGAAGACCCTGCCGTCCGGGCCATTTTCCACCAGCCCCGCCAGAATGACCGCCCGATGCCGACGGGCCATGGCGTCCAGGCGCGCGCCGATTTCACCCGGCAGCGTCTCGGCCGAGCCCCGGATGCCGGCATCCACCCCGTAGCCCGTGATGTTCATTTCGGGAAAACAGACGATGTCGGCGCCTTCGCGGCGCGCAGCGGCGACCCAGTCGTCCATGCGTTCCAGGTTGGCGAGCGTCTGGTTCCGCGGGGAATGGAAGATGACGGCGGCGATGCGAATCGTTTGCATGATGCCAGTGTTAAGTTTTAGGTTTTAAGTGTTAAGCAAAAAAAACTCCACTTCTGCTCTCGATCAGATTTCCCAGAAACACTTAAAACTTAACACCTAAAACTTAAAACTATTTTTAAACATCAAACTGCGCCCTGATCTTGAACACCTTCGTGGCCGGCAGGTTGAGGATCTCGCGGATGCCCGTGGCGGCGCTGATGGCTTTCAGGTTGGATTCGATCTCCTCCATCGAGGGGGCGATGAAGGTGAACCACACGTTGAAGACGTTGTCCCGCAGGTAGTTGTGAGTGACGCCGGCGTGCCGGTTGACGGCGTGCGCAAAGCGCTCGATCTGCTCCGGCGGGACGCTGGCGGCGCAGAGCGTGCTCACGTAGCCCAGCTTGCCCGGCACGAAATTGCCGCCGATGCGCCGGATGATGCCCGCCTGCTTCAGGCGCCGCACGCGGTCGATCACGGCCTGTTCGCTCAGGCCGAGGGCCTCGGCGACGGCCAGGTAGGGCCTCGATGCGATGGGGAAATCGGATTGGATCCGGTTCAGGATGGCCCGGTCGTCGTCGTCGAGGAGGATGTCGTCGTTGGCTGCCATCGGCGCGTCGGTTATTCCCTGAACCGGCCTTCGAGGATGCGCACGTGAACGGTCCGGCTGCGCGGGCCGTCGAACTCACATAAGAAGATGCCCTGCCAGGTGCCGAGAACCAGGCGGCCGTCGGCGACGGCGATCGTCTGCGAGGCGCCCACCAGCGTCGCCTTCACATGCGCGGGGGAGTTGCCTTCCGAATGGCGGTAGTCCGCCTTCCAGGGCACCATCTGGTTGAGCACCATCAGGAGATCGGTCCGCACGCTCGGGTCGGCGTTCTCGTTGATGGTGACGCCGGCGGTGGTGTGGGGCACGTATACCAGGCACAGCCCGTCCCGGACACCGCTTTGCGTCACTTCGCGCCCGACCGCGGCGGTGATGTCCAGCAGCTCGGTCTGCGCGCGGGTCGTGACGGTCAACATCGTTTCGCTTGCTTTCAATAAGGTGGACTCGTAAAACGCCATCCAAAGCGATGGCTTTGTAAGAAGCCCAAGTTCAAGGCGTGCGAATCCCGTGGAGTGAGGCGTACTTTCAGTACGCCGCAGCGCCTGCGGGATGAAGCGCAACGCCGAAATTGGGTTTTTTACGAAGTCATCAAATAAAAAGCCCTGCCGCGGAGGCAGGGCTTGCAGCCGTCACGAAAACCTCACCGCTGGGTGATCAGACGCAACCGGTCGGTTTGGGAAGGCCGGCCATCTTACAGGCTCCCTTGCCGGGCCCGGAGGGAAACAGCTCGTAGATATGCTTCAGTTTGAAGCCGGTGACCTTGGACAGCACCCGCACCATGGGAGCGATGCCGTTCTTTTCGTAGTAGTCGCGCAGCACTTCGATGAGCTTCTTGTGCTCGTCGTTCAGCTCCTCGATGCCTTCCTGATGCTTCACCCACTGGACCCATTCCGGGCTCCAGTTGGAGTAGGAATCGATGAAACCGTCTTCGTCAACC
>JALOTA010000082.1 GCA_025458125.1 Hyphomicrobium sp.
GATCAGCGGAATGGCGGCGAGATCCTGGAACAAGAGCACCGCGAAGCCGAGGCGGCCGTGGCGGGTGGCCAGTTCGCCGTTCTCCTCCATCACCTGAAGGGCGAACGCGGTCGAGGACAGAGCCAGCGCGAGGCCCATGAACAAGGCGCTCTTCCAAGGCAACTGAAACGCGACGGCGATGGCCGCGATGAGCACGGCGGTGATTGCGACCTGGGCGCCGCCGAGGCCGAAGATGGCGCCGCGCATGGACCAGAGGCGGCGCGGTCGCAGTTCGAGCCCGATCAGGAAGAGAAGCAGGACCACGCCGAATTCGGCCAGATGCAGGATTTCCTTGGCTTCGCCGGTGGAAAACAGTCCGCCCAGTCCGAACGGTCCGACGATTGCACCGGCGGCCAGATAGCCGAGCACGGTTCCGATGCCGAGCGTGCGGGCCAGCGGCGCGGCGATGGCGACGGCGGCAAGGAGCACGGCCACCGAGCTGAGTTGTACGTCCTGCATCGTGTCGTCCCCTGCACGCTTTGCGGCCCGGTCTGATCCGGAACCTTACGTCGGCCGTAAGTTTGTCAACGCAAGCGAGGTTAAGCTATGGTTCAGGTTCTGGAGAGCACGCGCGCCACTCGGCGTCCGTATCCCGTCAAGATACCGAGGACCATGTCCGACCTCCTGCAGAAAGTAGCCCAGAGCCGGGATGTCGAGGCATTCCGCAAGTTGTTCGAACTCTACGGCCCGCGCGTCAAATCGTACATGATGCGGCAGGGCGCAGACGCGACGACAGCGGAAGATCTCGCACAGGAAACCCTGCTCACAGTGTGGCGCAAGGCGCAGCTCTACTCCGACGAGAAGGGCAGCGCGACCACCTGGATTTTCACGATCGCGCGTAATCTCAGGATCGACCGTCTGCGGCGCGAGGTGTCGTGGCAGCCGTTGCCGGAGAATCGCGACGAGGAAGCCTCCGACGCTCCCGATCCGGAAGAAGAGGTGACGGAGCGGGAGCGGCGCGACAAGGTCCGGGCCGTTTTGCGGACGTTGCCGCCCGATCAGTCCGAAGTGGTGACGCTGTCGTATGTGGAAGGGCTGTCACACAGTGAGATCGCGGAGCGGCTGGGTTTGCCGCTTGGTACCGTAAAGTCACGCATGAGACTCGCGTACCAGAAGGTGAAGGAAGCAGTCGAGGACATTCGATAAGACCATGAAGATCACGCACCACCTTGATGACGCGACTTTGATGAGCTGCTCGGCAGGCAGCCAGCCGGAAGCGCTGGCCGCGGTCGTGTCGTCGCATCTGTCGGTCTGTCCGCGCTGCCGCCTCGAATTGAAGCGCCATGCGCTCATTGGTGAGGTCCTGTTCGAAGCGCTGAAGCCGGAACCCGTGTCGGGTGAGGTTCCGCAGGCCGGAGCACGGGCCGAAACGATCAGCGCGCCGGCAGACGATGGCGGGTTGCCCGCAGCCTTGCAGGCAGCACTTCACGGCCGTTTCGATGACGTGCCGTGGCGGCGCGCGGCTCCTGGCGTCTGGCATTGTCCGATCGAACTGTCCCCAGGTGCCAAGGGCGACCTCCGGCTGTTGAAGGTGGCGCCGGGCATCAAACTTCCCGAGCATGGCCACGGCGGGTCGGAGCTGACGCTCGTTCTCGATGGCGCTTATTCGGATGAATTCGGCACCTTCCGGCGCGGTGACGTGGCCGATCTCGGTGACGACGTCGAGCACCGTCCGGTTGCCGACCCGGAGCATGGCTGCATCTGCCTCGCCGCTTCGGACGCGCGTCCGCGCTTCAAGGGTATGTTCGCACGGCTGCTGCAGCCGCTTGCGGGCCTCTGACCGTCCGGTTCAATCCGGCGACGTGCAAAGCCACCGGGCAACCGGTGGCTTTTTTATTGCACCAATGCAGACTTTGCAGGCGGACAGCCGTTCACGTCTTGCTAACGCTAAGACTCTGTTAACGTCGGTTACGGCATGGTGAAGAGGTTCAGGCGGCAGCTTGGCAACCGGCACCCTGCCCGCGCAGTTTCCTGGACAGTTGTTCCCTCTCGTTCCGACAAGCGAGGTCCAGCCATGGCCATCGACAGCACCTTCCGGGCAATAGCCGCGATCGCGTGCCTTTATACGATCGGGTTGTTCGTCACCGTGACCAGCAGCGCCGCTCTCAACTCCGTCGCCCAGAGGCCGGGTGCCATTTGCGCCGAGGCGGCGTGTTCCGCGACGTCCCAGCATCACGCGTTGCCGTCGGAAGGCAACGACTACGCCTACTCCCATGTGATCCACACGGCGGCGCTTTTTCTCGCTGGAGAATGACGGCTGCTGACACATCTGCGCGGCACCGGAGGTTCGGCCCGGTGCCGGCCAAGACATCTCTCATAATCAAGAAAACTTAGACGCGCGGGTTCCTCAGGAACGCGCGCGTTTCTTTTTCTTGACCAGCGCGTCAATCTCCATGAGTTCGCCGATGAGGCTTTCGAACTCTGCCAGCGGCACCATGTTGGGGCCATCGGATGGCGCGCGCTCCGGCGCCTCGTGGGTCTCGATGAAAAGGCCGGCCACGCCGACGGCCACAGCGGCGCGGGCCAGCACCGGCACGAAGCGCCGATCTCCTCCCGAACTCGTCCCCTGCCCGCCCGGCTGCTGGACGGAGTGGGTCGCATCGAAAATCACGGGCGCGCCCGTCTCGGCCATGATCGGCAACGACCGCATGTCGGCGACGAGCGTGTTGTAGCCGAACGACACACCGCGCTCGGTGAGGAGAATGTTCGGGTTTCCGCTTCCGGCGACCTTGGCCACCGCGTTCTTCATGTCCCACGGCGCGAGAAACTGTCCCTTCTTGATTTTCACGACGCGGCCGGTTTCGGCGGCTGCGATCAGAAGATCGGTCTGGCGGCAGAGAAATGCGGGAATCTGGAGAACGTCGACGACGGGCGCGACGCGAGCGCACTGGCTGGCCTCGTGGACATCGGTGACCACCGGAAGGCCCAGGCTCTCGCGGATGTCGGCGAACACCGGCAAGGCCGCTTCGAGGCCAATCCCTCGCTTGCCGCTGAGCGACGTGCGGTTGGCCTTGTCGAAGGAGGATTTGTAGACGAGACCGATACCAAGCCTTTCTGAGATCTCCTTCAGGGCGTGCGCCATCTCGAGAGCGTGCTGGCGGCTCTCCATCTGGCATGGACCGGCCAGGACGGCGATAGGGCCGTCGTTGGAGAAAGTGACGGCGCCGGCGCGGACCGTGGCGGCGGGGGTGAGCTTGTCGGGCTTGTTCATGCCTGCTTATACCGCGCTGCCGACGATGCTTAACAGGTCTGCTGTCGGGCCAATCCCCTTGTTTCCGTCGCCGAACCGTGGGGGGCTTGCGGAACGGGGCGGGAACATGTAGTGTACGTTCGTGATTTGTACATGCTTCGCGTTCCCCTTCTTCACGCACCCCGGAGCCGGAAGTCTCATGCTAACCCAGAAACAAAAAGAGCTTCTGCTGTTCATTCACACGCGCATGCAGGATGAGGGCGTGCCTCCATCGTTCGACGAGATGCGCGACGCGCTCGATCTCAAATCGAAATCGGGCATCCACCGGCTTATCACGGCTCTGGTCGAGCGGGGCTTCATCCGGCGTCTTCCCCATCGCGCGCGCGCAATCGAGGTCATCAAGCTTCCCGAAAGCACGCTCTCGCCGGTTGCCGAGTTGCCCCGGCGCGGTTTCCAGCCGAGCGTCATCGAAGGCGACAAGCGCAACACGGATTTCTCGCCGCCGCCATCGTTCCATTCCGATTCGCGGACTGTTTCCGTGCCGCTCATGGGCCGGATCGCAGCCGGTGTTCCCATCAGCGCGATCCAAAATCATTCCAACGATATCACCTGTCCGCCCGACCTGCTCGGCTCGGGAGAGCACTACGCTCTCGAAGTGAAGGGCGATTCCATGATCGAGGCCGGCATCCACGACGGCGACACGGTCATCATCCGGCGTTGTCACAGCGCGGATAACGGAGACATCGTCGTCGCACTCGTCGAAAAAGAAGAAGCCACGCTGAAGCGCCTGCGCAAGAAGGGTTCGACGATTGCGCTTGAAGCGGCCAACCCGTCCTATGAAACCCGCATTTTCCGGCCCGATCAGGTCGATATCCAGGGCCGGCTCGTGGGGCTGATCCGTAAGTATTGAGCGGCAGCCCCGAAGCGCAGTAATTTTACCCGGCTAGAGTCCGCTGTCGTCTTCATCCACGTCGGGGCGGATTTCTTCCATGTCTTCGGAAGTCTCGATCGCGCTCGCCGGTGCCGCAATCCGGTCGTTGCCGGGCGGCGCAGCTGATCGACCCGCCGGCGGATTTTCGCCCTCGCGCGGCGGTGTCGAAGCGGGGGAACGTTCCACCTTACGGTGTCGATGCGGCGACGACCAGGGACGTTCGCCGCGCGCCTCCGCGACGCTTCTGCGATCATATGTTCCGTCGGCACGGCGATACAGGGCAACCGTTCCCGACATCTGCAATGCGGCCCGGTCGAGAACCAGATGCGGGGCGTCGCAGGCGCGTGGGCGTGCGCCGTTGACGATCAGGATTTTGGCCCTGTCGCAGTCGTCGGCGATCGACGCCGGGTGACGTGAGACCGCGAGCGGGTCACCTGCGGTGCTCGTGCTGCATCCGAGGGGATCGCAGCGGAAGGCCGCCGTCTTTCGAACGGCTTTTGGATCGCGTCCGTCCCCGTCGTGCTCCAGCCAGCGGGCGAGTTCGAATGTGGAGGGGCGATCGGAATGGGCAGCCAGTCTGCCGCTCGCATCGCGAACCGCGACCAGTGCCCCTTCGCGTCCCACGAGAAGGTCGGGCCTCTCAACATCGGGGGACGCGGCAAATCCGGCGAGGATCAGCACAATGCCGGCGAGGCGCCATCGCTGCTGCCACAGGACGAGCCACAGGCCGCCGGCGAGGATCAGGGCAAATGCCATATCGGGGACTTGTGCAATGCGGGTGACGGCTCCGGGCAACCCAGCCACGTAGCGCGCGACCATGCCCATCGCATCGAGGCCCCACCCCATGATCCACAGCGGCGCGGCTTCCAGGCCGAACGGCAACGCCGCCAAGGTCGCGAGCGCCGCCGGCATCACGACGAGATTGCAGATCGGAACCGCGGCCAGGTTGGCCAGCGGCGCATAATGCTGCATGGCGTGGAAGTGATAGACCGACAGAGGCGTCACCGCGAGACCGGCGATTACGGTCGAAAACAGAATTCCGCCCAGAAACAGAACGCCGCGCATCATGGAACCGGGTGTGAGGTTGCGTCGGGCCACCAACCGGCGCGAGGCTTCGTAGGCCGCCACGAGCGCCGCGACGGCTGCGAACGACATCTGGAAGCCGGCATCGAGAAGGCTTTCGGGAAAAAGTGCGAGGATCACGAGCGCCGCGATTGCAACGTTGCGCATGGCGATTGCGGGACGGCCGAGCATCACGGCGAGGAAGAACACCACCATCATGATGGCGGAGCGCAGCGTGGCCGCCGATCCGCCGGAGATCGTGTAGTAGAGGATGGCACCCGCGGCTCCTGCCGCAGCCGCCCACTTCTTGATCGGCTGCGTCAGCGCAAGTATCGGAATCGCGGCGAGAAGAAAGCGGATCGTCGCGAAGACGGCGCCGGCCATGATCGCCATGTGCAGGCCGGAGATCGAAAGAATGTGGACGAGCCCGCTATCGCGATAAGCGTCGGTCGTCTCCTGAGAGATCCCGCCGCGCTCACCGGTGATCAGGGCGGCGGCGAGCGCGCCGCGCTCTCCCGGCAGCGCCGACTGGATGCGGCGGCCAATGTCCTGCCGGACCTCCTCGACCGCGGCACGCAGGCGCAGGGCCGGCGGCGGTTCGGGTCCATCCTCGATAAGCTTTTCCGGCCGTTTCAGCGCATAGCCGACGGCACCTATCTGTTCGAAGAAGGCGGCGCGGGCGAAGTCGTAGCCGCCGGGAAGTGCGGGCGCGGCCGGTGGCGACAGGGTCGCGGTGAGACGCAGACGGTCGCCCGGCTTCACGTCGCCGGCCGGGCCAAGGATGCGGATGCGCGCGCGGCGTGGCATGGTCTGGGGTGCAACGCCGGCGATCGAGGTGAGGCGCAGCGTCAGCCGCTCGCCGCGCTTGGCGTGGGGTTCGCGCCGTTCCAGGACGCCGGTCAGTTCGGCCGCGCGCAGCGTGCGGTCGAGCACGGGGGCGGCGACGGCCGCGGTCCGGATTTTGGCCGTCAGGAATCCGAGGCCCGCAATCACCAGCATCACGGCCAGCAGCCTCCGGCCATCGCCTTCAGACGACAGTGCGATGGCGACCAGGCCCATCGCAAGCGGCAGGATAGCGGCCGGATGGCCCGGCTCGGCCTTGAGTGCGAAGTAGGCCCAGATGCCGGCCCCGAAGATCACGGGAACCCAGTTGACGAAACGGGGGCGTTCCTCGGCAAGCTGGCCTTGAAACAGGTCCTTCAGCGGGGCGATGATGCGCATCACGCCTCCCCGTCGCGGTTGCGGGGAACCGTTGCCGCGTCCCTCCCGCACACCTTGCGGCGGACCCGCTGGCCCGTTCCCGTCCACGGCCTCTGCGCTCACCCCCGACATCGCCCTTTAAACGCCCGCAATGCGTATGCTACAGGGGGGCATCATCCCACAGTTTCTGGTCGAACGTAGACGCTCATGAGCACAACGACTGAGAGCGGCAAACCCGTCGTTCGGTTTGCGCCCTCCCCCACCGGTTACCTGCACATCGGCGGCGGCCGTACCGCGCTTTTCAACTGGCTTTATGCCAGAGGCAGGGGCGGACGGTTTCTGCTGCGCATCGAGGATACCGACCGGGAGCGCAACAACCCGGCCGCGGTCGCCGCGATCCTGGACGGGCTGACGTGGCTTGAACTCGACTGGGACGGCGAGCCCGTCTCGCAGTTCGCACAGGCGGCCCGGCACCGCGAGGTGGCCGAAAGACTGCTGGCTTCCGGCAATGCCTATAAGTGCTACCTGTCACCCGCCGAACTCGACGAGATGCGCAAGGCCGCCGAGGCGGAAAAGCGGCCGTTGACGATCCGCTCGCCATGGCGCGACCGCGACGCGGCCGAGGCGCCGTCCGGTGCGCCGTTCGCAATCCGCCTCAAGGCACCGCGCGAGGGCGAAACCGTCGTTGATGATCGCGTTCAGGGCCGCGTCACCTTCGCCAACAAGGATCTCGACGATCTCATCATCCTGCGGTCGGACGGCAACCCGACCTACAATCTGGCGGTCGTCGTGGACGATCACGACATGGGAATCACTCATGTCGTTCGCGGTGTCGATCACCTGACCAACGCGGCGCGGCAGACGCAGATCTACAATGCGATGGGCTGGCAGGTTCCCGTCTGGGCGCATGTGCCGCTCATTCACGGAGCGGATGGCGCCAAACTGTCGAAGCGGCACGGCGCGCAGGGCGTCGAGGAATACCGCTCGATGGGATACCTGCCCGCCGCCCTGCGCAATTATCTCGCGCGGCTCGGCTGGAGCCACGGTGACGACGAGATCATGTCCACGGATCAGCTGATCGCGTGGTTCGACATCAACGACATCAACAAGAGCGCGGCCCGCTTCGACTTCAAGAAGCTCGACGATCTCAACGCGCATTACATCCGGCAATCGGACGACGCGGACCTCGTGCGGCGCGTGCGGCAGATGCTGCCGCATCTGGATTTCGCGGCCTTGCGCGCGCTGCCGGCCGATCCCAAGGCGCCGGCGCGCTCGGACATTGCGCTGGCGCGGGAAGCCGGCGCGCTCCTGCCGGCCGTCGAGACGGGTGCGGAGCTCGCGGCGTTGTTCGAAGCCCAGGGCTGGGACCGGCTCCAGGCTGCCGTCCCCTCGCTGAAAGAGCGGGCGCGGACGCTGGCCGATCTGGCTTCCGGCGCGCTCTATCTCGTGGCGCAGCGTCCGCTCGCCCTCGACGACAAGGCGGCCAAGCTGATCGATGCCGAGGCGCGTAGCCTGATCCGGGATCTGCTGCCGCGTCTCCAGGAATGCGCAAGCTGGACCGCGGGCGATCTGGAAACGGTGGTGCGCAGCTTTGCGGAAGCCACAGGCGCGAAGCTCGGAAAAGTGGCACAACCGCTGCGGGCGGCCCTGACGGGGCGTGCGGTGTCGCCGCCGGTGTTCGACGTGATGGCAGTGCTGGGACGCGAGGAGGCTCTGGCGCGGCTCACGGACCAGTCTGCGTAGGTGACCCTAGGGGCGGCGGCCGTGTTTTCCGGGCTTCGTCTTTCGGCGGCATTGGCCAATAGTGTGCAAGCGCGGTATGATGCGCCGCAGCGCAGCATAATCCGCGCGCCGGCTGCGCGGAGCAAGGACCGTCCGAGCCCTTTTTCACGGGGCAAGGTGGAGGAGACAGGACCGATGACCATCCAGGAACAGCCCCCCGCCACCGCAGTGTCCGAGGGCGACGCCACTCTGACCTACCAGGGCACGGAGACGGAACTTGCCGTCCGTCACGGAACCATCGGGCCGGCGGTCATGGATATCGGCCGGCTGTACAAGGACACAGGTTGCTTCTCCTACGATCCGGGATTCACCTCGACGGCGAACTGCGCCTCGAAGATCACGTTCATCGACGGCGACAAGGGCGAACTGCTCTATCGCGGCTACCCGATCGAGCAGCTGGCCGAGCACTCGAACTTTCTGGCGACCTGCTACCTGCTGCTCAACGGCGAATTGCCTACCAACGAGCAGTTCCGCGAGTTCCGCCGCACGATCACCAACCACACGATGGTGCACGAGCAGATGACCCGGTTCTACACCGGATTCCGGCGTGACGCGCATCCGATGGCGGTCATGGTCGGCGTGGTCGGTGCGCTGTCGGCGTTTTATCACGACTCCACCGACATCACGAACCCCGAGCACCGCCGCGTCGCGACGAACCGCATGATCGCGAAGATGCCGACGATTGCCGCGATGGCCTACAAGTATTCGATCGGCCACCCCTTCATCTATCCGCGCAACGATCTGGACTACACGTCGAACTTCCTGCAGATGTGTTTCGCGGTGCCGTGCGAGCCCTACATGGTGAACCCGATCGTGGCGCGCGCGCTCGACCGGATCTTCATCCTGCACGCCGACCACGAGCAGAACGCCTCCACGTCCACGGTGCGGCTGGCCGGTTCTTCGGGCGCCAATCCCTTCGCATGCATCGCGGCCGGCATCGCCTGCCTGTGGGGTCCCGCGCACGGCGGAGCTAACGAAGCGGCGCTGAACATGCTGCAGGAGATCGGCAGCGTCGAACGCATTCCGGAATTCATCGCCAAGGCGAAGGACAAGTCGTCGGGGTTCCGGCTGATGGGCTTCGGGCATCGCGTCTACAAGAACTACGACCCGCGCGCCAAGGTCATGCAGAAGACCTGCCACGAGGTGCTCGACGCGCTCGACAAGCGCGACGATCCGCTCTTGAAAGTCGCCTTGGAGCTGGAGCGTATCGCGCTGCAGGACGAGTACTTCATTTCCAAGAAGCTCTACCCCAACATCGATTTCTATTCCGGCATCACGCTGAGGGCGATCGGCTTCCCTGTGGAAATGTTCACCGTGCTGTTCGCGGTCGCGCGCACGGTCGGCTGGATCGCCCAGTGGAAGGAAATGATCGAGGACCCCGAGCAGCGCATCGGCCGTCCGCGCCAGCTCTACGTCGGGCCGGTGCGCCGCGAATTCCCGCTGTAGGCGGCCTTCGTTGTTCCGTCTGCTGACGCCGCCGCGGCGCCGGTCCGCTGCTGCTTTGCGGCCACAACGGCGGGCAAAGTCGGCTCCGGGCAGCGGTGCCGCTTCTCCCCGCCCGTTCCGGCCTTGTAGATTGCCCCGATAGTCGGGGGCTTTCTCATGCGTCGGTTGATCCTAGCGTTTGCGTCCGTGTTCGCGGCGGGCGGACCGGCTTCGGCCGACGCGATCTTCGACAATCTCAACGTCGTGCGCATGTCGCCGCCGCTCGCCTACTACACGCCGGGCACGATCGCGCGCGGCTACCTCGACAAGCGCACGCCTGTCAGCCGGATGGGCCAACATTCTCAACGCATCCTTCAAGGGCAATTACGTGACCGGCGTCGTGCTGACGTTCACTGGCACCGTCTACGAGTACGACGAGGCCAAGCTCGCCTCGCTGCGGCGGCGCTGCCTCGGCTCGGCCAATCCCAAGAGCGACACGAATCCAAATCAGTTCCAGATCGTGCGGCTCGCGGTCGGCAAGTTCGAATACGGGCTTCAGTTCGCGGGCGGCGTGGGCGCGGAAATGCGCGCCAACATCGTCAACAAGTTCGCCGGCGAACTGGGCGTGAGCGGCGGTCTCGACCGGCGCGGCACCGTCACCATTCAGAACGGGGCGATGGCGCTGCCGCTGTGGCGCGCGCAGTGGTGAGGCCCCGCGCCGTCGCGACCCGGCGTCCTTGAACAGCCGAACGGCCCGGTGGGAGAAGCCGGGCCGTTCGCATTCAAGGCCGTGCGGGAGGCTCAATCAGTAGCAATGCTGCTGGAGGGTCCAGGCGACGACCTTCATGCGGCCGCCGACGATCTTGTGAACGGGGATGCGCACGTAGCTGCAATAGTAGTCGCCGGCGCGACCCTCGAAGCCGTGCAGGGGCTTACCCGTCACGTAGGTCTGGGAGAAGTATTCCTTGGCGCGGCCGCCGGCATGGGCGGGTGCCGTGGCGATGACGCCGGCGGTGAGCGCGAGGATCAGGGCGGCGGGCTTGGTGATGGAGGTGAGCATCGGCGTGTCCTCTTCGGTGTGATGGCCGCTTCGGCCGGTTCAGTCTCGATGAGGACAGGTGTAGGGCAGGACCGCCGCCCGCGCTGTTTCGCGGGGAACAAGGGGGTGAGGCGGACGTTGGTGCATGTCGTTAGCAGCATACGCGTCCGGTCTCATAACCGTAGCGGACGTTCCAATAGGCAACCTGGGGACCGCAGATGACCCAACTCGGACATCATCACTAATTGTCTCGGCACCGATCATCCGTTGACCATGCTCGGTCATTGTGGCTGCCTGCTGCGATCGTCCGGATGAAGTTGACGATTTATTATCCTTCATGCATAAATTAAAAATGGAAGTTAAACGAAATCCAGGTCGACCGCGATCTTTCGATCCTGACGAGGCTCTCGCCCACGCGATGAGGGTCTTCTGGGCCAACGGATACGGCAACACGACATTTAAAATGCTGGAAGACGCTACCGGAATGCATGCGCAAAGTCTGCGCTATGTGTTTGGTGACAAACATAGCCTTTTTCTTGCAGTTCTGCGCCACTACTCGAAAACGCGTGTGGATCGAGTAGTGCAGTGCCTGAACGATCGCCAACGAACGGCATTCGCCGCGATTCAAAGCGCCTTGGCACTGTGGCTAGAAGATGCCGATCGTGAAATCGATCAAGGATGCTTGATGGTCAACACGACGGGGGAACTTGGACGCGAAGACCGCGCAATTGCCGAGATCATCGAGCAGGCTGATCGCAAGCTTGTTGCGGCGTTCTCAGAGGCCATTCGTGCTGCGCAGAAGTCGGGAGAGATTTCCACATACGCAGATCCGAAAGCGCTTGCTCGTATGATTGTGACCCTAGGCGATGGCGCCATGCTGCATAGCCGTGCAAAGGGTTCATCCCGCTCTGCCAAGCTCGCCTTCGGTGCTCTCACTTCAATGCTGGCTCGGTGAGCATCGCACACCGTCAGGCGAGCGAAAATCAAGCGAAACTCGCCTCGTTTATGATCGTACGATAATAATTGGAGAAGGTCAGGATGAATTACCAAACCTTTGCAACCCGCCAGCAGATGGTAGAACTTAGCCAAGCAGCCCGCATCCCTGTGCAAGTCGCGTATACAGATGTGGGGCTCGGACCGCCTGTTATTCTAATGCATGGCATCCCAACGTGGTCGTACCTGTACCATGACGTCATAGACAGGCTAGCGAGCCAGAACCGTGTCATCGCGCCAGACTTCCTTGGTCATGGAATGTCCGACCAGAGAGACCTGTTTGATCGATCGCTTATCGCGCAGAAAGCCATGGTGATTGCACTCATGGATCAACTTAATCTGCGCTCTGCTTCGCTTATTGGTCACGATACCGGCGGGGGTGTGGCGCTTATGATGGCGATCGAAAACCCGGATCGGGTGGACAAACTTGTTCTCTCTAACATCGTTGCCTACGACAGCTGGCCTATTGACGACATGATTCAAGTCGGACATCCCGGCTGGAAGAAAAAATCTTCCGACGAGATTCGCGATTTTCTCATCGGTGGGTTTAAGGATGGCTTGAGCCGCGCCGAGAGACTTACCGATGAGTTCATTCAGGGGATTATCGCACCCTACATTACGGAGACCGGCAAGATAAGTTTGATCAGGAATGCGTCGGGATTGAATACGAGTCACACCACGATGTTGGCGCCTTATCACAAGCAGATATCGGCTGAAACACTTTTGGTATGGGGCGTTGATGATCCTTGGCAGCCGATTTCCGATGGTGTCCGATTGGCATCGGACATTCCAGGAGCCCGCATCGTCCGTGTAGAAGGCGCTTCACACTGGATCCCGCAGGATGCCCCAGATGAATGGTTAAGTCATGTCCTTCCGTTTCTAAAAGCTGGACACGCTAGCTCGTAGCCGTCCTCCGTTATTCCGGCACACAGTGAAGCGTGAGCGATCTCCTTCGATTACGCATTCTTGCTGGTTCTTAGTCCGCTGGTTTGTCGTGACGAAGATGCTGCCGCTTTTGGCCCTCAGCTGACACTGCGTATTTGGCAGCTTCCGATAGACGAGCGGACGTCATCTTGAAGCTGTCGCAGCTTCGGTGCGAAATCGTCCTGATGTCCGCCTTCTCCGCAAAGCAAGCCACCCCCTCCCCCACTCCCCCGCGCGTCACCAGGGCTTTGTCGGCAAGCGTTGAAATCGCGCTCAGTGGTGGCG
>JALOTA010000083.1 GCA_025458125.1 Hyphomicrobium sp.
CTCAAGGGCGAGAAGAACCACGTCATCTGCGTGATCGGCGACGGCGCCATGTCGGCCGGCATGGCTTACGAAGCCATGAACAATGCCGGTGCCCGCGACGAGCGCCTCATCGTGATCCTGAACGACAACGAGATGTCGATCGCTCCGCCCACGGGAGCGCTTTCCAAATACCTCACGCGCGCCACATCCAGCGGGCCGTATCTCCACTTGCGCGATTTCGCAAAGCAGCTCGCAAAACGCCTGCCGAAGAAGTGGGAGCGCCGGGCCGCGCGCGTAGAGGAAATGTCGCGCACGATCATGTCTGGTGGCATCTGGTTCGAGGAATTGGGGTTCTATTACGTCGGACCGATCGACGGGCACGATCTTGATCAGCTACTTCCGGTTCTGAAGAACTGCCGCGATGCCGAACAGGCTCCTATCCTGCTTCATGTCCTGACCAAGAAGGGCAAGGGATACGGGCCAGCCGAGGCCTCCGCGGACAAGTATCATGGTGTCGCCAAGTTCGATGTCGTCACCGGCGCGCAGGTGAAACCGAAGACCGTTGCACCGAGTTACACCAAAGTATTTGCCAACAGCCTTGTCGCAGAAGCAAAGAAGGACGAGCGCATCGTCGCCATCACGGCCGCAATGCCAGACGGCACCGGCCTGGATGTATTCGGTCGCGCCTTCCCGGAGCGGACGTTCGACGTCGGCATTGCCGAACAGCACGCAGTCACATTCGCTGCAGGACTCGCGACGGAAGGAATGAAGCCCTTCTGCGCGATCTATTCGACGTTTCTCCAGCGCGGCTACGATCAAGTCGTACATGACGTCGCCATTCAGGGTTTGCCCGTGCGGTTCATGATCGACCGGGCAGGTCTCGTCGGTGCCGACGGTTTCACATGATCGCAACGGCCGCATCGATCGACGATCGTCCTTCCGCGGTACGCTATCCGCGCGGCGAGGGCCTCGGCATCGACCTGCCTGCCGAAGGCGTGCCGTTGCCCATCGGCAAGGGACGGATCGTCCGGGAAGGCAGCACCATCGCGATCCTGTCGCTTGGCACCCGCCTGTCTGAGGCACTGCTAGCCGCCGATCAACTGGCCGCTCAGGGGCTTTCGACAACTGTCGCCGACGCCCGCTTCATGAAGCCACTCGACGAAGATCTGATCCGCTCGCTGGCCCGGAACCACGAGGTTCTGATCACCATCGAAGAGGGCAGCGTCGGAGGCTTCGGCAGCCATGTCCTGGAATTTCTATCAGGCGAAGGTCTTCTCGACGGCGGCCTGAAGGTGCGAACGCTGACGCTGCCCGATACCTTCATCGATCAGGATAAACCCGAAGTGATGTACGCCAAGGCGGGGCTCGACTCGGCGGCAATCGTCGCTAAGGCCTTCTCCGCGCTCGGCCGCGCCGAGGCCTCCGGCGGAGCGCTTCGCGCCTGAACGACGCCGCTTGAACCATGCCGGATTTGAACCCGCTCGCGTTCTTCGAACTCTTGATCGTGGCCGCCTTCGCCATCGGCTGGTTCATCCTGGAGAAAGTGGCCAACAGCTACGACCGCAATAAAAATCCAGAACCAGTCGAATCACGCGACGAAAAAGCCTCGACGTCCCTACCACCGGCTTCTTCGGGGCATTCGGAACGGCAACATGAATTGCACGGCGGGCGAAACGAAGCGGTCGAGCGATAAGCTCTCGTGCATCGCCGAAACAGGCCGCCCTCCGACGCGCGAAGCAACGATCGATCGCACGTAGAATGGAGTGTCTTCCAAAGTCTTGACGATCCGCCCGTCATCGCTGTCCGAGCGGGTACCGCGTTTCACGCGCCAGATGGGCGACGCAGGCAATCTGCAAAATCCCGGCGGCGGCAGCTCTTCGATTGAGCCATCCGGCTTTATGAAGAGAGACAGTCCCTCTTTCGAGCCGTCCTTCAAAGTCACATCGTAGAAGATGGTCGAACCCCGGCCGTCGCTGGCGCGCGACCAGTCCCAGCGCCGAAAGCTGTCCTCGAGCGGCACAACCCCGCTGTTCCAGTCCAGGTATCCGTCCCCCGCCCATTTCAAACCGTTGTCGAATTCCACTTCGACCCGCGATACCGGCGCTATGGGACGCCACAGATGTTCGCCTTTCGCATCGATGGTGAAGGTCTGCCGGTTGATGCCCGCGGGCACGACCCGAACATGTCCCTTGAGACGCGTAGGAATCGGCACTGTCATTTCGTCGATGTCGAAGGTGAGCCCGTTGCCGTCCCAGGTTAGGGAACTCGGCCCAACTTCAAACCGCTCCGCAGTTCGCCGAAGCGCGCCGCGCCCCCGCTCGGTCATCGTCCACCGATGCCCGCCGTCTCCATAGAGCGCGACGTTTATTGCGACATGATTCTCCGGATCGGCGGACAATGAGCGCCGCGCAAACTTGTAGTAAGGCGAAAAGACGCTGCCGACGAACGAGATGATCGACAGTCCGTGACGCTGATCGTCGCTGAGCGCATCGACATACCACCAGACATACCCGCCCGGCGTCACCTGCGTATCGAATTGAGGTCCACCGCCAGTTGCGCTGCGGCCAGCCAACCCGAAAGCGCTGCCATCGGAACGCCTGGACCAGGATGCACACTGCCCCCCGCCAGATACAGTCCCGGAATGCGCGTCTTGCCCCCCGGTCTGCTGAACGAAGCCATCCAGCCATGCGAGGCCGCCCCGTACAGCGCGCCGCCAGTCGCGGGAAAGAGAGCATTGAAGTCCGCCGGGGTCGTCCGAACCGTATCCGAACCCGATCGATCCACGTTGAGGCCAAGGCGGGTCAGCAGCGCAAAAGTCCTTTCCTCGCATTCGGCAACCTCCACGCCAGAGAAACGATCGGTATCGCCGGTTGCCGGCGCGTTGACGAGAACGAGCAGCCGCTCGCGTCCATCATGGAACTCCGACGGATCGTCGTTTCGATCCTGAGCACAAATGTATACGGTGGGTTCGCGGGGCAGGCGAGACCGCCGGAAGATATCGTCGAACTCCGCCTGATAATTGCCGGAGAAGAAGACGTTGTGCCGGACGAGCGGGAATCCGCTTGTCTGCGCATTCATCGTCCAGGTCATTGCGGAAAGCGACCGCTGATCGCGCCGCAACTGCGCAACCGTGCTCGATACGGACGGTCCGAACAGTCCGGCCGCCACCGCTGCACTATCGGCATTGACAATGACATTCTGCGCCTCGATCACATCTCCTGATCGCAGCCGCACGCCCGACGTCCGGCCGGCGAGAGTCAAGATCTCCTCGACCTCCGCCCCGTAGAAGAACCGCGCGCCATTCTCTTGAGCAACCGCTTCCAGCGATTTGGCAAGCGCATGCATTCCGTCTTCGATGATCCACACACCGTCCTGCTCGACATGCGCCACGAGCATCAGCGTCGCCGGCGCTTCGAACGGCGAAGACCCGCAATACGTCGCATAGCGCCCGAAGAGCTGCCGCAGCCGGGCATCCTGGAAATGATCTCCAAGCGCCGACCAGAGAGTGGTGAACGGAGAAATACGCCACAAATCCCCAAGCCCTCGCAGACCTGCGCCGAAGGCGAGTGAAATCGGAGTCGGCTGCGGCGATCGAATGAACGGTTCTTCGAGCGTCTGATAGACGTCGCGTGCCCGGGAGCAGAAGACACGGAACCCTTCAGCTTCGCGAGGACCGGCAAACGCTCCGATCGCGTCCGCGCTCTCCTCCACGCTCGCAAAAAGGTCGAGCCGGTCTCTCTCGTTCCACGCATGGCGCGCGAGAATTGACAGCGGTTTCAGCCTGACCTCGTCGGCAAAGACCTTCCCCGCGTCGCCGAATATGCGCTCGAAAACCCAGCGCATTGTGAAAACGGTGGGACCGGAATCGACGGGCCGGCCGCCGGCATGGACCTGCCGCACCTTGCCGCCGGGGGCCTCCTGGCGCTCGAAAACCTGAACCTCATAGCCGGCCCGCGCCAATTCCAGCGCCGAAACAAGTCCGGCCACGCCCGCCCCCACGACGATCACCTTGCCTTTTACCATGATCGCCCGGCTTTGCTGACGCCCCTCTCCGCACTAGTCATGACACGGAAGTGTCTATTCTACTAGACAATATAAAAAGACCAATTAGGATTACACTCTCTGTCGCAAAGGGGGTCTTCCATGGACGCCACGGCACGTATCGAACAATGCCTGGAAGCCATCCTGGCGCGGGCAGAAACCCCAGGCTCTCCTCCAAAACTCGCCGCGGCCCTCCGCTACGCCGTCTTTCCAGGCGGCGCACGCGTGCGTCCGCGGCTTTGTTTGGCGGTGGCCCACGCTTGCGGCGACGACCAGCCCGGGCTTGCGGACGCCGCAGCGGCATCGATCGAATTACTGCACTGCTCATCGCTCGTGCACGACGACCTGCCCTGCTTTGATGACGCGGCGCTGCGGCGTGGCAAGCCCTCGGTCCACATGGCTTTTGGCGAACCGCTCGCGGTCCTGGCCGGAGACGCCCTGATCGTTATGGCCTTCGAATGCCTTGCCGCAGCAGCCGGAAGCGCGCCTCATCGTCTTCCCTCACTGTTGTCGAAAATCGCCGGGTCCGTCGGCATGCCGCATGGAATTGTTGCGGGTCAGGCTTGGGAATGTGAACCCGAAGTTGAACTTGCCAAATACCATCGTGAGAAGACCGGCTCTCTGTTCGCAGCCGCGACGGAAGCCGGCGCATTGGCAGCTGGCCAGTCGCCCGATCCCTGGCGGCGGCTGGGCGAATGCATCGGCGAAGCCTATCAGGTCGCCGACGACCTGCACGATCTTCTCGGCAAAGCCGCAGACATCGGCAAACCGTCAGGACAAGATGCGGCCCACCATCGCCCCTCGGCATGCAGCTTAGGTATCGAAGGTGCTTCCCGGCGCCTGAAGGGGCTCATGAAGGAAGCGCTCGAATCTATTCCAGCATGCCCTGGTTCCGACGAACTGAGAGCCATCATTCTCGCTGAATCGACCAGGTTCGTACCCAAGGACCTCGCCCAGCTCGCGGCATGAGCCTTCCTGCCGGTACCGGAACTCCCGCGGCAGGCCTGGCACCACAACGAGCCTTCACCGGAGAACGGCGCGTGCCTTCCCTATTCGAGCGGTGGCTGTCATTGCGAAACCGGCTGCTCGTCGATTCGCGCTTCCAGAAATTTGCCAGCGCAACACCCGGCTTTCGGGCCATTGCTCGCAAGAAAGCCAGCGGCGTCTTCGACCTTCTGTCGGGCTTCATTTATTCGCAGGTCTTGCTGGCCTGCGTCCGGCTTGATCTGCTCCAGCTCTTGAAGGACGGGCCCCGATCTCTGGAAGAACTGGCCAACAGCGCCAACCTCCCCCTCGACCCGGCCCGCCGCCTGTTCGACGCAGCCGTCTCTCTCGACCTGATGTGCCGCCTGAGCGGCGCAAGATACGGCCTGGGCATGAACGGCGCCGCCGTGCTGGCCAACCCCGGCATCGGGGCCATGGTCGAACACAACGCCATCCTCTACGAAGACCTTCGAGATCCCGTTGACTTTCTGCGCAATCCCGACCGCGAAACGGCCCTCTCCCGATACTGGGCGTACGCGCGTGCAGCCGATCCCTCCAGCCTCGGCGATGAGGCAGTCAGCGGCTACAGCAAACTTATGTCGGCCTCCCAGCCCCTTGTCGCAGAAGAAATTCTCGACGCTACGCCTTTGAGCGAGCGCGGCTGCCTGCTCGACGTCGGCGGGGGCGAAGGCCGGTTCCTTATTTCAGCGGGTAGGCGATATCCCCACCTCCGCCTCAAGATGTTCGACCTGCCGGCGGTGGCCGCTCGAGCCCGCGAACGCCTGGCTGAAGCCGGCATGAACAATCGGGCCGAAGTCTCCGGCGGCAATTTCTTTACCGACGACCTCCCGAAGGGCGCCGATACGGTGACCTTGATCAGAATTCTGCACGACCATGACGACGATAAAGCCGCGCGCCTGTTGATCAACATCAGGCGGGCGTTGCCGCCCGGCGGCCGGCTTCTCCTCGCCGAACCGCTCTCGGACACGCGCGGCGCCGAGCGCATGGGCGACGCCTATTTTGCTTTCTATCTCATGGCGATGCGATCAGGCCGGCCGCGCTCCTACGAAGCGATTTCCGGGATGCTGCAACGCTGCGGGTACCACGATGTACGCCGAATTCCGACCCGCGTGCCGCTCCAGACCAGCCTGATTGTCGCACAAACATGACTCAGAACTGTTCATGCTGCTTGACACTTTATCATGTCCGCATAGATTGACAGATGAACGAGGCGGCAGGCGACGGCATTTTCCGAGCGTCTGACCTCCCGGTAGAACGCGAGTATTCCCCGGATGAACACCCTCGCTGTCGTGCTCGAAGAGCCGGAGCGCCTTGTGCTCAGCCGACTTCCGTTGCCTGAGCCGGGCGAGGAAGATGTCGTGATCGACATCGAGTGGAGCGGCATCTCGACCGGAACGGAACGCCTGCTCTGGCTTGGCCGCATGCCGCCGTTCCCCGGCCTCGGCTATCCGCTGGTTCCAGGCTACGAATCCGTCGGCCGCATCCGCGAGGCAGGTCTGCGCTCCGGCGCGCGCGTCGGTGATCGCGTCTTCGTGCCCGGCGCACGGTGCTATGGGGACGTCAGAGGTCTGTTTGGCGGCGCCTCATCGCGTGTCGTCGTCCCCGGCGCCAAGGCCATTCCCTTCGAAGAGAATCTTGCCGAGCGCGGGGTTCTGCTTGCTCTCGCGGCAACCGCGTATCATGCGCTCAACGTCGGCAAGTCGGCCCTGCCCGAACTCGTCGTCGGCCACGGCGTCCTCGGACGTCTGCTGGCCCGCCTCATCGTGGCTCTCGGCGGAGATCCCGTCGTCTGGGAAACCAATACTCGCCGCGCCGAAGGTGCTGCAGGCTACCGTGTCATCGATCCGGCAAAGGACACAACGCGCGGCTACGCAAGCATCTGCGACGTCAGCGGCGATTCCAAACTGCTCGACACCCTGATCTCGAAGCTGTCGCCCGGCGGCGAAATCATTCTCGCCGGTTTCTACAGCGAGCCTCTGTCTTTTGCTTTTCCCCCGGCCTTCATGCGCGAAGCCAGGCTTCGCGTCGCCGCCGAATGGAAGCAGGACGATCTGGTGGCCGTGCGCAATCTCATCGAGACGGGAGCCCTCTCTCTCGACGGCCTCATCACCCATCGTGAACCCGCAACGGCTGCAAGCAATGCCTATCGCACCGCGTTCACGGACCCGGACTGCCTGAAAATGATCCTCGACTGGAGAAGTTGCTCATGAGCGCGTGCGGATCGACGACAATGAACGCTCTGAAGCCCTCGATGACGGATTTCCTGCGCGAGGAAGCGGCACAGGAACCCGATCCCGTGCCGAAGGCCGGATCGGAAACGAAAGAAACACAGATCATCGCCATCTACGGCAAGGGAGGCAGCGGCAAGAGCTTCGCGCTTGCCAATCTTTCCTACATGATGGCGCAGCTCGGCAAGCGGGTGCTTCTCATCGGTTGCGATCCCAAGAGCGATACCACATCGCTCCTCTTCGGCGGACGCGCCACACCGACCATCATCGAAACCAGCGCCAAGAAGAAGCTGGCGGGCGAAGAGATCAAGATCTCCGACGTCTGCTTCAAGCGCGATGGCGTCTTCGCGATGGAACTGGGCGGCCCTGAAGTCGGTCGCGGTTGCGGCGGCCGCGGCATCATTCACGGCTTCGAGACCATGGAGAAGCTCGGGTTCCACGACTGGGGCTTCGACTACGTTCTTCTCGACTTCCTCGGTGACGTCGTCTGCGGCGGCTTCGGCCTGCCGATCGCGCGAGACATGTGCCAGAAGGTGATCGTCGTCGGCTCGAACGATCTTCAGTCGCTCTATGTTGCCAACAACGTCTGCTCGGCAGTCGAATATTTCCGCAAGCTCGGTGGCAACGTCGGCGTCGCCGGAATGGTCGTGAACAAGGACGACGGAACGGGCGAGGCCCAGGCTTTCGCGGCGGCCGCTGGTATTCCTGTCCTCGCTGCCATTCCAGCCAACGAAGACATCCGCCGCAAGAGCGCCAATTACCAGATCATCGGCATGCCTGGCGGAGAATGGGGCCCGCTGTTCGAGGAACTCGCCTTGAACGTTGCCTCGGCCCCGCCGGTTCGGCCCAAGCCGCTTTCGCAAGACGGGCTTCTCGCCCTCTTCAAGAGCGACGTCGTCGGTCGCGATGTCGTTCTACAGCCCGCCAGCTACGAAGACATGTGCGGCGGATCGGCGGTTCAGAAGCCGTCCCTCGAAGTAATTTACGACACGGTGTGAACGGTCAGTTGGTGTGGGGCGGGGAGCCTCTTGGCATGACGGCGTTAGACGAGAAAACCGTTGAGGCAGGACCGGTGGAAGCCGGTGCCGCCGACGCATGCGCGCCCGCAACAACGGCCGCGATCGGCTGTCACGCAGGCAAGGACGAACTGAAGAAAGCGGCAGCAGCGGCGGGCAAGAGCGAAACGCTCGACCGCTACGCCGCCGACTATCCGATGGGACCGCATGACCAGCCCCAGAGCATGTGTCCTGCCTTCGGTTCGCTTCGTGTCGGCCTGCGCATGCGGCGCACCGCGACGGTTCTGTCGGGCTCCGCCTGCTGCGTTTACGGCCTCACCTTCACATCGCATTTTTATGGCGCCCGCCGCACGGTCGGGTATGTCCCCTTCAATTCCGAAACACTCGTCACGGGAAAACTGTTCGAGGACATTCGAGAGGCCGTCTACAAACTCGCCGACCCCGAATTGTACGACACGGTCGTCGTCACCAATCTGTGCGTTCCAACGGCATCGGGCGTTCCGCTCCAACTCCTGCCGAAAGAGATCAATGGCGTCCGCATCATCGGAATAGATGTGCCCGGCTTCGGCGTCCCCACGCACGCGGAAGCCAAGGACGTCCTCGCAGGCGCGATGCTCAAGTACGCGCGCACGGAAGCCGAACATGGCCCCGTGCAGGCGCCGCGCACCGGCGTCAGCCTGAAGCCGACAGTTACGATGCTCGGCGAGATGTTCCCTGCCGATCCCATGATCATCGGATCGCTGCTCGAACCTCTGGGGCTGGCCACCGGACCTGTCGTACCGACGCGCGAATGGCGCGAACTCTACGGCGCTCTCGACTGCGCGGCCGTTGCAGCCATCCATCCCTTCTATACGGCCAGCATTCGCGAGTTTGAGACCGCCGGGCGCAAGGTTGTTGGCTCTGCGCCTGTCGGTCTCGACGGCACGGCCGCATGGCTCGAAGAGATCGGCAAGGCGTGCAACGTTGCACAATCGAAGATCGACGATGCCAAGGCGAAATTCCTGCCAGCCATCCGCGGCGCGCTGGCGGCCAAGCCGATCAAGGGGCGCATTACACTTTCGGGTTACGAGGGCTCAGAACTGATCGTGGCCCGCCTTCTGGTCGAGAGCGGCGCGGACGTGCGCTATGTCGGAACAGCCTGCCCGCGCACCCGTTGGTCGGACGCCGACCGGGAGTGGCTCGAGGCGAGGGGCGTGCATATCCAGTACCGGGCATCTCTGGAGCAGGACCTCGCCGCTTTCCAGGAGTTCAAGCCGGACCTCGCCATTGGAACGACACCCGTCGTTCAGAAGGCAAAGGAAACGTCGACGCCGTCGCTTTATTTCACGAACCTCATATCGGCTCGCCCGCTCATGGGTCCGGCAGGCGCCGGTTCGCTGGCCCAAGTCATCAACGCGGCGATCTCCGGCAAGAGCCGGTTCGACACCATGACTGAGTTCTTCGAGGGCGTGGGCGAAGGCTTCGCGACGGGCGTGTGGGAAACGACGCCCGTCGACAGGCCGGAATTCCGCGCCGAATACAAGCGCAAGCTCGAAAAGGACGCCAAGAAGCGCAAGGCGGAGGAAATGATATGACCCTCGTCTTGGATCACGATCGCGCTGGCGGATACTGGGGTTCGGTCTACGTTTTCACGGCGGTGAAGGGGTTGCAGGTCATCATCGACGGTCCCGTCGGTTGCGAAAATCTGCCGGTGACCTCGGTCCTGCATTACACCGACGCCCTGCCGCCTCACGAACTGCCCATCGTGGTCACCGGTCTGTCCGAGGAAGAGCTGGGCAAGACCGGTACCGAAGGCGCCATGCGCCGCGCTCACCAGACGCTCGATCCGCACCTGCCGGCGGTCGTCGTGACCGGCTCAATCGCCGAAATGATCGGTGGCGGCGTTACGCCAGAAGGCACCAACATCAAGCGCTTCCTGCCTCGCACCATCGACGAGGACCAGTGGCAGAGCGCGGACCGCGCCATGACCTGGCTGTGGACGGAGTTCGGCCGCAAGAAGATTCCCGAGATCAAACCCCGGGCGGAAGGACACAAGCCCAAGGTCAACATCATCGGGCCGATCTACGGTACATTCAACATGCCGTCGGATCTTGCAGAAATCCGCCGCCTCGTCGAAGGAATTGGCGCCGAAGTCAACATGGTCTTCCCGCTCGGGACACATCTGGCCGACGTGCCCAAGTTGGTCGATGCGGAAGCCAACATCTGCATGTATCGCGAGTTCGGGCGGCTGCTGTGCGAGATGCTGGACCGGCCCTATCTTCAGGCGCCCATCGGTCTCCACTCGACAACGCTGTTCCTGCGAAAACTCGGCGAGATTCTCGGTCTCGATCCCGAACCGTTCATCGCCAGGGAAAAACACACGACCATCAAGCCGATCTGG
>JALOTA010000146.1 GCA_025458125.1 Hyphomicrobium sp.
GTGCGGCCGTCAACGTCGTCTTGCCGTGGTCAACGTGACCAATCGTGCCTACGTTGCAGTGCGGCTTGTTCCGTTCGAATTTTGCCTTCGCCATCGGCGGCTCTCCTTCGCTTCATCTCTTTTCGGCGGCAACAGGGGCGAACCCCACATCGAACCGCTTTCTGATCTTCGCTTCTTTTGCGGTTGGCGCCCTCGGGATCGAGGACGCCCACCGATCCTTCAATCTCAGGCGTATTTGGCCTTGACCTCTTCAGCCACGTTGCGCGGCACGTCCGCATAGTGCGCAAACTGCATCGTGTAGGACGCACGTCCCGTCGACATCGAGCGCAGCTGGCTCACGTAGCCGAACATGTTGGCGAGCGGCACGTATGCGCGGATCACCGTCGCGTTGCCGCGCATCTGCTGATCGCGGATCTGGCCACGGCGGCCGTTGATGTCGCCAATGATGCCGCCGACGAAATCGCCGGGCGTCACTACCTCGACATCCATGATCGGCTCGAGGATCTTCGTACCGCCCTTCTCGAAGCCTTCCTTCATGGCTGCACGGGTCGCGATTTCGAACGCGATCGCGGACGAGTCCACTTCGTGGAAGGCACCGTCATAGAGCG
This sequence comes from Hyphomicrobium sp., assembly GCA_025458125.1. Classification (GTDB taxonomy): domain Bacteria; phylum Pseudomonadota; class Alphaproteobacteria; order Rhizobiales; family Hyphomicrobiaceae; genus JAGVSR01. The sequence goes on from JALOTA010000146.1 coordinate 609, forward strand.
TGACCTTGGTGTCGACGATCGGGAAGCCGATCAGAACACCGTTGTCCCAGACCGACGACACACCCTTCTCGACGCCGGGGATGTATTCCTTCGGCACGGTACCGCCAACGATTTCGGTCTCGAACTCGTTGCCCTTGCCCACTTCGTTGGGCGCCAGACGCAGCTTGACGCGCGCGAACTGACCGGTGCCGCCCGTCTGCTTCTTGTGGGTGTAGTCGATGTCGGCGGCGCGTGCGAGGGTCTCGCGATACGCCACCTGCGGCTGACCGACGTTCGCTTCGACGCCATACGTGCGCTTCAGGATATCGACCTTGATGTCGAGGTGGAGCTCGCCCATCCCCTTGAGGATGGTTTCGCCCGACTCCTGATCGACGGAGACGCGGAAGGAGGGGTCCTCGATCGCCATCGTATTGAGGGCGATGGCCATCTTCTCCTGATCGGCCTTCGTCTTCGGCTCGATCTTCAGGTTGATGACGGGCTCGGGGAACTCCATTTTTTCAAGAATGACCGGCTTGTTGGGATCGCAGAGCGTTTCGCCCGTGCGAACGTCCTTCATGCCCTGTAGAGCGACGATGTCGCCGGCGAAGGCTTCCTTGATCTCTTCGCGGTCGGCGGCATGCATCAGGTACATGCGCCCGGCCCGCTCCTTCTTGTCACGCGAGGTGTTCGCCAGAGCCATGCCCTGTTCGAGCTTGCCCGAGTAGATGCGACAGAACGTGATCGAGCCGACGTGCTCAAAGCTCATAATCTTGAAGGCGATCATGGCCAGCGGATCCTCGTCCGAGGGACGGCGCGGGGACTCCGCACCGGTCTTCGGGTCGATACCCTTGTAGGCTTCGCGGTCGCTCGGCGCGGGCAGGAAGTCCACGACGGCGTCCAGCAGCAACTGAACGCCTTTGTTCTTGAAGGCCGAGCCGCACATCATCGGATAGAAGGCGCGCGTGATCGTCGCCTTGCGGATGAGCTTGCGGATCGTGGCCTCGTCGGGCTCGTTGCCCTCGAGGTAGGCTTCCATGACCGTGTCGTCCATTTCGACAGCGGCTTCGATCATGGCGGCGCGGAACTCGGCCGCCTTGTCGGCGAGATCGGCGGGGATCTCGCTCTTGATCATCTTGGCGTCTTTGTTGTCGCCGTCCCAGGTGATCGCCTTCATCTCAATGAGATCGACGACGCCCTTGAAATCGCTCTCCGCGCCGATCGGGATCTGCAGCGGAACGGCGCGGGCCCCCAGCTTGTCCTTGATGTCGGCCAGGCACATGTAGAAGTCGGCACCGGTCTTATCCATCTTGTTGGAGAAGATGATGCGCGGAACGTTGTACTTGTCGCCCTGACGCCAGACCGTCTCCGTCTGGGGTTCGACGCCCTGGTTGCTGTCGAGAACGCAGACGGCGCCGTCGAGCACGCGCAGGGACCGCTCGACTTCGATGGTGAAGTCGACGTGGCCGGGCGTGTCGATGATGTTGAGACGGCGCTTGCGACCGTCACGGCCGGGCCAGAAACACGTCGTCGCCGCGGACGTAATCGTAATGCCGCGCTCGGCTTCCTGCTCCATGAAATCCATCGTCGCGGCGCCGTCGTGGACTTCGCCGATCTTGTAGGACTTGCCGGTGTAATAGAGGATCCGCTCGGTCGTGGTGGTCTTGCCGGCATCGATGTGAGCCATGATGCCGAAGTTGCGGTAGTCCTCGATGGCGTATTGACGGGCCATGATGGTCCTCGAAATCCTGAAAAGCCTGCCTTACCAGCGATAGTGCGAGAAGGCGCGGTTGGCGTCGGCCATCTTATGCGTGTCTTCCCGCTTCTTGACGGCTGCACCGCGGTTCTGAGACGCGTCGAGAAGTTCGCCCGAGAGGCGGTCGACCATCGTGTTCTCGTTGCGGGCGCGCGCGGCGTTGATGATCCAGCGGATGGCGAGAGCCTGACGGCGCTCGGCGCGAACCTCGACGGGCACCTGATACGTCGCACCGCCGACGCGGCGAGACCTGACTTCAACCGCCGGCATCACGTTATCGAGCGCCTGATGGAACATGGCGATCGGATCGGACTTCGCCTTCTTTTCCATCGAGTCGAGAGCGCCATAGACGATGCGCTCGGCCACCGACTTCTTGCCCTCTTTCATGACGGCATTCATGAACTTCGACAGAACCACGTCTGCGAACTTCGGATCGGGGTTGACTTCACGCTTTTCAGCGCTGTGACGGCGAGACATGGTCGTCTTCCTTCTAAACCTTCAGTGGGCGACCGAACCCCGGCCTCCGCCGGAACGATCGCCTGCGGCGATCACTTCGGACGCTTGGCGCCGTATTTCGAACGGCGCTGGCGGCGGGCGGATACGCCCTGAGTATCGAGAACACCACGGAGGATGTGGTAGCGGACACCCGGAAGGTCCTTCACGCGGCCGCCGCGGATGAGCACCACGGAGTGCTCCTGCAGGTTGTGGCCTTCGCCCGGAATGTAGCCGATGACCTCGAACCCGTTCGTCAGGCGCACCTTGGCCACCTTACGAAGAGCGGAGTTCGGCTTCTTCGGGGTGGTCGTGTACACGCGGGTGCAAACGCCGCGCTTCTGCGGGCAATGCTCCATGTGACGCGACTTCTCGCGGTAGGTCTTCGGGTGCCGGGGTTTCCGGATAAGCTGTTGTATCGTCGGCATT
>JALOTA010000008.1 GCA_025458125.1 Hyphomicrobium sp.
CGCCCGTCACATGATCCGCTCATCATGCCGAAGAAGCCGCTCGATCCGCGGCTCATCGAGCCCCCCGTCGTCATAGAGGCAAAAAACGTCCTCGTCTGACAACGCTCCCTGATGAACCGGTGCGCTCTTGCTCAAACGCGGACGAGAGGGTGTGAAACGGGAGCGCCGGTCCCGCCCCGAAGTGTGTCGACGTCTCATTGCCAATCCGGCGGAATAGAACCACTCACCGTTCGTTAAGCTCACAAGATATCTAATCGCGACACGACGTATCGGCTATGAATTGATGCGGACCCGGCTGCTGCGCCGGTTTGCGCTGCTGAGCGTTCGGTTGTCGGGTGGTCTCGCGTGAGCTACGACGAAGGACGCGCGTATGACACAGAGTTATGCCGCTTTTTCAAAGCACTTTATGGAATATCGAAATATCCGGCAGGGTATCAGCGGCGGAGCACTCATGGGGATGGTATGTTACGAAGATGGCACGGGGCGGCGATCTCCAGATGAAAGAGGCGAAGCGCCTTTCGGACCTATCGGAGAACGCTGAGCAGCGGGGCCGACCGACGTGAACGCCACTCCGATGCAACGGACGGCAGATGCCGCCCACCGGGGGCTCGGCTCGCGCCTGGAAAACGTGCGCCAGCAGCTCCAGTCGTGCGGCGCCGTGATGGCGGAACTCGTCGAACCGCAATCCCGGCCACTCGTCAGCGGCGCCCTGGCGAAGATCTCACAACTGACCGTTCGCGTTGCAGTCGTCGGCCAGATCAAATCCGGCAAGAGCACCTTCATCAATGCCTTCGTGCGTCACCCGCGGCTCCTGCCGACTGCCGTGACTCCGTGGACCACGGCCGTCACCAACCTGCATTTCGCTCAAGCACCACCTCCGGACGGCGCCGTCCGCTTCTCATTCATGAACACTGGCGAATGGCGCGAACTGGCAAAGGGCTCCCGCTTCCCTGATCTTGCGGAGGGCGGCGCACCCGGCTTCGAGCCACGCGATCTTCAATTGGAAGTGAACGCTCTTGCTGAAAGGGCTCGCCAGAAGCTCGGACCGGAGTTCGAGCAGCTGATCGGGCGCGCGCACCTCTTCAACGCCCTTCACCCCGGCTTGCTGGAGCAATACATCTGTTCGGGTGAATTCTCCGGAAGCGACAGCTACGGCAGGTATGCCGACATCACGCGTAGCGCCGACCTCTATCTTTCCGGCGGTCCGTTCGCATTCCCCACGACCGTCATCGACACCCCGGGCATCAACGACCCGACGCTCGTTCGCGACGAGATCACACGCCGCTCCCTCGGAGCCGCCGAGGCTTACATCATCGTTCTGACCGCGCGACAGCCCCTGTCCGACCAGGACGTCGCCCTGCTTCGCTTCATGCGTGGCCTCAACAAAGACCGCGTCATCGTCCTGGTCAACCGCATCGACGAACTGTCCGATCCGCCGGAACAGCTTCCGCAGGTTCTGCGCTTCGTCAACGACCGGCTCGCCGCGGAATTTCCCGGCGCCAGGATTCCCGTTGTCCACGGCAGCGCGTGGTGGGCAACCCAGGCTCTCACCTTCGAGCCGAGCGCTGTCGCGAAAACACTGACCCGGCCATCCGCCGCACACCTCTTTCGCCGCGGGTTCCTCCAGCAGGGCGACGCCGACCCGCGCGCTCTGGCCGACCCGGCGACCCAGGCGCGCGTCATGCAGGCGTTGTATGCCATGTCGGGAATGCCGGCCCTCTATGAGGCCTTCGACAGCCTGATCAACACCACAGGAACGGCATTTTCGATGGGAATGGTCGCACGCGGTTTCGCCGATATGTCGCGCGCATGCGAGCAGGCAGCAGAAGCGGAACTGAAGATCTTGCTTGCCGATCGCGCGCGCGGGCGCACTCGCAACGGCAACCCCAACGGCACCGGCAGCAGCGACAGCCCGGCGATCCACTCCCGCGAACGCGAACTCATTCTGTCGGTCTCCGCCAATATCGAAGCGTCGGCGAAAATGATCGAAGAAATCTTTTCTCGCGTCATTGGCGAGGAACAGGCCCACCTTCGAACGTCTCTGTTGAATATCGTCGACACTTACGCGGCTCGTGAACGGAAAATCGTCACCGATAGCCTTGCCCGCGGGGCCTCTGCCACGACCTGGACACACGAAGGCATCGAAGTCCGCCGCGCTCTCTCGGATGCATTTCGAGCTGGATTTGAGGAAGCATCCCAAAGGATGCTGGCCTACCACGCTCACCTCATCCCTGAGTTGTTCAAGCTGTTGCAGACGGTGGTTCCCGCGCCCGATATTCCCGTACCGCAATTGAAATCCCTCTCGATCCCCGTTCCTGCCAGCATTCCGCTGAGCCGTATGCTGGTTCTCGATCTGGACCGGTCACGCTGGCAGGCATTCTGGAAGCGTGCGTCGAGTGCCGATCAGGCAGGTGCCAAGATCGAGGCCCTGATCCGGTCTGAATTCGCGGGCGTTGCCGACGAATTGGCGACGTCTGCAGGGCGCACCTTTCATGATTTCGCATCCACCACGATCGGCTGGGCTCTCGGCGCATGCCGCAACATACAGCTCGCCCTTCAGCGCCGGCTGGATCGACTTCTGCAGGAGGAAGGCCACCCTGAGAATACGCCGTCGCGGGTAGACGAGCGGATTTCCGCACAGGCCCAGCGCCTCAAGGATACCGAGGCGTTGACCGCGCATCTCGAACTCCTTGCGCGCGAAATCGAAGGGATCTTCAAGCCTGGAGATCAACCGTGAGAGGTTCGGATTTGAACGCGCCCGACGGCGCTCCTGCCGAATGGCAGAAATATGCAAAGGTCTTGCGTTCGGCGCGCGAGCGGCTCGGAAACCTGCGCATCGACGACCCGGCGCTTCCCTTCTGTGTCGCGGGACTTGCCCGCATCGAGGCCATGCTTCTGCGCCCGGTTCGCATCGCTATCCTTGGCGAGACGAATTCCGGCAAGACGTCGGTTGCCGGTCTGCTCCTTGGAACCGGTGTTCTGCCGGTGAGCGTGCTCTCCAACACCAGTGTGCCAGTCCTGGTGTCCCACGGCGGCGAACCCTCCCTCGCCGGCATCAACCGCGATGGCGTTTCCGTACGCCTCGATGGTCCCGAGGACGAACGTCTGAAAGAAGGACCATTCAGCGCCATAGCGCTGAGCCTGCCGCTGCCGTGGCTCGAGGAGTACCAGATCGCCGACACACCGCCGACGTCGCTCCCGGCCGAGTTTACCGCCGACGCCGACATTGCCGTGTGGTGCACCGTAGCCACGAGGGCCTGGACCGAGAGCGAACGAAATCTGTGGCTCTCGGTGCCGGCACGCTGCCGCAACGCCGCAATTCTGGTCGCCACTCACAAAGACAGTTTCTACAGCGATGAAGATTGCGCCCAAGTCATGCGGCGGCTGGGCACGATGACCAAGGGTCTGTTCAGCGAAATCGTGATCGTCAGTGCGGCGGAATCCGGCGACGTCGCGGAACCCGGATCGATTTCATCGTCACAAGACAGCGAAGAACTCCGCGAGGCCATCGCACGATGTGCCGATCGCCTGCGAGCGCGGCGTCTCCTCAAGTCGAGGCGGATCGTCGGCCGTCTGGCGCGGATTTCCCTGCAGGCGTTTGGCCGCCGCTTCATCCGGCACGAGGCCGCCGCGACCCTACTTCAATGGACGCGCTCGTCCGGGGCCATCGTGAAAGAATATGCGTCGGGCCAGATCACGCTCGAACAGGCCGTGGAACAACTGCTGAAGTTATTTGCCGAAACGGCGGAAGATCTCCGCCCAGGCGCCATCGAGAGTTCGGCCCGGCGCACCAGCCTCACATCAGAGAGCCTGACGCACCCCCGATCATCCGCGATGCCGTTCCGAAGCGTGGCGATGGTACGAGCAGACCTTACCGTCGTGCTGCGCATGTTGGCCACGACGCCGCCGGGCGAAAGTCCCGAACGCCGCGAACAGCGCAGCGCCGCCCGTGCGACGCTTGTCACCCTCGCTGAGCTCGACGGTACGTTTGCCGAACTCGGAACATGGCTGACCGCGCAGGCAAAACCTGAGAACACGCCTTCTCGCGCCCGGCAATGATTGAAGGTTGTGCCGCCGGGATTCAGGCGGGCCGGTGGATCCGCGGCGCCCGTGTAAAGAACGTGCCGGCAGCCACCCCGGCAAGCATCGCTGGCACGAAGGCAAGCGTCCCCGGTGCTGCGAGCGGCAAAGATGCCAGCGCTGGCCCAGGGCACAAACCTCCAAGGCCCCAACCGATTCCGAACAGAACCGCACCCGTGACCAGCTGAGCGTCAATGTCCCGGCGCGTTGGAAACTGGAATTGAGGTTCGAACACCGGCGCACCGCGTTTCCGCGCCAGCCAATATCCTGCCGACGTAGCCGCGATGGCGCCAGCCATGACGAATGCGAGCGAGGGATCCCACGTACCGGCCAGGTCGAGGAAGTTCTGCACCTTGGCGGGATCGATCATGCCCGCCACGATCAGTCCCAGTCCGAAAATCAGGCCGAGGACGAAATTGGTCGCGAGCCGCATGTTACCCTCCAAGAACGTGCCGCATCACGTAGACGGTCACGATCGCCGCCGACATGAAGACACCCGTGGCGACCATCGAACGCGCCGAGAGACGGGATAAACCGCAAACGCCGTGCCCGCTCGTGCAACCGCTGCCGATGATCGAACCGGCGCCCACCAGGAACCCCGCAACCGCAAGCAACAATGTATTGCCAGAGACGGTCTGATGCACGCTCTCGCCGGTAGCCATTGCATAGAGCCCCGAGGCTGCCATCAGCCCGGCGATGAAGGCAAATGCTTCGAGGGGACGCGAGCCGTCGCCGGGCAGAATGGCGCGTCGAACGATGCCCGCAATTCCTGCGATCCGGCCGGAGAACAGCATCAGACCGGCAGCCGAAAGGCCGATCAATACGCCGCCCGCAAGCGACGCAAGTGGAGTGAATTCAGTGACCATAGCAGCCTTGAAATCGTTGCAAGTAGCGCCCAGCGGGCAATTGACACTGCGTGTTATATTAGGTAGTTCTAAATTAGCAACCACTAATTAACGGAGAGGCGATTGGCCCAGATCCACGCCGCCGATGCACTGGGCAAGAACGCGGCGATGGTGGCGGGACTGTTGAGGGTTCTTGCCAACGAGCGGCGGCTCACGATTCTGTGTGCGCTGACTAAGAACAAGGAAATGAACGTAACGGCTCTCGCGACAGCAGCCGGATTATCCCAGTCGGCGCTGTCTCAGCATCTCGCGCAAATGCGCGTAGCGCGGATCGTGACCTATCGGCGCGAGGGGCAGACGCTCTGGTATCGGATCGCTGATCCGCGCATCGCGACCCTGATGGCGCGGTTGGAAAGCCTCTTCTGCGACGCGCGCCCGTCCAGGACCCGCAGCCAATAAAGCCAAGCCCTGTCGGGCAAGGCACGAAGTCCCGCCCACAAAGAAAAAGGGCGCCGGCATCCCGGCGCCCTCATATGGTTCGGTTCGTCTTCCTGTCCGGTCAGGCTGCGGCAGCCGCCGTCAGCGGAACCTCGGAGATCGTCTTCAGAACCTGAGAAGCGATCTGGTAGGGGTCGCCCTGAGAGTTCGGACGGCGGTCTTCCAGATAGCCCTTGTAGCCGTTGTTGACGAACGAGTGCGGCACGCGGATCGAAGCGCCGCGGTCGGCGACGCCGTAGCTGAACTTGTTCCAAGGCGCCGTCTCGTGCTTGCCGGTCAGGCGCAAGTGATTGTCCGGACCATAAACGTCGATGTGATCCTTCCAGTTCTTGGCGAACGCGGCCATCAGATTCTCGAAGTAATCCTTGCCGCCGACTTCGCGCATGAACTTCGTCGAGAAGTTGCAGTGCATGCCCGAGCCGTTCCAGTCGGTATCGCCGAGCGGCTTGCAATGCCACTCCACATCGACGCAATGCTTTTCGCAGAGCCGTTCGAGCAGATAGCGGGCCATCCAGATTTCATCGGCGGCCCGCTTGGAACCCTTGCCGAAAACCTGGAATTCCCACTGGCCCTTGGCGACCTCGGCGTTGATGCCCTCGTGGTTGATGCCGGCGGCCAGACAGATGTCGAGATGCTCTTCCACGATGTCGCGCGCCACATCACCGACGTTCTTGTAACCGACACCCGTGTAGTAAGGTCCCTGCGGAGCGGGATAGCCGTTCGTGGGGAAGCCGAGAGGCCGGCCGTCCTTGTACAGGAAGTATTCCTGTTCGAAACCAAACCAAGCATCGCTGTCGTCCAGAATGGTGGCGCGCTTGTTCGATGGATGAGGGGTCTTGCCATCCGGCATCATGACTTCGCACAGCACGAGCACACCGTTTGTGCGCACCGGATCGGGAAAATGACGGACTGGCTTCAGAACACAGTCGGAACTGTGGCCTTCCGCCTGCTGCGTCGAGGAGCCATCGAAGCCCCACAGCGGGAGCTGCTCGAAGTCCGGGAACGCGCTGAACTCGCGGATCATCGTCTTGCCGCGCAGGTTCGGCACCGGCGTATAGCCGTCGAGCCAGATGTACTCGAGCTTATACTTCGTCATAGAGGCTCTCTCCTAAGTTGGCGACATTGGCACCGCGACAGGCCATCGGGACCTCAACGCGGGAAGACTGGAAATCGGCGCACGCGGCACGCTCATGTGCCGACCAAACGTCGCATCGATCGACGGCCGAAGCTCTCCGGCAACCGGCGGATGCCCGCTCTGGTCAGATCCTTTCCACGCGCAGCGAAAGCACGTTTGTTCATCACGCCCCTCGGTGGACACCGCGTCCGCCCTTGGAGCCGATCCTTACAGCTTGAAGCCGCCAGCAGCTCGCTTTCAGCAAGCCCATGGGAGTGCCGGCGACAAAGCCGCGGCGGACTGAAACTGCGGAACGGATGCTACTCAGACAGGCACAGCGGTGCATGCCCATAATTCAGGCAGCGGCCGATATTTATTGGGCAAACGGGTGAAAACCCATGCAAAACGTGCTAGTTTTCTCGTCCGGAACAATGCGCCGCACCGCTGCGTTCTCAGACCCGACCGAAGGAGCGAACGATGACCGAGAGTCTCAGTCGCCAGTCTGCAGAGATCATCCCCTTCCCTGCTGGCCGCCGCGCCGCCCAGATTGCCCACACCCGGTCGCTGGAGGCCGAAGCCGCACAGTATCCATGCGCGGTCGACACCTCCGGCTGGTACCACGATGAGGCAATCGAAGAGGACGTCGCCCCGGCAACCTGGCGTTTCTGAAGCCAACATGATGGCGGCCGGCCCGCGCGGGAAGCAGTCGTCGATCCCTGGCCGCGCCACGAACGCGAGAGCAGCCGGATAGCCTGAGTAGCTAGCCGTTTCCACCACCGTCGTCGTCCGGTCCTCTGTCTTTCGCGATCAGGGCCGCCTTGGCGATGAGATGCGCCGAGACCGGTGCCGTGATGAAAAGGAACAGCAGCACGCTGATCTGCTTGAGGCTGATTTCGCCGTTGGCGCCGTAGGCGGCGACGCTTGAAGCAACCACGATCGCGCCTACGCCAAGCGTGGTCGCCTTCGTTGGACCGTGCAGGCGCGAAAAAATATCCGGCAGCCGAGTCAGGCCGATGGAACCGAGCAGCACGAAGGCGCCACCGGTTACGATCAGAAACGATGCAAGAGCCTCGGCAAACATAAACCCTCCCATCATTCAATGATGCTCCGGCCGATCAGATACTTGCACAGCGCAACCGTGCCGACGAAACCCATCATGGCGATCAGCAGCGCGGCCTCGAACGAATAGACGCTGCCGGTCGCAAGCCCCATCAAGACCACCAGCGCGATCGCATCGATGGCCAGCGTGTCAAGCGCAAGAATGCGATCTGGCATCGATGGTCCGCGCGCGAGTCGCCAGAGTGTGAGCAGAGTGGCAAGCCCCACAAGCACGAGGCTGACTGTCAGCGCCATCGTCAACATCCGAAAATCTCCTTCAACGGCGCCTCGTAACGCGTCTTGATTTCCGAGATCAGCAGGGCTTGGTCCGGTACGTCGAGGCCATGGATGTGAACGACGCGCTTGTCCATGTCGATATCGACCGTGAGCGTTCCGGGCGTAAGTGTAATGATGCTGCCGAGGATCGTCGCGACATAGGGATCGCCGGTATCGAGCGGCACGTCCACGAACTGCGACCGGATCGCGCCAACGTCGCCGAGCACAACGCGCGCAACGGTCAGGTTGGCGGCAACGATATCGTAGACCACGACGAAGAGAAGCCGCAGCGCTGGTCCGATCCGGAACCTTTTCGGACGGTCGGGCCAGAACGACACCGTGAAGAAAGGAATAACGAAACCGAGCACCGCCGCCAAAAGAACCTGACCTCCGCTCACGTCCGAGACGAGCGTGAGCCATAAGGCTGCGATTGCGATCGACAGAACCGGTTGCGGCAGGATCCGCTCACGCAAGGTCATGGCCTGCGCTCCCTCTGAACGGCAGATGGATCACCGAGCACTGCGGGCAGATAGGCTTCGCGCGCGGTCATCTGTTCTGCCGTCGCTCGCGCATACGACGTGAGTGGCGCAGGCGCGAAACTGATCGCAAGCACCGCGAGAACGATCATACCCAGAGCGAGCGACAGTCCCGGCGCCGGCTGATACGCGACCTCCGTCTTTTCCGCGATACCGGGCGCGCCGGGCTCCCAGAAGAACACGCTGGCCGATCGCGCAAGCACCAAGGCGGCGACGAAACCCGATACGATCAGCGCCACCCAGATCGCCTGCCAATGCGCACTGTCCCGCAGCGCTTGCATCATCATGATCTTGCCCAGGAACCCCGACAGCGGGGGCATTCCGCTCGCGGCCACGGAAAACACGACGAAAAGTAGCCCGAGCTTGGCATAACTGTGCAGCGGCGGACCGGCATCGAGCGTATCGGCAGGCTCGCCCCGCTGCCGCCCGATCGCGTCAGCGAGAAGGAATAGCGCCCCTGTCACGAGCGACGTCTGCACGAGGTAGTAAAGCCCTGCCGCGAGCGTCTGCACGCCGGGATCGGCGGCGGCCAGAAGAAGCGTCCCCCCCGATATCAGAACGAGGTTCGCGGCGACCAGACCGAGGCTCGAGGCTGCCAGCAACCCGAGACACCCAAGCGCAACCGTGCCGAGGGCAAGCCAGATCAGCCAAGGCTGCAGCAGTCCGGCGGTGAATGGCGCGGCGGCAAGCGCAATGGTGATCACGCGATACAGCGCATAGATACCGACCTTGGTCATGATGACGAACAGCGCGGCCACCGGCAACGTCGCGGCCGTATAAACGTGCCGCAACCAGAACCCGATCGGCAGCACAGCAGCCTTCAGGAGAAACACGCTGACCAGAAGCCCGCACATGACGGCGACAACGCCCTGATCGGCAGGCGAGACTTTCTGCAGCGCGACGCCGAAGTCGGCCATGTTGAGTGTGCCCAGAAATCCGTAGAGCAGCCCCAGCGCGATCAGGAACAGCGCTGAACCGCACAGATTAAGAACCACGTAGGCGATCCCCGCCCGTGCGCGAGCAAGTCCGCCGCCGTGCATCAGCAGGCCATACGAGGCCAACAGGAGGATCTCGAAGAACACGAACAGATTGAACAGATCCCCCGTCAGGAACGCGCCATTGAGACCCATCAACTGGAATTGCAGAAACGCATGGAAATGCGGTCCCCGGGTATCCGTACCGGAAGTGGCCGCAAAGAAGACCGGGACAGCGAGTGCGGCGGTCAGCGCCACCATCAGCGCCGCAAGACGATCCAGAACGAGCACGATGCCGTAAGGCGCCGGCCAGTCGCCTAGCCGGTAGACTTGGATGCCGCTATCTCCCGCTACGATGATCTGTGCGCCCGCAGCGGTCACCAGGAAACCCAATGCAAGCGCCGAAATCGCACGCTTTGCTGCAATGCTCGCATCAGTCGCGAGAAGCAGAACGATGGCGGCGATGAGAGGAACGAGAACCGCCAGGATCGGCAAATGGGTCATCATTTCGGATCGCCCGCATCCACGTGATCCGTTCCGCTCTCGGCCTTACCCACCAGCGCAAGCGCCATGAGATAGGCTGTCATGCCAAAACCGATCACAATGGCGGTCAGAACCAGCGCCTGCGGCAGCGGATCGGTCTGGTTCGTCAGCCCCTGAACGGTAAGCGGCGGCGCACCCGACTTCAGACGAGCCCCGAAAAAGATCAAGGTGTTCACGGCATAGGAGAGAAGCGTCAGTCCCAGCACGACCGAAAACGTCGTCGGTCTCAGGATGAGAAACACGCCACCGGCTGTCAGGACACCAAGCGAAATGGCTACGAGAATTTCCACGCTTAGCCTCCTTGCCCGGCGCCGCCCGCGGCCGTCCGGTCCCGGCACGCCGAGCCGGACAACTCCGTGAGCGCGAGGAGTACGGTCCCGATCACGACGAGGAACACGCCGAGATCGAATGCCATCGCCGAGGCCAACTCGAATTTGTCGATAACCGGCGGATGAACATAGCCGTGGGTCGACGTGAGGAATGGATAACCAAAGACGAAACTCGCCAACCCGGTCAGGGTCGCGATGCCCAGCCCGACCCCGAGCAGACGGACGTAATTGACGCGCAGACGCTCGGCAGCAAAGTCGACGCCGCTGGCGATGTATTGAAGTATGAGCGCGACAGCCGCCACCAGGCCCGCGATGAACCCGCCGCCCGGCAGGTTGTGTCCGCGCAGGAAGATATAAACCGAAACCGTCAAGGCGAGCGGCAGCAGCGGCCGCATCAGTTCGGTCAGCATGATGGGATAGCGATCTGCGCGCGCGAGGATCGGCCGCCACCGCGGCGTCATGGCTGTTCCAGCCAATAGCGCACTCAGTCCCAGCGCCGCCATGGCGAGCACCGTGATCTCTCCCAGCGTATCGTAGCCGCGGAAATCGACGAGAATGACATTGACGACGTTCGTGCCGCCTCCGCCCGGCTTCGCGTTGGCCATGTGGTAGCCGGCGATTGTCTCATAGGGCCTCGTCAACATCGCATAGGTCATTGCAGACACGCCGAGCCCGGCGGCGGCCGCAACCGCGCCATCACGCGACACCCGCGCGCGCGTGCTCCGCGCCTTCGACTGCTCGGGAAGATATCGCAGGCACATCAGCATGAGCACGATGGTGACGACTTCGACTGAGAGCTGCGTCAGCGCAAGATCAGGGGCATTGAAACGCAGAAACGCCAGGGAAACCACTGTCCCGACGACGCTGATGAAGATGAGAGCCATGACGCGGCTATGCCGCCAGGTCACTGTCGACACCGTCGCGAAAAGCAACGTGAAGAACGCCGCTGCCGCGGCCCAGTCGACGGGGCCCACGGGTAGCGGTCCGGCAAGAACGGAACTCCATCCATTCGCAAGCCCGGCCTTCACCCACATGCCCGCCGCGAGCACAAGAACGAACGAAAAAAACAGGAAAAGATTGCGCTGAAGAGACTGCGTATCGGCCAAGCCCAGGACGCTCGTCGAGAGACGCGCTGCATGCTTGTAGACCCGTTCAAAGGCGACTGGACTTTCGAACGGCCACGGGAAGCGCTCCTGCAATTCGTACAGTTTATGCCGGCGCGAAAACTGGAATATGCCAAGGCCAAAAGCGAGAACCGTCATGACGAGCGGCAGGTTGAACCCATGCCAGACCGCGAGCTTGATCGCCGGAACGTTACCCGGCAGCACAGCCTCGGCTGCCACCCCGAGGATTGGGCCGACGGACATCTGCGGCATGAACCCGACCAGCAGCACGAGCCCGACGAGAATCTCGACTGGCAACCTCATCCAGCGCGGCGGTTCATGCGGCGTTTTCGGCAGATCCTTGGCGGGCCCATCGAAGAAGACATCCCAAACGAAGCGGATCGAATAGGCGACCGCGAGCATGCCTCCGATCGTCGCCACGACCGGAAAGATCAGGTTGGCGCCATCCCATCCCGGATGCGCTACCGCAGCCGTGAAGAACATCTCTTTGGACAGAAAGCCATTTAGAAGCGGCACGCCGGCCATCGAACCAGCGGCGAGTATGCCGAGTACCGCCGTGCGCGGCATGGGATAAAAGAGACCGCCCAGGCGGCGCATGTCTCGCGTGCCCGTCTCATGATCGATAATCCCCGCAGACATGAACAGGGATGCTTTGAAGATGGCGTGGTTGATGATGTGAAAGACGCCGGCGACGGCTGCCAATGGCGTATCGAAACCGAACAACAGCGTAATCAATCCAAGATGGCTGATCGTTGAATACGCGAGAAGCCCTTTGAGATCATGCTTGAGGAGCGCCACATAGGCTCCATAGACGAATGTGATCGCTCCCACGCCCGAAACGATGATGAACCAGAGTTCCGTCCCCGAGAGGATCGGATACATCCGCGCCAGCAGGAAGACGCCGGCCTTCACCATCGTCGCCGAATGCAGGTAGGCCGAGACAGGCGTTGGCGCTGCCATCGCGTTCGGGAGCCAGAAATGAAAGGGAAACTGCGCCGACTTGGTGAACGCACCGAGCAGAAACAGGATAAGTATAACCGGATAGAGAGCATCCGCCCTCACGTCCGCGGCACGCGCCTCGATGACCGTGAAATCGAAGCTACCGGCGACGGAGCCAAGCAGCAAGGCCCCCGCAAGCAGGGCAAGACCGCCACCCCCCGTGACCGCCAAGGCCATGCGCGCCGAAATCCGCGCGTCCGTCTGTTTGTAGTTGTAGGCAATCAGGACAAACGAAGTGAGGGACGTCACCTCCCAGAACACCGCCATGAGCAGGATGTTCTCCGCCAGCACGATGCCGAGCATCCCGCCGGCAAAGGCGAGCAGCGTGACATAGAACCGTCCCAGGCGATCTTCGTGCGGCAGGTAGTACGCGGCATAAAGCACGATCAGCACGCCGATCCCGAGAATAAGAAGCGTGAAAAGAAGCCCCAGTCCGTCGAGGCGAAGCGCGAAATCGAGTCCCCATTCCGGCAGCCATTCCGCGCGCCACAGCACGGTTCGGCCCGCGAAAACCTCGGGCGCCAGTTGCACAGCCGGGATCAGCCCCGCCGCCATCGCTGCACCGGCCGCCCATGCACCGCAGGCGCGCGATACGCGCGCGGCGAGCGCCACCACGAGGCAGCCCGCGAACGGCGCTAACAGTATGAGAGGCAGAAGATCGAGGGCCATGCCGTTCCGGTATCGATGCTCAGGGCGTCTGGTTTCTCCAGGAAGGCTCGCATCGAACCCCTGGAACGCGGGAACACGCCAGACCCATCCGTCACGTCCTTAAAGGTGGGCGGCGACGAATGCAAAGACCGCAAGGTCACGTGTACACATTCTTGTTCCAGCAGGAGCCCCCGGTTACTCTTGACCACCATGCCCGGAAAACGCCTCATCGTCATTGGCCACGCCGCCCTCGATTTTGTCTACCGGATCGATGCATTCCCGCCTCGTCCTTTGAAAATGCGAGCCCGGGAACATGTCACGAGCGGAGGCGGGATGGCCGCCAATGCCGCGTCGGCCGCAGCGCGCCTGGGTTGCGACGTCGCGTTGTGGAGCCGGATCGGCTCCGATCCTGCAAGCCGCATTATTGTCGAAGAACTGCAACGGTTCGGTGTCGATACCCGGCATGTCCGGGTTCACCACGGTGCCCGATCGGCGACCGCGGCCGTCATAGTCGATGCTTCGGGCGAGCGCTTTATCGTCAGCGAGGACGATCACGCCATGCCGATGTCTGCGGCCTGGCTGCCGCTGCATGACATCGGCAGCGCAGGGGCGGTCCTGAGCGACCTTTCATGGATCGAGGGAACCCGCGCGGCGTTCGAGACTGCACACGCGAGCGGAGTATCCACGCTCGTCGATCTCGACCTCGGCAGCGGACGCCTGCTGGCAGACGTGGCTCACCTCACGGACTACGTGATCGCGTCCGCTCCGGCGCTTGAAACCTTCATCGAAGGCGCAGACACGGCGGGCCGTCTCCGTTCTCTCATTGCAAAAGGAGCACGGCACGCGGGCGTCACGCGCGGCGCGGAAGGCTACGAGTGGATGGATGCGTCGGGCATGCTTCAGTTCCAGCCCGCATTCAAGGTAGCGGCGCGCGATACGACGGGAGCCGGCGATACCTTCCACGGTGCATTCGCATGGGCGCTCACCGAAGGCCACAGCGACTCCGGTTGCGCGCGCCTTGCTTCCGCCGCCGCCGCGTTGAGCTGTCTCGGCCTGGGGGCGCGATCCGGCCTGCCGGACCGGCGCGAACTGGACGCATTCCTTGCAAGTCACGGCTCGGCCACGCGGGTCTAATCTTGACCGGAATCAAGGCAGGGGCGAGCGGGACGTCTCAGGTTCCCGAGAAAAATGAGGGACATCGCATGAAAACCGCGCGCAACATCCTGACATCGGCGGCCGGATGGGCAGTCGCCTGTCTGCTCGGTCTTCTTGTCCAGTTCAGTTTGGCCGTCTCGGCGCAAGAAAACGAGGAAGATCCCGTCGGTCTCACGGAATATGAACTTGCCTGCATGCCCTGTCATGGACTGGACGGCAAAGGCGATGGCCCCAAGGCGCGATCATTGGCGACGATGCCCGCCGACCTCACTCAGATAAAGGCTCGCAACGGCGGTGTTTTTCCGGATCGTGCCATTTACGACATGATCGACGGCCGTGGCGTCATCCCGGCCCACGGCAAGAGAGACATGCCGCTCTGGGGCGACCGCTACCGCAAAACGGGCGATGAAGGCGAAGATCCCGCCGCGGTCGACCAGAGGGCCCGCGAACTGATCGAGGCGCTCGTCGGTTATATTAAGAGCATTCAGCAGAATTGAGCCGCAGGACTGCCGTTTCCGCTGCCGGCGTCTCCATGCTAAGTGCAAGGGCTGATTAAAGCCGCAAGTGACGCCGCATGAATGGTCCCAAGAAGCGCATCGCCATCCTGATCTCCGGCCGTGGCTCGAATATGAAAAGCCTCATCGAGGCGGCGCGGCGGCCGGACTTCCCGGCCGAAATCGCCGTGGTTATTTCAAACCGGCCAGAAGCTGCCGGGATTGCCTGGGCCAAGGATCAGGGGATTCCGACCCTTGCCATGGACCACAAGCATTATTCGGATCGCGCGCATTTCGAGAGCCAGTTGCAGAGCATCCTCTCCGCATCGCGAATCGATCTCGTGTGTCTCGCCGGATTCATGCGAATGCTGACGCCCGCCTTCGTGGAGTCCTGGCGTGGGCGAATGTTGAACATCCATCCGTCGCTTCTGCCTGCCTTCAAGGGCCTCGACACCCACGAGCGCGCGCTGGCTGCGGGCGTGAAGTTCACAGGCTGCACCGTCCATCTCGTCACACCCGAAATGGACGAAGGACCTATTCTGGGTCAGGCCGTGGTTCCGGTCCTGACGTCGGATTCACCCGACTCTCTGGCGGCGCGGGTGCTCGCGGCCGAACACCGCCTATACCCCGGAATTCTCGAATTGTTCGCGGCCGGCTTGATAACGATCAATGGCCACAAATCCTCGTCCGCGTCGGACGTTAACGGTCTGTCACCACAGTTTTCACCGCAAGTTTGATTTAACCAGGATTTGGCGTGCCACTTTGGTTACCTTCGACCGATAAATTGACGCGGAGGTGCGCCGTCACATGGACACTCCAGTTGGCACGGTGCTAGGTGACCGGACGGTTCGCACGACCGCGGGTGATCTGTGAGTGAAAACGCCCGCGAATGGCAGGAGCAGCCGCGAGTGTGCTGCTTCATGCAACGCAAGCGATTATCGCATCATGGATCGCTGGATCGAACCGGAATTGCAGCCGCCTGTGAGCGGCGCGGAGACGAGGCATGACAATTCAACAGAACCTGGGTCACACGCAGGGTCTCGGCGAAGCAAATAGCATCTGGTTCAAGTTGACTGCCCTGACCAAGGGCAATCCCGAGAACCCGATGCAGACCCTGCAGATGATGGCCGACCGTTACGGCCCTGTGATTGCGGTCAACATCGCAGACCAGCGCGTGGTGTTCCTGTCCGAGCCGGAACACTTCAAGCATGTTCTCGTCTCGAAGGCCGACGACTACATCAAGTATTTTGACGGCCTGAAGCCCGTCTTCGGCAAGTCCATGATCACCCATGACGGTGTTCTTTGGCAGAAGATTCGTATGCCGCAGCAGCCGGCATTCCATCCGGACATGTTCGCCGAATACATCCCCTACTTTCTCCAGGCCATCCGCACGAAGATGGGCCTGTGGTCGAAGCTTGCCGAAACCGGCGAGGCCTTCGAAATGGTCGAGCAGACCTGGACTCTGGCTGCCGACATGATCTGCAAGGCGCTGTTTGATCGCGACATGCCGTTCAATCCGCACTTCGTGTTCAAGTGCGTGAAGACCTACACCGACGTGATGGAGCACAAGGCCATCCGGATGCGGGTCCTGCATGGCGACGACGAGGTAAGCCTCACGGAAGAGAATGCCGCGAAGGCCATGGAGATCTGGGCCAGTGTCCCCCCCGCCGTGTTCGCTCAGAACCCGAACGAGGAGCGCGAGCGCACGCTTTTGAAGATGATCGAGACGGTCGTGGCCGATCCCTCCGTTCCGGAATTCGATCAACAGCAGGCGATCGACGAACTGAAGCAGTATCTGTGGGCCGGAACGGAGACAACGGCGCTGACGCTTGCCTGGGCGATGTATCTCACATCCAAGCACCCTGAGGCTGCCGACCGCATCCGCAAGGAAGGCGAAAGCGTCTACGGCGACCGCGAGCCTACGGCAGCGGACTACTCCGCACTGGCCTACACGCGCGCCGTCATTCAGGAAACGATGCGCATCTACCCGCCGATCTGGGGTCTGATCCGCGTCGCGACGAAGGCCGATGTCATCGGCGGCAAGGAAATCAAGCCTGGCGACCGCGTCGTCATGTTCGCCTACGGCGCCCATCACAACCCGAAGTTCTGGCCCGATCCGGAAGAGTTCCGCCCCGAGCGTTGGATGGGCGGAACGAAGGGACAGGTGAAGTATTCCTACCTGCCCTTCGGCGCTGGCAAGCGCTCCTGCATCGGCGGAGCCATGAGCCAGGTCGAGAACACGCTGGCGCTCTCGATGCTGTTACGGCGCTTCCGCCCCGAGTACCTCGGCAAGGAGCCGCCGGGTTT
This sequence comes from Hyphomicrobium sp., assembly GCA_025458125.1. Classification (GTDB taxonomy): domain Bacteria; phylum Pseudomonadota; class Alphaproteobacteria; order Rhizobiales; family Hyphomicrobiaceae; genus JAGVSR01. The sequence continues at coordinate 17,021 of JALOTA010000008.1, forward strand.
CTCGGGCACGGTGACCCTCACGCCGAAAGGCGGCCTGAAATTCCGTGTCCGGGAATTGAGCTAGCGCGACAGTCGTTTTCAGCGCGGCGCCGGGTCATGCCCGCTGCCGGCTGAGTTCATTTCATAGCAACTTGATCTCGCCAGGCGTTAGGCACGTCCAGAGTGACCGTCTCGCCGTAACGCGGGACGAGTGCCGGCCAGGCTTCAGGAGTGGCACCCGATATCGTTCCCCGTATCGCCGCAATCGGTCCGCCGTGGCAGATCGCCAGCACCGCATTCCCATCCTTGATCGCATCATCGAGCCAGGCCATCACGCGATCCCGCATGTCATAGGTCGTCTCGCCGTTCAGTCCTGGACGGAATGAGCCGGGCGCGCGAACGAGACCCATCATCGCGTCGCCGCTTTCGGCATGGATGGCATCCCACGTCGAACCCTCCCAAGTGCCGAAGTGACACTCCTTCAGGCGCGGATCGACCAGCATTTCGAGACCCGGATTTTCACGCAGCACAAGGCCGCCGAGAAACCGGGCCCGCCGCAGCGGCGAGACGTAGAGGCGCGAAACTCCCGCGGCCGCGATCGAAGCGGCGAGAACTTTCGCCGCCTCCCGCCCCTCGCGGCTAAGAGCAACGTCGCTCTGTCCGTAGCAGCGGCCCGACCAGTGCTGGGCGACGGCCGTATGACGGACAAGATGCACCAAGCCCATGGTTAGCCCTCACGGGCCAGAACAAGCGTCGTCAGGATCATGGCGGCATACGCTGCAAAACCAAGACAGTCCCCTGTCACCCCGCCGAGCCGGCGCAGCAGATACGCGCGATACCAAACGATGAAGCCGGCAATGGCCAGCGCGGCGAGCAGCAGACCGGCGGCATCGTAGGCCAGAGCAAAGATGAGCACCGGCGCACACCAAGCGGCACTCAGCGCAAACGTCGGCCAGTCTGCAACCTGCCCGACGTCCTTGGCGAGACCGTCCCGCGCGGGAACCGGCGGAACGACGGCCATCACGGCAAGAATGGCAAGACGGCCAAGAGCGCCTGCGATGACAAGCGCCGCAGCCGCATGCCACGCGTCGGCCAACGCGATAAGCCCGCCCGCGCGCAGAGCAACGGCAAAGAAGAGCCCGAGCGCCCCATAGCTGCCGACACGGCTGTCTTTCAGGATTCTGAGAACGTCGTCCCGTGTCCAGCCGCCCCCGAAGGCATCGCAGAAGTCGGCGACGGCATCCTCGTGGAATGCGCCGGTCAGACGCGCCTCGAACGCGAGAGCAAGGATGACAGCCAGCGAGAATGGAAGCGCGTTATCGAACACCAGCAGCGCGACAGCTGACAGCAGACCTATGGAAGCACCGATGATTGGAAAGAACTGCAAGCCTCGCCGGATATCTTCAGGAAACGTCGAGAGGTCGCGCGTCTGGCCACCGGGAACCGGAATGCGCGTGAGAAACTGCACCGCGGTCAGGAAGGCGCGGGGCCATGGCGTATCGTGCCAGGCGGTCTTCTGCGATGTCCCACTCATGGCCGGCCGATCACGTCTTCCAACTTTGCCACGTTCTTCAGAAGGGCCGCCGCCGCATCGAGCAATGGTATCATGAGAAGGCCGCCGGTCCCTTCGCCGAGGCGCAAATTCCAATCGAGATAAGGCGAAAGTCCGAGCCGTTCGAGGGCAACCCGGTGCGCCGGTTCGGCACTGACGTGCGAGGCGATCGCCGATTCCAGTGCAGCCGGGTCGACGGCCTGGGCGACGATGGCCGCGGCGCCGGACACCACACCGTCGAGCACGACAGGGATCTCCGCATCGGCCGCAGCGGCAATGGCTCCGGCCATGGCCACGATCTCGAAACCTGCGACCCCAGCCATGGCCGCGACAGGATCGCTTCCGACGACTTGCCGGGATCGGGCGACACCGGCGCGGACAGCGGCCCGCTTGCGCTCGAGACTTTCCGGGGTCGAACCCGCCCCCGCTCCGACGAGCGGATCGCTTTCGACATCGCAGCCAAGCGCGACCAGAGCCGCCGCCGCAGTCGTATTGCCGATCCCGATCTCGCCTAGTACGAGCAAGCGCACGCCCTCGGCCCGCGCTTCACTGACGGCGGCCTGACCGGCCATCCAGGCCTTCCAGAATTGGTCGCCGGTCATGGCGCTCTGCCGCGCGAGACTGAGCGTTCCCCGGGCGATCCTCCGGTCTTTGTAGAGTTTGCAATCGGGTGGGGCTTCGATGACCGAACCGGCGTCGATAAGCACGACAGATGCATCGAACTGAGTTGCCAGCGCCGAACAGGAAGCGCGCCCCGACGCGATCAGATTTATCATCGCTCCGGTCACGGCCTGCGGCCAGATTCCGACGCCGTCGCCGGCCACACCGTGATCGCCGGCGAATATCAGCAGGCGACGCGGCTTCGTCTCGGGGCTCAGCGTTCCTGCGATCGAACCGAGACGGACGGCGAGTTCTTCCAGCCGCCCGAGGCTACCCTTGGGCTTGGCCAGAAGATCGAGATGGGCAGCCACCTTCTCTGGTTCGATCATCGCTCCTCCTGGAAAAAGATCGGGCCCTCGAGGGGCCCGACCGGTATTCTGTCGCGTGATTGAGGGGCGCGGATCAGCCCACGATCTCGTCGAGGCGGAAGTTGAGCGCGATCTCGCGATCCGCCGCCGCCGCACTGTCCGAACCATGCGAGGAGTTCTCTCCCTTCGACACGGCGAACAGCTTGCGGATGGTTCCCTCAGCCGCCTCCTTCGGATCGGTGGCGCCCATGACCTCGCGATACTTGGCAATCGCGTTCTCGCCTTCCAGAACCTGCACGACGATGGGACCGGAAGTCATGAAATCACAAAGCTCGCCATAGAACGGGCGCGCTTTGTGTTCCTCGTAGAACTTCTCCGCCTGCGCACGAGTCCAGCGCACGCGCTTCTGAGCCACAACACGCAGCCCCGCCTGTTCGATGACGGCGTTGATCGCGCCTGTCAGATTACGTTTCGTCGCGTCCGGCTTGATGATCGAAAACGTGCGCTCGATGGCCATCGTCTGGTTTCTCCAGTGGTCTCTATGAGATCTGTTGTGATTGGTTTGCCGGGCTTATAGCCACCGGCCTCGTGGCCAGCAAGCGCCCACCCGGCTTGTTTTGCGCCCTGCGGCACGGCGGCGCGAGACATCCCCTGATCCTGCCCGGCCCGCGCCCCGTTGATGCCCGGATTGTATGACAAAAGCCGGACATCTTCGTGCTTTCAAGGCTCTAATCAGCCGGTTCATGCCTCCATCCCCCGTAAACAATGCCCGTAAAGCCCGTGTCTTGCTCCAACCAGATGGCCTAACTTCGTGCCCCGATTGACGTTCGCGATGCTTAAGTCCACGAATCCCCTCATGAATGGTGCGGCGGCCGCGAATCATGGGATCCGTGAACGCGCTGGTTTAGGTCAACCGCTGCGCCGGCAGGTATCGAACGAGGCCAACTCGTGACCGAAGCGACGACTGAGGACAACCTTTGGTACCTTGCCCGCGACGGCCGGCAGCACGGGCCGCTTTCGCATCTTGAAATGACCAAGCTGGTCGAACTGGGGCACCTTCGCCCGACCGACTTGGTTTGGCGTCCCGGTTTTGCTGATTGGCGACCGGCCCCGTCCGTCTTCGAACTCAACCCGGCGCCGACCACCCAACCGCCTGCCCAAGTTCAACGTGCGCCGGAACCGGCCAAGACCGCACCGCAGAAAGCGGAGCCGGCCGTTGCCGCTCAAGCCGCGCCGTCCGCGCGGCCGCAACCGTCCTTTGCCAGCATGTCTTCGACCGCGGCTCCATCGGCGGCACAAAGCACCTCGTCCCCCGCGCCGATGCGTTTCGATTTTCCGGCTGCCGACGCGCAAACCGCCGCCGCGCCGAAAAATGAACAGCCGTCCTTTCATACGGCTGCGTTCGAGCCCGACGCCCAAATATCCAGATTTGGCGCTCCTCCGTCAGCGCTGTCCGAGGCCGGGCCCTCCACCGAACCCTTTCGGATGGAGCCGTTGCACGGCGAGGACCTGCCTCCACGCCGGAAAAACAGCGTAGCGGTCGCGCTCGGCGTTCTTGCCGTTATCGGAGGGCTCGCAGCGGCGGGGTACGTCTACCAGGACGCTATCAAGGCCGCGTTGGAGAAACAGACCGCGCAGGCGCCGGAAATCCCGGTCGTCGAATCTCCAGGCAATGCAGGAACGCCTGCCGGCTCTCCCGAAGCAGGGCGGTCTGTGGCCGCTGTGCAGCCCGAACCGGCGGCGCCGTCTCCCACGCCCGCGGCACCCGTGACCGAGGCAGCCAATGCCATCGACGCGGCTTTGCAGGCTTCGCCGTTCTGGAGCTACGCCAAAGCCGAGTTTCCGCAGTGGTACGCCGACCGCGTCCGCGAGATCGGGGAAATGAAGCAGGCCAACGAGCCGGATACGGCGATAGATCGTAAACTCGCCGAGCAGATCGTGGCGCTGCGCCGGCAGAATGCATCCAACGCTCTGGCCTCAAGCCCGGCGCGACTGACGGAAATTGCGGAAGCATTCGTCGCCAATCTCAACGCGATGCAGAGCCAGAGTGTCGACGCCTGTTATGAATTCATCGAAAAAGGCGAACTGACGCCGGCAGCCGTCGCGCTCGTGCAGAAGCCGACCGAGGGCGCGCCGCTCCATGCGCAGTTGCGAGCCGTTCTCGCTGCGGTCGTCGACGGCCAGAAGACGCCGGTCACGCGCTCGCCTCCCCTGCCCGCCGACTACAACCTGCTGGCAGCCGAGCTCGGAACCATCGGTTGGAGCCAGGCGGACATTCAATTGTTCGCCGATCCCAAGGCTTTGTCCGCGTCCCCCCGCGATCAGGTCTGCAAAATGGTCAAGGACTGGTTCAGCGCGCATCTTGCAGTGAAGGACGATCCGGCCCGCGAACGTCTGCTTTACGAAACGCTTCGCGTCGTCATTGCCGGATGAAGCACCCGATCCGACGCTTCAAAAAAGGCGAAGCTGTCCACCGGACGGCACCGAAGGCGTGAACAGGTCCGTGCGCAGCGCCACCCGCTCCTCATTGAGAGCGAGACGCTTGAGTGCGAGATGAAAACGCCCGGCGATCTGATCCGCGTAAGGTCCGCGACCACGCCCGCGCGTGCCGAACGCAGCAACATAATCTTTGCCACCGTGCATGGATTGCAGCAGATGTAGGACCCGGTTGGCACGATCCGGAACTTCGGTCGCCAGCCACTCCCGGAAGAGATCTTTCAGCTCCAAAGGCAGCCGCAGCATCACGTACCCCGCCTGCCGGGCACCGGCTGTCTTTGCGGCCGACAGAATGGATTCGATCTCGTGATCGTTGAGCGACGGGATGACCGGCGCGACCATGACCGCAGTGGGAATTCCCGCCTCGCTCAATTGCCGGATTGCATCGAGACGCCGCACCGGTGTCGACGCGCGCGGTTCCATCCGCCTTGCCAGATGCCGGTCCAGCGTCGTGATCGACAACGCCACCTTGGCGAGTCCCCGTTGCGCCATGCGCTTGAGAATATCGATATCACGGACAACGAGCGCCGACTTCGTGACGATTCCGACCGGATGCGAAGCACGGTCCAGAACCTCCAGAACGGAACGGGTGATGCGGCGCTCCCGTTCGATGGGTTGATAGGGATCGGTATTGGTTCCGAGCGCCATCGTGGCGGGCTTGTACCCGGGCGCCGCAAGTTCTCGCTCCAGCAGCGCCGCGGCATCCGGCTTGGCATAGAGTTGTGTTTCGAAGTCGATCCCCGCCGAGTGGCCAAGGTAGCAATGCGAGGGCCGCGCATAACAATAGATGCAGCCGTGCTCGCAGCCCCGGTAGGGATTGATCGAACGGTCGAATGAGATGTCCGGACTATCGTTGCGCGTGATGATCGTCCGCGCCTGCTCCTCCTGCACACGCGTCTTCAGCGGCGGCAATTCCTCGTCGGACACCCAACCGTCGTCGAAGGAGACCCGCGCATGTGTTTCAAAACGCCCGCTGGTGTTCGATAACGCTCCCCGGCCCCGCCGTCGCGATTCCGACAGTTGAACGTCAGCCCTTTCTGCCAACACGTCGGCCGCAGCCCGAGACATCGTCGACCCCTGCATCCATTCCCTCACCAGTGAAGTGAGCCTACACCAACTGTAAGAACATAACAAGAACGAAGCAGCGAGCCTGCTGCGATTGGGCCGCTTGTTGCCCGCTCGCCGCCGTGTCATCGGTGGCGGATGATCTCGGTAGTGATCCCAACCCGCGACTCGGAGCGGATTCTGGCCCCAACCCTCGCCTCCCTCATTCCGGCGGCGGTGGACGGCTTCGTCAGAGAGGTCATCGTGGTCGATGGCGGGTCCAAGGACCGCACGCTCGTGGTCGCCGAGAACACCGGTGTCGAGGTGGTCGAGACCAGCGCGGGACGTGGGCATCAGTTGCGCATCGGTGCCCGGCGCGCCCGCTTTCCCTGGCTCCTTTTCCTGCATGCCGGAACGGAACTCGCGCCGGGTTGGGAAGCCGTGGCTGCGAGTTTCATACAGAAAGTCGATACGGAACAGATCCCGGCGAGCGCAGCAGCGTTTCGCATCCGCCTGACGGACGAGGGATGGACGCCACGCGTGATAGAAGCCGCCGCGGGACTACGCTGCGCCCTGCTGCGCCTCACGACCGGAGAGCAGGGACTTCTCATTCCGGCCGCGCTTTATGAGCAAATCGGCGGCTTCAACGACCAGTCCTCTATGGAAGACATCGACATCGTCCGCCGCCTGGGACGCGGGCGCCTCAGGCTGCTCGCGGCGGACGCCGTGAACAGTGCAGCCCCTGCCGGCGGCACGCGTTGGACCGGAGGCGCGCTCCGCCAGGAGCTTTGTCTGGCCCTCTGTGCCGCCGGGATCGCACCCGATCGAATGGCGTGGATGTTCGGCTCGGCCCGAACCAACCCCACTCCTGTTGATGCCCGTCAGCGCCCGACGAGCCCCTGAGGCCGCCGTCGCGCCTCGCCCCCGTCAGGCGGCCGACTGCCCCATGTTTTCGACAACGGAAACCGGGAAACACAGATCGATGCGCTGTTTCTCCACCGGCACATGTTCGGGATTGTCCAGGTAGATCTCGATGACCGGACGGCGCGTGTCGATGATCAGACCCTCGCCCTGTTCCCAGGTGTCGCGTATCCCTGAAATGACTTTAGACAATCCCTCCGCGCCGCCGACATGCCGGACGCGGGCGAACGCGCCGCTGGGCAACCGCCGAATGGAGAACGACAACGGCACCAGCGTGCGCGCTTCGTCGACCAGTTCGACACAGGCTTCATAACGGCGCTTCTCAGGCGCCACCACACGCGGGTCGTCGAGCAGCAGACCATAGCGAGCAATTTTCTCGCCGCCGAGCCCAGCCTGATTGAGCCACCCGAACATCTCCTCCCAAGCGGCCTTGGCAGAGGTCTCGTAGGGTCCCTTTGCACGAACCGTGGCGACGTGGATGGGCCGCAGATAGACGAACTGGGTACTCACTGGCATGCTCCCCGAAGGATGCTGATGGATGCGATCGTCTTATCGACGACACATCATCAACCTAGCAGCCTCGGATGCAGACCCCGCTAAGCTCGCCGTTAAAACTTTTGAGCAATTCGACTGAATTTAACCGCGACTTTTGCGTCAGTTTCTTCGCAGTTGTTCGCTCTCAGACGGCCGTTCAGCCGGAAAGCTCCGCCCGGACGCTCAAAAGATCAAGCCAGGCCTGCCTTTTCGCGATTGGGGTCCGCAGAAGATAGGCCGGATGCAAGCTGGCCAGGACGGCGACTTTCGAACTCCCAAATTCGAGCGTCCGCCATTTACCCCGGATTTTCAGTATTCCTTCATCAGTCCGCAGGATTTGCTTTGCCGCCGATCCGCCGAGCAGAAGCAGAACGCGCGGCGCGACGAGTTCAATCTGGCGTTCGAGAAACGGACGGCAGGCTTCAGTCTCCTGCGGAGTCGGAGTTCGATTGCCTGGTGGACGCCAGTACACCACGTTGGTGATGTGCACGTTCTCTTCGCTCCAACCGGCCGCCGCGAGCATCCGGTCGAGCAACTGTCCGGCGCGGCCCACGAACGGCCTGCCCTCGATGTCTTCCTCGCGGCCCGGTGCCTCACCGATGATCATGATTGGGGCCTGGGCGGCACCTCTATAGAAGCAGAGGTTTTTTGCGGTTGCCTTCAGCGGGCACCCATCGAACCCCTCGATCAGGCGCCGCAACTCATCCAGATCACGGGCCGTTCGAGCCGCGGAGCGGGCTTCGGCCCCGGCGCCAACGGCCGCTTCAGATGGTCCGCGCCGCGAAGCCGGAGTAGCTGGCGCCGTGCGCGGTGCGGCTAGCGGCACCCGGACTGGTGGCGCAAGGGACTGGGACGGTAGCGCCGCGCGAGTCGTTTCCGATTGAGGCCAGGGAAATCCCGAGCCCGGTGCGCCCTGGTCTTCTCGCAGCCAGTCGATGGCTTCATCGCCAACCGCAGCATCCGCGCCCATGGCGATGCTCCAGTCCAGCGCGGCAGCGAGTGTTTTCCGATCCGGCCCTGTCATGGCGGCACCATATCTGGCATGCGGCCGATGTCCACGCCTCCCGCACAGCCGTTCGATGATTGGCCCGCCGCTGCCGTTTTCTGTGACGGAACGCCCCCTTTGCTTGACGCTGCCGGGCACACAACCTAATCGGGAACGCCTGTCATCCCCCGCCACCGCCGATCCCGGCCATCCGAACCGAGGGACAACTTCAATATGGACGTCGAAGCATCAGAGCTGCCTGCGCGCGAGTCGATGGATTTCGACGTCGTCATCGTCGGAGCAGGACCCGCAGGCCTGGCGGCCGCGATCCGGCTGAAGCAACTCGCAGCCGAAACCGGCCGGGAAATTTCCGTCGTCGTGCTCGAAAAAGGCTCGGAAGTGGGAGCCCATATCCTGTCGGGTGCCGTAATCGATCCTGTCGGGCTCAACCGCCTCATTCCCGACTGGAAGGCAAAAGGGGCCCCCGTTCAAACGGAGGTCACGGAGGACCGCTTTCTCCTTCTGGGTCCCCAGGGCGATATGACCCTGCCTGCGATCCTGATGCCGCCGCTAATGAACAATCACGGAAACTACATCGTCTCGCTCGGAGCCGTGACGCGCTGGCTTGGAGAACAGGCGGCGGAACTCGGCGTCGAAATCTATCCCGGTTTCGCCGCAACGGAAGTGCTCTACGATGGCAACGGCGCCGTCGTTGGCGTGGCCACGGGCGACATGGGTGTCGGGCGCGACGGCAAGCCCAAGGACTCTTTCGTGCGTGGCATGGAGTTGCGCGGTAAGTATACGCTCATTGCGGAAGGCGTGCGCGGGTCGCTGGCCAAGCAGGTGATCGCCCGGTTCAGCCTCGACTCCGGCGCCGAACCCCAGAAGTACGGCATCGGGCTAAAGGAACTCTGGGAAGTCGCTCCGGGCAAACATCAGCCCGGTCTGGTGCAGCATTCTTTCGGCTGGCCTCTCGGCAATCGCACCGGCGGCGGTTCCTTCCTCTATCACTACGGGGAAAATCTGGTTGCGGTGGGCTTCGTCGTTCATCTGAATTACGAGAACCCCTATCTCTCGCCCTACGACGAATTCCAGCGCTTCAAAACGCATCCAGCCATTCGGACCACGTTAGAAGGTGGCAAGCGTATCGCCTACGGCGCGCGGGCCATCACGGAAGGCGGCTGGCAGTCGCTCCCCAAACTGACATTTCCCGGTGGCGCCTTGCTCGGCTGCTCGGCGGGCATGGTCAACGTTCCTCGCATCAAGGGCAGTCACAACGCCATCCTGTCTGGCATCGAGGCCGCTGAAGCCGTCGCAGACGCGCTCGAGAAGGGACGCGCCCACGACGAGTTGCCGGCCTACGAAGCGGCCGTTCGCGAAGGGCCGATCGGACAAGACCTGCGGCGGGTTTGCAATTCGAAGCCGATGTGGTCGCGGTTCGGCACCGCATTGGGCATTCCCCTCGGCGGCATCGACATGTGGCTGCGAACCGTCTTCGGCGGCTGGTCGCCGTTCGGGACGTGGCGGCACGGCAAGACAGATGCCTCTGCGATCAAGCCGGCCGCGGGCTTCGAGCCGATCGCCTACCCCAAGCCCGATGGCATCCTCACCTTCGACAAGCTGACGAATGTCGCGTTCTCGGCGACAAACCACGAAGAAGACCAGCCGGTGCATCTGAAGTTGACCGATCCGCGAGTGCCGATCGAAGTCAATCTACCGACCTGGGCGGAACCGGCACAGCGCTACTGCCCAGCCGGCGTTTATGAGGTGGTCCGCGACGACAAGGGAACGCCGCGGTTCCAGATCAACGCTCAGAACTGTGTTCACTGCAAAACGTGCGACATCAAGGACCCCAGCCAGAACATTACATGGGTCTGTCCGGAAGGCGGGGGCGGCCCCAATTACGCCGGTATGTAATGCTGGAACGGGACGCGGGGCCGACGGCACCGCCACGGTCAGTCCTTCGGCTTGGGTTCGCCTTCGCCGCCGTCAGGCAGGGACGAGGCATCCGCATCCGGAGCTTCGTCAGTCGGCACATTGATAACGTCGCCAGGGCCGGGCTCACCCTCCACCGGGGCGTCCTCGGCCGAGGGTTCTCCGCCACTTTCGCCGACCGGCTCGTCCTGCGCGGTGAGCCGTTCCCCGGCGACCGACAGCGGTTCCTCACCGGCTTCCAAGGCCGCCGCCGGCGGCGCGAAACGGCTCGCGATCAACAAACCGGCCAGAAGAGCAAGCATCGGGCGTGAACGAACTCGAAGCATGGAATCCGGCTCCCGGTGTGATCGGAACTTGGCGGTGCGCCTTTGTCGCCCCTCCAGAAGCCTACCCGAGACGGCGAGCCAAGTTGAACCCCTTTCTGCGCGCTTTGCGAAGACAGGTTAAAAACTCTGCACATTTCATCTGCCGCTGTCGCCAAGCTGCCGCAGACTTTGCTAGAATTGAAACTGCGGTCGAGCGCCTCTGCCGCGCAAGATCCGGCGGCAAAAGGAAAAAAGCCTTCATGCGAGATCGTTCGGCCCCCTCTCCTGCACACAAGGCAGCCCGCGCCATGATGATAGCCGCGGCGTTTGCGGCAGGAACCTTCGCTGCAAAGGCGGAAACGGACGATGCGGCCGAGTTCTCCGAGACCCTCTCAGGAAGCTATCTGGCGGGGCGATTCGCCCGCGCCGAGAACGACACCAAGGAAGCGGCGGATTTTTATTCCAACGCTCTCGTTTTCGATCCGGCGAGCGACATGCTCTACGAGCAGGCCCTGCTGATGGAGGCATCCCAGGGGTCCTGGGATCGCGCCATGCGCCTCGCCGAGAGCCTTGTGAAGATGGAACCGGGTCATCGCATGGCCCAGATGTTCATCGGGCTCGGCGCCTATCGTCAGGGCGACTGGAAGGCAGCGGAAAAGAGCTTTCGCGCCTCAGCCTCCGGACCCATCGGCGAGTTGACCAGTTCGCTGGCGTCGGCGTGGATCATGATGGCCCAGAAGAAGCCGAATGACGCGCTCGATCTACTGGTCGTGCCCCGGCAGGCGGAGTGGGCGCAGTTCTATCTTCGTTATCATCGTGCGTTGATCGCAGACGTTGCCGGCCGCCGCAACGAGGCTCACCAGGCTTATGCCAAGATCTTCGATCAGGACGCCCGCACGCTGCGCACAGCGCTCGCCTACACGCGCAGCCTTGCCAACGCCGGTGACATCAAGGGCGCCAAGGCCGTTCTGAAGCAGCACATCGAGAAATCGCAGAGCGAGGGCCACACGCTGGCGCGGGCCCTCATGAAGGAACTCGAACAGCCCAACCCAAAAATTTCTCTGCTGGTCTCCGATCCTTCAGAAGGTCTGGCCGAGGTGTTCTACGGTCTCGGCGAGTCGCTCATCGGCGAAGGCGCGATCGGCGTCGGCATCGTCTATCTACAAATGGCCCTCTACCTGGAACCGCAGCATCCCTTCGCGCTGGCCGCTCTCGCCAATGCCTATGAGGCCAACCGGCAGTATGCCGAAGCGATCGCCACCTACGACCGCATCCCGAAAGGCTCGCCGCTCGAACCAGCCATCGAAATCCGCAAAGCCTTCAATCTCAATTCACTCGAAAAGCCCGACGAGGCCCGCGCAGCACTCGAACAACTTCTCGCCCGGGACGACGCCGCTGCGGCCGCGCCGGTCAGCGGGGCTGAAAAGGTCGCGGCCGCGTTCCCGGCTATCGAGCTGAAAGGCGAAGTCCTGCGTCTCGGTTCAGCGGGTGAAAATGTGCGCGCGCTGCAGTCGGCGTTGGAACAACTAGGGATCTCCGAAGGCAACCCGGCCGATGGACGTTTCGGCGCTCAGACACGCAAATCCGTTCAGGCCTTCCAACAAGCAAACGGCATCAAGGCCGACGGCGTTGTTGGCCAGCAGACGGTCGACGCGATCCTCGCCAAGGCCAACGCATCGGATGCGGGCATTATGCCGGCGTCAACTCGGGCGCAGTCGTACCTCGAACCCAGCGAAAAGCTGCAGGCTCTTGATGCGCTCGGCAACATCTTGCGGGCTCGCAAGCAGTACGCCGACGCGGTCGAAGTCTACAACCGCGCGATCGGCATGATCGCAAAGCCGGACCGCCGCCACTGGGTCTACTATTACGCGCGGGGCACATCCTACGAGCGTTTGAAGAACTGGCCTCCGGCCGAAGCCGACCTGAAAAAGGCGCTTGAACTCTATCCAGATCAGCCGCTGGTCCTGAATTATCTCGGGTACTCGTGGATCGATCAGGGAATACAGCTCGACGAAGGCATGCGCCTGATCGAACGCGCCGTCGCGGTCAAGCCAGACGACGGTTACATTGTCGATAGTCTCGGCTGGGCGCACTACAAGCGCGGCAACTACGCGGAAGCGGTCCGCTATCTGGAACGCGCCGTTGAACTTCGCCCCGACGACCCGGTCCTGAACGATCACCTCGGTGACGCGCTTTGGAAGGTTGGCCGCGAGCGCGAAGCGAAGTTCCAGTGGGATCAATCGCTGTCGCTGAAGCCCGAGCCGGACGACGCCCTGAAGACCCGCCGCAAGCTCGAAGAGGGGCTTGTGGAGAAGGAGAGCAGCACGCCGAAAGTTGCCAACGGCGCCGCTGCCTCGGATACCGACAAGCGCTCTACCCCCTGATGCCGCTCTACCGCGAATGGGCGCGCGCGAAAATCAATCTGACGCTGACGGTCAATGGCCGGCGGCCTGACGGCTACCACGACCTTCTCAGCCTAGTGGCGTTCGCGGATGCCGGCGACGCCGTCACACTCGATGATGCCTCGGCTCCAACGGGAATAGCCGTAACTGGGCCTTTTGCATCGGCCATAGAGGGACCGAACCTAGTCGAGACCGCGCTCGAGCGGGTCTTGAAGCTCTTGCCCGGCATTGAGATCGGCCATGTCACGATCGAGAAAAATCTCCCCGTGGCGTCGGGAATGGGCGGCGGATCGTCCGACGCCGCCGCCGCACTCCGGGCGATCCGCTCGGCGCATCCCGAACGAACAGCCGGCCTGGATTGGAATGGCCTGTGCACCGGACTGGGGGCCGACGTGCCCGTATGTTTCGCCGGAGAGGCCACATGGATGAGCGGCACGGGCAC
>JALOTA010000147.1 GCA_025458125.1 Hyphomicrobium sp.
CAGTCCGTGGCGGTCAGCGCCCGCAGAGTGCCCGTGGCCTTCTCAGAAAACGTCGTAGCTCCCGCTGAGCAAAGGGGCAGGGCCTTGCCATCCGGCCCCGTCAGCACGTTCTCCAGCGGCTTCCAGAACACCGAAAAGCCATAAGCCATGCCAATACATAAATGGATGCAAAGCGCGGCCGGGGGCACCATCCAACGATTGAAACCGGCGTTGGCAATGATCCGCTCTCGATCGAGCAAACCTGCACCAGCATCTGCCGATGCCGCCCGCGTCTCTGACATGCGCCTTCCCCCTTTGTCCGGTAAGCGTCAAGCCGCCCAAGCCCCGGATCATTCCGCTTTTTTGGGGCGTACCAGTACCCTGCTGGATCGCTGCGGACAAGCACGGGGTTCACGGGTTCAATCCCTCACAGGTCGCGCCCCGCTCCAGAGGCACCGGGTCGCTAACCCTTGCAACGCGTAGCGGCCTTGTTAGATAGAGGGCAACTCCGCTCCAGGCGGTCACCCCTGTTTTACGGCAAGGCTTCTGGTGGATATCGCTCCTGCACTCGACGAACGCACGTCCCCGCTGATCGACCCCTTCGGCCGGTCTGTGTCCTACCTGCGCGTGTCGGTCACCGACAGGTGCGATTTCCGCTGCGTCTATTGCATGTCCGAGCACATGACGTTTCTGCCCAAGCAGGATCTCCTGACCCTGGAGGAGCTGGATCGTCTGTGTTCCGCATTCGTCCGTCGCGGCGTCCGCAAACTTCGCATCACGGGCGGCGAACCGCTCGTCCGCAAGAACGTAATGTGGCTTTTCCGGGCGCTCTCGCGCCATTTGGATGAAGGCACACTCGACGAACTGACGCTGACGACCAATGGCAGTCAGCTTGCCAAGTATGCCTCCGACCTGAAGGACTGTGGCGTCGAGCGCATCAATCTGTCGATGGACACTCTTGATCCGCAAAAGTTCAAGGCGATCACCCGCTGGGGAGATCTCACGAACGTCCTTGGCGGGCTCGAAGCAGCCGAGCGCGCCGGGCTCAAGGTCAAGATCAATGCCGTGGCGCTCAAGGGCGTCAACGAGCACGAGATCGATGATCTGATCCGCTTCGCACACGGCCGCGGCGCCGACCTGACGCTCATCGAAACCATGCCGCTGGGCGACATCGAGGGCGACCGCACGGACCAGTACCTGCCGCTGTCGCTCGTTCGCGCCCGACTGCTCGACCGATGGACATTGGAAGACATTCCCTACCGCACCGGAGGCCCGGCGCGTTACGTGCGGATCAAGGAAACCGGTGGCCGGCTCGGCTTCATCACCCCGCTGACACACAACTTCTGCGAAAGCTGCAATCGCGTTCGCCTCACCTGCACCGGTACACTCTACATGTGCCTCGGCCAGGACGATGCCGCTGATCTGCGTGCGCCTTTGCGAGCCTCTAAGGACGACAGCGTGTTGATGGAAGCAATCGACGCCGCCATTGCGCGCAAGCCCAAGGGGCACGATTTCATCATCGACCGCGCCACGCGCAAACCAGCAGTCGCCCGCCATATGAGCGTCACCGGTGGATAATCACAGCGCGGAGCCTTCTTGATGGCGAGCGGCGCGTTCGACGTCATCGTGGCGGGCGTCGGCGGCATGGGTGCTCAGACTTGTCTGCGACTTGCCGAACGCGGTCAGCGTGTTCTAGGCCTCGAGCGCTTTGATATTCCGCACGCGATGGGTTCCTCGCACGGCGTCAACCGCATCATCCGGCTCGCCTATTTCGAACACCCCAGTTATGTGCCGCTGCTGCGGCGCGCTTACGAACTCTGGCGCGATCTGGAGCAGCGCGCGAACGAACCGCTGCTCTACATCACCGGGTCGATGGACATCGGCCCCAGCGGTTCCGCCGTTATTGCGGGATCTCTCGCAAGTTGCCGCGAACACGATCTTCCCCACGAAGTGCTCGATGCGGAAGAGATCATGCGCCGTTATCCTGGTTACCGGCTGCCTCGGGGCTACGAGGCCGTCTTTCAGGGCGATGGTGGTTTTGTTGCATCCGAGCGCGCGATCGTCGCCGCCGTCAATCTCGCCATGCACCATGGCGCCGTCATCCGGGCTCGGGAACCGCTCATCGACTACGCGCCGCTACCCGGCGGCGGGGTTCGCGTGCGAACGGTAAAGGGCACTTACGAGGCAGGGCGCCTCGTCCTCACATCGGGCGCCTGGATCGGGGAGCACGTTGCCGCGCTTGCTACGAACGCCGTTCCGGAACGGCAAGTCCTGGGATGGTTCCAGCCGAAGCGCCCCGAGTCCTATCGGCTCGGCAAATTCCCTGTCTCGAATCTCAAATGCGACCTCGGCCACTTCTACCAGTTCCCCATATGGCACGTGCCGGGCTTCAAGATTGGCCTTTATCATCATCTGAACGAAACCGGCCCCGCCGATGCCTTGTCACGCGACCCCAACCCCGCCGACGAAGCGATCCTGCGCGAGGGGCTCGCGCGTTTCTTCCCCGACGCCAACGGCGATTGCCTTGCCGCGCGCGTCTGCCTCTTCACGAACACGCCCGATGAGCATTTCATTCTCGACATTCTGCCCGGCTTCCCGGAAGTCGTGATCGCATCGCCCTGTTCCGGCCACGGCTACAAATTCGCAAGCGTTGTGGGCGAGATCCTTGCCGAACTGGCGAGTGGACGCACACCGTCTTTTGATCTGGGGCTGTTTGCGTCGAGCCGCTTTGCAGCAGTCAGCGCCTAAGCGGTCAGGGCATTGATCTTTGTTCGGATGTCGGCGATGGAGCAGGGCTTCGTCAGCGTCTCCACGTGTCCGGCGAGTTCCGCCTTCCCGCGCTGCAATTGCTCAGGAAAGCCGCTCATCAGCAGAATCCTGAGATCCGGCTGCCTCGCAACCAGAATCTTCGCGAGCTGAATTCCGTCGATTCCCGGCATATTGACATCCGTAACCAGCACGTCGAAGGGCACGGCGCTGCCCGCGAGCCCGAGCGCCTCCTGGCCGTCCTGAGCGATTCGCACGTCGTGCCCGCTTCCCGAAAGAACCCGCTCGAAAAGGTCGCGCACCATCGCATCGTCATCGGCCAAGAGGATGCGCGCCATGAACTCCCCCTTTACGAGCAGGGTTTGACTGTCTCAGTGCTTGGTAATGCGCCCCACGAACGGCAGTTCGCGGTAGCGATGCGCGACGTCCATGCCGTACCCCACGACGAACTCGTCGGGACACTCGAA
>JALOTA010000148.1 GCA_025458125.1 Hyphomicrobium sp.
CCGTTTGAACCGGGAGGTCCTAGACCAAGCGAACGTCCTTTGCACGGTCTTTCGCGCCGGCCCCGCGCTTCATGCGCCGTCGATTGCCTGGGCTGCCAGACTTTCCCAAACTGGCCGGCCGTTGTCTGTGGCTTGGCCGTTCAGGGGGGGGCGCTTACTCGCGAAAAGCCCGTTCGTACATATGCCTAGCCGGTCGAGTTCTTCCTTGAGGTAGGCGAGGAGTTCCTCCTGCCGGTCCGGCTCGAGGTCCAGGAGCGTGGCGGCCAGGGTCCGGGCGAGGTATCGGCTGTCTTCGTAGGCTCTCGACATGGCGGCTCGCACTTGGTTAGAAAGTTTAAAACACTCTGTTTTCAAATCTGATCTGGGTGGGGAGGAGGGCCTCGCAAACGGCCTCTATTATTGCCGCTTTCGCGGTCTCCATCATTGCCGCTTTCGCGGTCAGGCCGATCACGGCTCACGCAACAGCCGCATGGCATGTCCTCACAGAGACGGCCCTCCACTCTGCTTTTTTCAGAGCGGCCGCAGACCCAACACACATGCACCCAAAGCTGGAATTGCGCCAATCGGCTTTTCCGATTGAGACTTTCGGTATGGCATTTGCCGCATCAGACGATGCCGCACGTAGCACCCGCCGGGGATCTGGTGCTCAGAAGGTGTCGCCGTCGGGTTCCAAATGCTCATTCAGCCCAAGGCACACCGCGCGCAAGAAGGTGTCCCGATCGATCGGCTTTGCCACCAGAGCAGTATATGCGCCGGCTTTGATCTGCGCCAGACGGGCCGACGTTCCGATCGCGATGCAAGGAAGGTGGCGGTCGGCCAGTTCCGCCAGGACTTTCTCGATATCGTTGCCCGCGATTTCATCAACGTCGAGTGCCACGAGGCCAATCTTGTTCGAGACCAGACTATCCAACGCGGCTTCGGCCGAACTCACCGGTCCCGAAGTGGCATAGCCTGCGCTTTCCAGCATGTCCTCCAGCAGCAGGGTGCGGCTCAGGCTCGCGTCCATGATCAGGACGCGAGGACGCAAGTCCCGCTTGCGGTCGGGGACAACACGCGGCTGACCGATTTTGCGGCCGGGATTGAAAAGACTGGGCTCGCCTGCATCGCCGCGGGCCTGGCAGGCAATCTCGACTTCGATGCCTGAGGGATCGAACGCGATCGATGTCGCTATATTCGGCAGCGATTTCGACCGGTCGATCAGCGTAAGGCCGAAGCCGCGCTCCACCGGGGGCCGCACTGACGGACCGCCGGTTTCACGCCAGTTCAATCGTACGAGCGGTGGGTCCCCGCGGTCGATCGTCCAGTTGATGATGATTTTTCCGTCTGGCGTGGAGAGCGCTCCATGCTGCATGGCATTCGTGCACAGTTCATGGAGGATCAGCGCCAATTGCAGTGCCGTCTGCGGTGGCAGATCGATCGAGGGGCCTTCCAGTTCGATGCGGCCCGCTTCACTCCCCATCATCGCGATTTGCGACCGGATCAGTTCGACAATGGGTGCGCCGGCCCAGGCCACCTCGCTTAGAACGTTGTGGGCCATAGCAAGTGACTGCAGACGACCGCTGAAACTCGACACGAACTTTTCCGGCGATGGCCTCGACCGGGCCGTCTGCGCGGCGATCGACTGAACCACGGCAAGCGTGTTTTTTACACGGTGATTGAGTTCCGCGACGAGCAGCGACCGAACCTGATCCGCCTGACGGCGTTCCGTGATGTCGCGATTGGTTTCAAGAATGACGTTCTTCTCACCGATACGAACGAGTTCCTGCCGGCTATCCACCCAAACATCGGTTCCGTCGCTAGCAATGTAGTGAACCTCGCCGCTCCAGGAGCCATTTGTGCGCACCATCTCGTCGAATTCGGCGGCAGCCGGGAGATTGCGCGGGCTCAAGAGGGCATGTGAGGTCTTCATGAATGCTTCGGGTTTGGTGAAGCCGAACAGCTCTTCACAACCGCGATTCCACATCACGATGCGGCCGCCGATCTCGCGAACGAGCATGGCTTCGTGCGAAAGCTCGACGATGCGCGCAAGCTTGCGCAATCGCTGACTTTGGCGCCTCGTTTCCGTGACGTCCGTATTGGTGCCGCACCAGAACTCGATTTCACCACTTGCATTGCGTACCGGCATGGCGCGCGAAAGAAACCACCGATAAGCACCGTCGGCACCACGGAGAGGAAACAGATCCTCCCAGATGTGGCCCTCCCGGATGCAGCGCGTCCACTTGTCTACGACGCGCGCTATGTGATCGGGGTGATGAAACACACGCCACCCCTGCCCCAGCGACGTATCGAGTGTGCTTCCGGTGAAATCGAGCCAGCGCTTGTTCAGCCAGAACAGATTGCCGTCGCGATCCGCCATCCAGGCCAGCTGCGCGATGTTGTTGGCGAGAGCCTGAAACTGCTGTTCGCTCCGGCGCAACGTATCGGCCAGCGTCAGGCTCGGCGTCACATCACGCGAGATCGACATGAGGTTCACGACGTTGCCGGACCGGTCCTTGATGGGAGAGATCACCACGTCCCACCAGCGCAATACTCCCTTCTGTGTCGGCCGCAGCGCCGTAAAGCGGGCGGACTGTCCGGACAGAGCCTGGGCAAAGGCGTGCTCCACCTCGACCCTGCTGGCCTCGGGCCAGAGCTCGATCCATTTTCGGCTTCCGATGCTCTCGAAATCCGCTTCAAGAGCCTTAAGGCCATTCGCATTGACGAAGATGGGCCGCCCGTCGAGATCGAGGATCTTTACACCATCCGGGCTTGCTTCGAAGAACTGCCATTGCACACCGGGTTCATCGAGCATTCCAGGTTTCTCACTGCCTGTGGCATCGGCAGTGACTTTCGTTGCAGCGGAAGTCTCGCCCACCTTCTGGTTATCGGTGGTCATAGATCTGGCCCTCGACGCGCCGCGGCCGCGGCGCTGCGGTTGCTTTTTGTGATGTTTCCTAGGCAGCGGCACCATGTTGCTTCACGCCGGCCTTCACCTCGAAGAAGAGCGCCTGGCTGATGATGGCTTTGACCATTTCGTGCTTGAACGGCTTCGTGACGAGGAACGCCGGCTCGGGCTTGTCGCCTGTCAGCAATCGCTCAGGATAAGCCGTTATGAAGATCACAGGGACGTTGAGTTCCATCAGGATCTCGTTCACCGCGTCGATACCCGAGCTGCCATCGGCAAGCTGGATGTCGGCGAGAATGAGTTCAGGGCGCTT
>JALOTA010000009.1 GCA_025458125.1 Hyphomicrobium sp.
TTCCCCAGGCAGGACCGAGCCCCGGCCATCGAGCCGGTCGATGCCGGCGAACTCCGCCGGCATATCGCGGCAGAGCCGGCACTTTCAACCTTCCGCGAGGCTCATGATTTCCGCGTCGACAGCGGATTTTATGTGTCCTCGGCGATGGAGCTGCGTAGAGCATGACCGGCTTCAACGACAAGCTGCTGAAAGCCTGGGGGAGCGTCAGTCCACGGTTCCTGCCGTTTGCCGACGCGGCAACCGCTGAGTTGCCTCTCGGCCGGCTACTGAGGTTGTCGCTGTTCCAGGTCACGGTCGCGATGGCGTTCGTGCTTCTCAACGGTACGCTCAATCGCGTGATGATCGTCGAACTCGGTGTTCCCACGTTCGTGGTCTCGATAGCGGTCTCGCTGCCGCTTCTGTTCGCGCCGTTCCGCGCGCTTGTCGGCTTCAAGTCCGACACCCACAAGTCCGCACTCGGCTGGAAACGCGCACCTTACATCTGGTTCGGCTCGTTGCTGCAATTCGGCGGGCTGGCGATCATGCCGTTCGCGCTGCTCGTTCTATCGGGCGATACCACCGGCCCCGCTTGGATTGGATATGCGGGCGCAGCACTTGCGTTTCTTCTTGTCGGCGCCGGTCTGCATACGACGCAAACCGCCGGTCTGGCTCTCGCAACAGATATCGCACCCTCTCACGCCCGCCCGCGTGTGGTGGCCTTCCTCTATGTCATGCTGCTGCTCGGCATGGTCGGCAGTTCGATTGTTTTCGGCTGGCTTCTGTCGGAATTCAGCCAGGTGCGGCTCATTCAGGTGGTTCAGGGCGCTGCCGCACTGACGATGGTGCTCAACCTGGTTGCGCTGTGGAAGCAGGAAGTCCGCGATCCCTCCAAGACCCGCGGCCGCGGCGAGGATGAGCCCGGGTTCGTGGAGGCCTGGAAAGCCCTGACGGCTTCGGGGCCCTGGATGCGCGTGCTGGTGAGTGTCGCTCTGGGCACTGCGGCCTTCAGCATGCAGGACATTCTGCTTGAACCCTACGGTGGCGAGGTGCTGCACCTGAGCGTCGGCCAGACTACGGCTCTGACCGGGCTTCTGGCAGGGGGAACCCTGTTTGGGTTCCTCGTTGCATCAGTGGCACTCAGTGCCGGCTTTGATCCGTTCCGCCTTGCCGCGCTCGGCGCCGTCGCGGGGCTTGCCGCCTTCCCGCTTGTCATCGTATCCGCGCCGACGGAATCCGTGACCGCGTTCCGTGCCGGTGCGGTTCTGATCGGTTTCGGAAGCGGCCTGTTTTCGGTCGGCACCTTGACCGCAGCCATGAACTTGTCGGCCGGGGCGGCCAACGGCCTTGCGCTCGGCGCGTGGGGTGCCGTGCAGGCTTCGGCCGCCGGACTGGCGATTGCGATCGGCGGTCTGATCCGCGACGCCGTCAGTGCACTCGCCGTATCGGGCCGGCTCGGAGAAGCGCTTTCCAGCCCGGCCACGGGTTACACGACGGTCTATCACATCGAAATCATCCTGCTCTTCGCGACGCTCGTTGCGATCGGCCCTCTGGTGGGGCTGGAGCGGATGAACAGGTCACACATGCCGGCAAAGTTCGGTCTCGCCGAATTTCCCGGTTAACTGAAGAATTCATGGAGGTGAAATATGAAGGGTGAAATTTTCGGCATCTTCGATGTCGCTCAGGTTACGCTGTATGTGTTCTTCATCTTCTTCATAGGGCTGGTGTTCTATCTCCAGCGCGAGACGCGGCGGGAGGGCTATCCGCTCTTCTCCGAGCCGTCAAACACGTTGAAGCCTGGAGACGACTACTTCATTCCCGCGCCGAAAGTGTTCCGGCTCGTTGATGGCAGCGAAGTTCTAGCTCCGGATGATTCTCGCATCGACACGAGCCTCGGGAATGCCCGGAAAATCGGACCGTGGCCTGGGGCGCCGATCGAGCCCACCGGAGACCCGATGCTCGCGGAAGTCGGACCCGGCACCTACGCGAAGCGTGCCGACGTCCCCGACAAGCTTTTCGACGGCAGCGTGAAGATCCGTCCGTTCCGTGTCGCCACGAACTTCGAGGTCAACGTGGCCGATCGCGATCCGCGCGGGTTTGCTCTGGTCGGTGCGAACGGCGTCAAAGTCGGCACGATCAAGGACCTCTGGATCGACCGGGCCGAAATCATTGTCCGGTATCTGGAAGCCGAGCTGAACGCCGCCGGCGGCAAGCCCGGCCGCACGGTTCTGGTTCCGGTGAATTTCTCCAAGATCGACAACCGGAAGAGCGCCGTCAACGTGCAGGCCCTGATGGGTTCGCAGTTCGGCAACATTCCCGAGTTGAAGAACCCCGACCAGATCACGCTGCTCGAAGAAGAGAAGGTCACCGCTTACTTCGGTGCCGGCACGCTCTACTCCGATCCCTCTCGCTCGGAGCCGCTGCTGTGAGCCACGAGTACGACTTCGAGCCCGTACCGGGGCTACCTGCGAACCTGCCGGAGGGCGAACAGCTCCTCTGGCAGGGATCGCCCTCCGCCGCTGCGACGGCAAGACAGGTTCTTCATGTTGGCCTCGTCGCGGCCTACTTCGGCGCGCTTGTCCTCTGGCGGCTCGTTTCCGGCTTGTCGGATGGCCATGCGCTGTCGCAGATCGCCGTCGACAGTCTTCCCCTGCTCGGCATGGCTACGGCAGCAATCCTCATTCTTTCCCTGCTTGCCTATTTGATCGCCCGGACGACCATTTATTCCATCACCAGCCGCCGCGTGGTGATGCGCTTCGGGGTGGCGCTTCCGATGACGGTCAACATTCCGTTCAAAGCGATCCGTAGCGCCGACGTGGCGTTGCGTTCGGACGGGACGGGAGACGTGGCACTGGAGGTCGATGATCTGGGCCGGCTGTCTTACTTCCACCTCTGGCCGCATACGCGGGCCTGGTACGTACGCAAAGCCCAGCCGTCGTTCCGCGCTGTCCCTGATGCTCAGAACGTGTCTTCACTCCTGTCGCGGGCACTGCACTCGGCCGCCGGGTCGCCGGAGATGGCGAAGCGTCCGCAGGCCGTGGTCCGGCCGGCCACAACTCAAACAGTTTCGGGCGGCGCTGCGCCCGCGGCTGCCTGAACCAACGGAGGCGTGCCGTGCACGAAGAAGCGATCGACGCCAAGCCATTTCCCAGGGGTATGCTGATCGCCGCTGGAGCCATGATCGGCCTTTCGCTCATTTTCGCGGCGTCGGCCCGGCTGTGGGACTTCGGCGCGACGCGCGTCGTCTATGCGCCGGTGGTCGAGCAGCGCGACTTGATGTTTGCCGATGCCGTTAATGGCTCGGTCGACGTGATCGATGCCGGAAAGAAACAGCTGATTGCCGAGTTGAAGCCCGGCCAGGACGGTTTCGTCCGCGTGGTGATGCGCAGCATGGCCCGCGACAGGACCGTGCTCGGCGGACTGCCCGACAAGCCATTCCGGCTGGCCCGGCATTCGGATGATGCTCTGACACTTACGGATTTGGCGACAGGCGAGGTCGTCATGCTGAACGCGTTCGGTGGGATGAACAGAAAGTCCTTCGAACAATTTCTCGCCATGGGGAGAACGAAGCCATGATGTCCGTCTTTCGCGGACCACCACCTGAGGTGGTCAATTGCACGATTGAAATCGAGAATACGTTCGAAAGTCTGCATGCCCACGTCGACCTGCACGGAACGAGGCCGGTCGAGGCCGGCGACGAGGTGCTCGTCCACGGCGACCCGATCCGCGTGCCGTATGGCGAAAAGCGTGTGATTGAACGGCAGGCGACCGTGACACGCGCTTCGCCTATCGAGCGGTTGATGACGAAGATCGCCGCGAAGCTGGAAATCACAGAGCTTTATGAAGTCAGCTTTTCCTCAGGGAGGAAGCTATGACCATCGAAACATTCGGGCGTGCCCCGAACGAGACAACGGCAGCCGCCGTCAGCGAAACGATCCTGAGCCCGCGCTTCTATACGACGGATTTCGATGAGCTCGACCGGATCGACGTGTCGGCACTCAGGAAAGAATGGGATGCGCTTCTGGCTGAAATGCGCGCGGATACCAATCGCGGTCATTTTCGGCGCACCGATGCCTGGGACGACTTCGATCTGAATTCTCTGCCAGAAGGTTTGCGCAAGGAATTCATCGATTTTCTCGTCAGCTCCCTGACGTCGGAGTTTTCCGGCTGCGTTCTCTACGCAGAGATGAAGAAACGCGGCAAGAACAAGGATCTTGTCGAGCTTTTCAAGTTCATGAGCCGCGATGAGGCGCGTCACGCCGGGTTCATCAACGACACGTTGCGCGATTTCGACATCGGCATCGACCTGGGCTTCCTGACCAAGGCGAAGAAGTACACATTCTTCAAGCCGAAGTTCATTTTCTACGCGACGTATCTTTCCGAGAAGATCGGCTACGCGCGCTACATCACGATCTTCCGGCATCTGGAGCGCCATCCGGACCGCCGCTTCCACCCGATCTTCAAGTGGTTCGAAAAGTGGTGCAACGACGAGTTCCGTCACGGCGAAGCCTTCGCCCTGCTGATGCGGGCCAATCCGCACCTGCTCGAAGGGGTCAACAAGTTCTGGGTTCGCTTCTTCGTCCTGGCGGTCTACGCCACGATGTATGTGCGCGACCATGCACGCCCTGAATTCCACAAGGCCATCGGGATCGATCCGACGGACTACGACATGCGGGTATTCCGGCTGACGTCGGAAATCTCGCGTCAGGTGTTCCCGGTCGAACTCGACATCGACAATCCGAAGTTCCTGAAGCGGCTGGAGAAGCTGCGTGTGATCAATGACAAGATCAACGCGCTGGAAGGCCAGGACGGGATCGGCGCCCGCATGCGCCGGTATGGTCTGGGCGCTTCGGCGATGGCGACATTCGCGCGTCTCTATCTGATGAAGCCGCGCGAGAATCCGTTGCCGCAGCAGATCCGTCTCGAGCCGATCTGGTAAGTCCCTCGAGCGCCCGAAGGAGAAAGCGTTGCTGGTCTACGGTCTGCCCGTTCTGTTTGTCCTCTTCACCTGGTGGTTCCTCACCGGTGCGGTGCTCTACGTCGTGGGGCTGCCGCGGACGACTGTACGCTGGACCATAGGGGCGGCAACTCTGGTCGCCATCGCGGCGCTCGCAGTGCTCTGGCAGACGTCCGGCGATACATCGCCGGGCGCTGCCTACGCCGCGTTCCTCGCGGCCCTGCTCGTGTGGGGCTGGCACGAGATCAGCTTTCTCACGGGTCTCGTGACCGGCCCCAGAACAACAGAAGCGCCGCGCATCTTGGGCGGCAGGGCGGGACTTTGGCCCGCGATCGAGACCTTGCTCTATCATGAGCTCGCCATTCTGGTGACCGCTCTTGGCCTGTTCGCCATGCTTTGGGGGTCTCCGAACGAAACCGGTCTGTGGGCCTTCGTCATTCTCTGGGTGATGCGGATCAGCGCCAAGCTCAACGTCTACCTCGGCGTTCCCAATCTCACGGAAGAGTTCCTGCCGCCGCACCTGACTTATCTCAAAACCTACTTCTGCAGACGCAGTATGAATCTGCTGTTTCCGGTTTCGGTAACACTCTCGACGGTCGGGACATTCATGCTGATCAGCGAGGCAGGGACGTTGACCGGCGTCTTCGACAAGACCGCTTTTACTTTTCTCGCAACGCTCATGGCTCTCGCGCTGATCGAACATTGGTTCCTGGTGGTGCCGCTGCCCTCGGCGGCGCTGTGGTCATGGGGGCTGTGGTCGCGTGAAGACGAGAATGCCGGTGAGACGGCTGCGGCACCCGTTCTGGCGAGGGCGAGTGTGGCTATTCAACCCGATCCGCCGCAACGTGTCAGCGCAACCATCTTCTAACGAAACATCGGACCAAGAGCCGGTAAGAGAAACGGCCGCAAGCGTACAGAAACCGGAGACAAAAAATGGACTACCTGTCGATCTTCCGCGAGCAGCTCGACGGCCTCAAGGCCGAAGGGCGCTACCGCGTTTTCGCGGATCTGAAGCGGCAGTGCGGGTCGTTTCCGACAGCGATGTATCATACGGCGGCGGGCGCCCATCCCATTACGGTCTGGTGCTCGAACGACTACCTGGGGATGGGGCAGCATCCTGTCGTTCTCGCCGCGATGCATCAGGCCATCGACGAGGCGGGGGCGGGCTCCGGCGGCACGCGTAACATTTCGGGCACGACCCGTTATCATGTGGAGTTGGAGAACGAGATCGCCGATCTGCACGGGAAAGAAGCAGCTCTCCTGTTCACTTCGGCCTATGTCGCCAACGAAGCCACGCTCTCGACGCTGCAAAGGCTCATTCCGGGCGTGATCGTGTTTTCGGACGAGAAGAACCATGCATCGATGATCGAGGGTATCCGGCATGGAAACGGGCCGAAGAAGATTTTCCGGCACAACGACGTCGAGGACCTTGAGAAGAAGTTGAAGGAAGCCCCGATCGGGGCGCCGAAGCTCATCGTCTTCGAGAGCGTCTACTCGATGGATGGGCATATCGCTCCGATGGCTGCGATCGCGGATCTTGCAAAAAAGTATGGCGCCATGACCTACCTCGACGAGGTTCATGCGG
Source organism: Hyphomicrobium sp. (assembly GCA_025458125.1). Lineage (GTDB taxonomy): Bacteria > Pseudomonadota > Alphaproteobacteria > Rhizobiales > Hyphomicrobiaceae > JAGVSR01. The sequence continues at coordinate 6,519 of JALOTA010000009.1, forward strand.
TCGGCCTCTACGGTCCGCGCGGCGGCGGCATTGCCGAACGCGAGGGCCTGATGGACCGGATCGACATCATCAACGGCACGCTCGCGAAGGGCTTCGGTGTGATGGGTGGTTACATCGCCGCCAAGCGGGAGATCTGCGACGCGATCCGGTCGTTCGCTTCCGGCTTCATCTTTTCCACGTCGCTCGCGCCTGCGATCACGGCCGGTGCTCTCGCCAGCATTCGTCATCTGAAGTCGAGCACGGTCGAACGGGAACGGCATCAGGAGCGCGCGCGGACGCTGAAGTCGCGACTGAAGGAAGCCAGTATTCCGTTCATGGCCAACCCCAGCCACATCGTACCGGTCATGGTCGGTGATCCGGTGCATTGCAAGGCTGTGACGGACACGCTGCTCGGCCATTACGGCATCTATGTGCAGCCGATCAACTATCCGACGGTACCGAAGGGAACCGAACGGATGCGGCTGACGCCGGGCCCAATGCATACGGACCAGCAGATGTCGGTTCTGGTGGCGGCGCTGAGCGATCTTTGGAATGCCTGTCCGATGGCGAACGGCAAGTTCGTCCGGCTTGCCGCCGAATAGCTCCCAGCCAGTTTAGAACCGTAACAACAGATCCAGCCGCAGCGCCCTGCGGCTGGATTTGTTTTGAGCGCCCGCACAGAAGCGAGGCAGAAGAATCCTTCGCCGTTTGACCGGTATCAAACGCGACCACGGCGCTAGACGTAAAGTGCGCTGGACACTTGGCTTGCGGAGGTCGTCTGATGCGCGTGCTCTTCATTCATCCCAACTATCACTCGGGCGGAGCCGAGATCGCGGGCAACTGGCCGCCGGCCTGGGTCGCCTATCTCGCCGGTGCGTTGAAGGCGAACGGAATCGACGACGTCCACTTCATCGACTCGATGACGCATGACATCGGGGATGACCGCCTGAGGGAAATGATCGAGGAGCTTCAGCCGGACATCGTTGGTGTCACGGCTATTACGCCCTCGATCTACAAGGCCGAGAATGTTCTCAAGATGGCCAAGGATGTCTGCCCGCGCGCGGTTACCGTGCTCGGCGGCATTCATGGTACCTTCATGTACCGGCAGGTTCTGTCCGAGGCTCCCTACATCGACGCGATCGTGCGCGGCGAAGGCGAGGAAATCATGGTCGAACTCGCCAAGGCAGTTGCCGAAGGCCGCTGGCCGGAAGCACGCGCATCGATCAAGGGGCTCGCCTACGTCGTCGACGGCAAGGTGATCGCAACGCCGGCCGCGCCGACTGTTAAGAATCTCGAGGCGATCAAGGCCGACTGGAGCATCCTCGACTGGCCGAAATACCAGTACATTCCTCTCGGGGTTCGCGTGGCCATTCCCAACATGGCGCGTGGATGCCCGTTCACATGCTCGTTCTGCTCGCAGTGGAAGTTCTGGCGCGACTATCGCATCCGCGACCCGAAAGCGGTCGTCGACGAGATCATCGAGTTGCGCGACAAGCATCAGGTAGGTTTTTTCATCCTGGCTGACGAAGAGCCGACGATCAATCGCAAGAAGTTCGTTGCGTTTTGCGAGGAGCTGATCAAGCGCGACGTCGGTCTTCTGTGGGGCATCAATACGCGCGTCACCGATATCCTGCGCGATGAAAAGCTCTTGCCGTTGTATCGCAAGGCGGGCCTCATCCACGTTTCGCTCGGTACCGAGGCAGCCGCGCAGCTCAAACTCGATCTCTTCAACAAGGAAACCACGGTCGCGCAGAACAAGAAGGCCGTTCAGCTTCTTCGTGACGCTGGAATCGTGGTCGAGGCCCAATTTATCGTGGGCCTTGAAAACGAAACCGCGGAGACACTCGAAGAGACTTATCGCATGGCCTGCGACTGGAAGCCGGATCTTGCCAACTGGTCGATGTACACGCCATGGCCGTTTTCCGATCTCTTCAAGGAACTCGGCGACAAGGTGGAGGTGTTCGACTACGAGAAGTACAATTTCGTGACGCCCATCATGAAGCCGGACTCGATGGACCGGGCGGAACTTCTCGACCGCGTGATGAACAACTACCGCCGCTTCTATATGAAGAAGGCGCTGTTTTCTTATCCCTTCGCAGGGACCGGCGATCGCCGCAAGTATCTCTGGGGATGCCTGAAAGCCTTCCTCAAGGCCGGTTTCGAGCGCAAGTTCTACGATCTCGGTAAGGTGGACTACTGGGGCCCGCAGTCCAAGAAGAAGGTCCATTTCAATTTCGATACCACTCGCCAGCGTGCCAATGACGAGGATGTCGAGTGGCAGGTGACGCACAATCGCAAGACCAACACCATGCACGAGGCCGCCCTGGCGATGGCGTGCGGCGGCGGCAAGGAGCAAATGGACGACGACGGCGTGCCACTGATGGGCGCGGCAATGCACGGCTCCAAGCAGCAGATGGCTGACCACGTGCATGAGGCGGGCGCGTGCGGCTGCGGGTCGGGATGCGACTGCGAAGATGGGAAAGCGAAGTCTGGTCCGCCGAAGACCACCTTCACTGTCGGGGGCGCAAAGCCTCAGCCCATCAAGGTGACGCATGAAAGCGCTGGTGTTTGAGGGGAGCGGGGCCGGCGTGTCTTATGGGCACGCCGGCTCTTCGGCGCGTATCGGGCCGAATGCCATCATTCAGATGGGCGCGGCCGTAACCGCGCGGCTCGGCCCCGTGGCCTGGGCCGATATGCTGAGTTCGGCGGGGCTCAGCCACTATATCGCCGGCGCGCCCGAGAGCATGGTGGACGAGGGCGAGGTGGTGGCGCTGCATCGCGCCTTGCGCAGCAGCATTTCAACGCCGTTGCGCCGCGAAATCGCCTACGAGGCAGGACTTCTTACGGGTGACTACATCCTTGCGCACCGGATTCCGAAGCCGGCGCAATGGGTATTGAAGGCTCTGCCGCGGCGCTTGGCAGCGCACGTGCTGACGTCGGCCATCGCCAAGCACGCCTGGACCTTCGCAGGCAGCGGACATTTTCGGGCCATTTCGACGACGCCGCTTGTGCTCGAGATCGAAGACAATCCGCTTTGCCGTGGCGAGGCGTCCGCCGTGCCCATGTGCGACTACTACGCCGGAACATTCACGCGGCTTTATTGCGCGCTGGTCGACCCGCGCATGAGGATCGAGGAGATCGCCTGTGGCGGCATGACGGGCGGCGCCTGCCGCTTCATGGATGTCGCGACGGACTAGTCAGGCCGGCTACCCCGCCGTTCAGCCTGGGCTGGCGCCGCTGTGGACGCTTCATGACAGACGCTCCGACGGAGACACGGGACAACCTGGCGCTTGATCGGCACGCTGCGCTCTTCTACGCACGCAGCATGAGCGAAAAGGCAGATATCCCGATCATCACATCCATCGCGCCGCTTGCGGAAGGCCGGACGGCCTGGCTCGTGGACATCTGGGGCGTCATGCATAACGGGGCAGCGCCGTATCTCAAAGCTGCCGAAGCATGCGCGGAATTCCGTGGGCGGGGCGGGACGGTTCTTCTCTTGTCGAACGCGCCGCGTCCGGCGGCGTCGGTCGTCGAGCAACTGGACCGTATCGGGGTGCCGCGTACGGCGTACGATTGCGTTCTGACGTCGGGCGATGCCTCGCGCGACATGATCCGGCGCGCAGCCGCCGGCGGGCGTTCGATCGGGCATATCGGCCCGGAGCGGGATCTCGGACTGTTCGATGGTGCCGGCGCGCCGGTCCCCCTCCAGCAGGCCCAGACCGTCGTCTGTTCAGGGTTGTTCGATGACGAACGGGAAACACCGGAAACCTATCTGGAAATCCTGGCGCTGCTGAAAAAGCGCGGCGCCGACATGATCTGCGCCAATCCCGACCTGACGGTGGAGCGGGCAGGGCGGATCGTCTACTGCGCGGGGGCGCTGGCGCAAGCTTATGAGCAGATCGGTGGCAGCGTTGCCTACGCGGGCAAGCCGTACTTGCCGGTCTACCAACTGGCCTTCGAACAGATCGAGAAACTGCGCGGTGCGCCGGTCGAGCGGACCCGGGTGCTTGCTATCGGTGACGGTGTGGGAACAGACATCGCCGGGGCGGCGGCGGCCCAGATCGATTCCGTGTATGTGGCGAGCGGTGTGCATGCCGGCCCTGGCGGGCGGATCGACGAGGCCGCGCTGGCGCAGATTTTTGCCGGCGTCGAAGCCGTACCCATTGCGGCCATGAACGGTCTGGCGTGGCGTTGATCGCGTTGGGTCTTTACGAGCGCCGCGCAGGCACCAGCTCGAATTGATGCACGTCGGTACGCCCGAGCGCGAATGCCCCCGCGCACATGGCGAGATAAAGGCGCCACCCGCGCAGGAAGCCCTCTTCGTAGCCGAGAGCCCGAATGTCGGGGAGGGCGCTGTCAAAACGGTGCAGCCACTCGCGGCAGGTGCGGGCGTAGTCCTGACCGAACGAGAACACGTCGCGGACGGCCAATCCGGCGCGTTCCGATTCCTGCTGGAAGCGCGGGACGGACGGCAGCATGCCGCCCGGAAAAATGTGGTGACGGATGTAATCGCTGGACAGGCGGTAACTCGGAAAGAGCTGCTCGCTGATGCTGATGGTCTGGATCACGGCGACGCCGTTTGCCGTCAGGCGTTCGCGAAGTGTCTGGAAATAAGTCGCCCAGTAGCGTTCGCCCACGGCTTCGAACATTTCGATCGACACGATCGATGAAAACGTCCCGCGCTCCTTGCGGTAATCCTGCAGCTTGATATCCGCAGAACTGCCGACGCGAGCTTTCGCGTAATCGTGCTGGCGCGGAGAAATGGTCAGCGCCGTTACGCCATGACCCTCTCTGACGGCGGCTTCCGTGAAGCCGCCCCAGCCGCAGCCGATTTCAAGAACCGGGCCCTGCTTTGCGCCGATACGTTCAAGGATGCGGGCGTACTTGGCTTTTTGCGCGCTTTCCAGGTCGATCCCTGGCTCTGCAAAGATGGCGCTCGAATACGTCATCGTGGGATCGAGCCAGCGCGAATAGAAGTCGTTGCCCACGTCGTAGTGGGCCATGATGTTACGCTTCGAACCCTTCAGCGAATTGCGGCGGAACGCCCATTCGAGCAGCACCGACCGGATACGGTGAAGGTAGGAACCCCAGGCGAGACGGCCCAGCCCGTCCATGTTGAGCATGAGGACCTTGAGCAGATCTTCAAGGCCAGGGCTTTCCCACCATCCGGCCATATAGGCATTGCCCAACCCGATGTCGCCTTCCGCCAGGGCAGCGTTGATCGTGCGCCAGTCGTTGATGACGATGGTGCCGTGCGGCCCCGGCTCGGGTCCCGCCATCGTCCGTTCGATGCCTTCCGGCGTAACGACGGTCAAGGTTCCAAACCGGACCGATCTCTCGAGTGTGCGCAGAGCCTTCTGGCCGAGGTATGGAATCGTCGTCATTTCTGCTCCGAAGGGACTAGCGTCGCCGCGGCGCCGGGCGACGGCGTCACCAGGTCCGCGGGCGGTTCGGGTTTCGAGAAGATCTTGAGGCCACGCATGTAGAGCCGCGCCGCGTGATAGTGAATGAGCAGCAAGACCTGCAGTGTCGGGAAGGGGTGACGCAGGAAGCTTTTCAGCATCGCCCGCGAGGACAGTGTCGAAAGGCGGCCCGCGATGGTGGCTGAGAGGACGCGGGCGTCATCGCGGTAGAGATCGACGCGAATGGCGACGCGCTCTGGCTTCTCGATGAAGCGGAACCTGTATTGCCCGTCGGTCGGCAGGAACGGCGAGACGTGAAAGACCTTTTCGGCGGCGATTTCTTCATCGGCTGCGATCGGTACGCCGCCGGGCTTGCGGCAGAGATAGCAGTGGCGCTCGCCAAACGTGTTGTTGACCTCGGCGAGGACTGCGGCAAGCGCGCCGCTGCGATCGTGGCACAGCCAGAAGCTGACCGGGTTGAAGCCGAAGCCGAGCACCCGGGGCAGGGTGACAAGCGTCACTTCTCCGTCCGGCAACGTTTCGCCCGCGCTCTCAAAGGCAGACCGCAGCCATTCGGTCATGCCGGTGCTGCGATTGCCGTAGTCGCGGTCGTTGAGTGCGAACAGGCCCCAGCCGTTCCGGTTCAGGAACCGGCGCTTCAGAACGGGGAGCGACCCCACTGGAATGTGCAGGTAGGTGAGTTTGTGCGAGAGCGTGTAGGGTTTCGGTGAGAAGCGCGCATGTGTGATCCGCGCGTCGAGAAGACCGCGCGCGATCGGAATCTCACCTGCCGGTGCGCTCACCGCCACGGGATGGATACTCCCCTGGCTTCGGCGACCCGCACGGCGCTCCACAGACCGTCCTCATGGAATCCGTTGCGCTGCCACGCGCCGCAGAACCACAGTCCGCGCTTGCCCTGAATGGAGGGGATTTCCTCCTGGGCGGCAATCGCAGCCCGCGAGAAGACCGGGTGGCGGAACACGTGCCGGTCGATCACTGCCGCCGGATCGATCTCACGGTCCGGATTGAGACTGACGAACACGTCGCCGCCGGGCAGCGACTGCAGGCGGTTCATCCAGTAGGTGACGGACACGCGATCTCCCTCCGCCGGGCCGCCCGCGGCGTAAACCCAGCTGGCCCACGCAGCCTTGGCCTGAGGCATCAGTCTGGCATCGCCGTGCAGAACGGCCTCGTTGTCGCGGAATTGAAACGCGCCAAGAATCCGGCGCTCATCCGGCGTGGGGTCGGCGAGCATTGCGAGGCTGGCGTCGGCATGCGCCGCCAACACGACCTCGTCGAAATTATCCTTCTCTCCTGACCCAGTCACAACTTCAAAACCGTTCTCCGATGCGCGCACCTGACGAACCGGGGCGCTGGTCCGTATTTTCGAACCGAGACGCTCGGCGATGCGGCGGACGTATTGCTGGCTGCCCCCATCGACGGTGCGCCATGGATGATGCCCATTGACGGACAAAAGTCCATGGTTCTGAAAAAACCGGACAAAGGTTTTCGCCGGGAAATCCAGCATCTGCCGCGGCGGGGTGCTCCAGATGGCCGCCCCCATCGGGACGAGAAACCGGTCCTTGAACCAGGCGCCGGGCGCGAGGCGCTCGACGAATTCGCCCAGGGTAGGATCGCCGGGTTCGTCGAAGACGACTCTTGCCGAGCGGAAGAAGCGCAGGATGTCCGCCAGCATGCGCAGGTAGCGCGGAGACAGTGCATTCTTTCGTTGCGCGAAGAGACCGTCGAGGGAACTGGCGCAGAACTCCAGTTCGCCGTTGCCGTAACGGACGCCGAACGACATGTCGCTGGGCTTGGTCGGAACTGACAGTGCCGCGAAAAACTTCGTCAGAAGCGGGTAGTTCACTTCGTTATAGACGATGAAGCCCGTATCGACCGGAAGAGGACCGCCGGCGCGGGGCACCATGACGGTGCGCGAATGTCCGCCCGGGCGCGGCCCGGCCTCGAACAGGACAACGTCGTGAGCCCCGCTCAGCAGATGAGCGCACGAGAGCCCGGAGATCCCCGACCCGACGACGGCAATGCGCGGCACGCTTAATTTCCCCAATCCTGTCCAAGTTGATCTACGAAATCAGCTTCGTGCTGGTTCACGGCGATCCGTTTGCCCTGTCCAGCCGTTCCGGAATTATCGTAATTGCCGGAAAGTGTACAAACTTGGACCTGCTTGTCGCCCTTATCGTCAGCCTCGCCGTGCTTTCGCTGGTCATGGCCGGGGGGTTCGGGATCGCGATGCGCTCCGGAAACGGGGGTTGGGCTGACACGGTTTGGACGTTCGGGGTGGGAATTGCCGCGGTGATCGCGGTCGTGATCGCAGCTGGGTTGCAGATGGGGCCGAGACACTGGCTCGTCGCGCTGCTCGCCGGCCTGTGGTCGCTACGGCTCGGCTCGTACCTCTTTTTCCGGACAAGAGGCAAGAGTGAGGATGCCCGCTACGCCGACCTGCGGCGCGAGTGGGGCGAGGCTCATCCAAAGCGCTTGTTCCTTTTCTTGCAGGCGCAGGCAGTCGCGGCTCTCCCGCTGGTCGGCGCCATCCTCCTTGCAGCGAACCGCCCCGGTCCTCTCGACCTGTTCGATGTTGCGGGCGCCGCCCTTCTGGTGGCTGGCGTCGTGGGCGCGGGAGTATCGGATTATCAACTCGCCCGGTTCAAGGCAGATCCGGCCAACAAAGGCCGGATCTGCGATGTGGGCCTGTGGAGCCTGTCACGCCATCCGAACTATTTCTTCGAGTTTCTCTCCTGGTGCGCCTGGCCGGTGATCGCGTTCGATCCCCTGGGCTATCCGCTCGGACTGCTTGCCTGCGCGGCGCCGGCGTTGATGTACTATCTGCTCGTGCATGTATCCGGCGTTCCGCCACTGGAAGCTCACATGGCGCGGTCGCGGCCCGATGCATTTGCGGACTATCAGGCCCGCGTGCCGGTTTTCTTTCCAAAGCTTTCTGCAATTATACCGGGCGACGGCCGCCGCGTGGGAGGTGTCCAATGACAGTCATGCCGCAATCGTTGATCACGGGAGCGATCCGGGCTGTCGAGAACGTGACGCTGCCGGACGGGGTCCTGCGGTTTGGCGTTCAGTCTCTCATTGCAACGCGCGAGCGGGCACGCGAGCCCGATCCCGCCGTCGACCGCGCCTTCGCCGAGGATATGCGCCGGCTTGCCATCGCGGTCCATACGAATGCAGCCAACGAGCAGCATTACGAGTTGCCCGAAGCCTTCTTCGGCCTCACGCTCGGGCCGCATCGCAAATATTCCTGCTGCTATTACGAGACCGGCCGGGAGACGCTTGGTGAAGCGGAAGACGCCGCCCTGAAGATGACCTGCGACCGCGCCGCAATCGATGATGGTCAGCGGATCCTGGAATTGGGTTGCGGTTGGGGGTCGCTTACGCTGTTCATGGCGGCGCGCTATCCCAATGCCAGCATCACGGCCGTCTCCAACTCCGCGAGCCAGCGGCGCTACATCGAGGAAACCGCACGGGCGCGCGGGCTGTCGAATGTCCGGGTCATCACGTGCGACATGAACGCGTTCGCCCCAGAAGGCCGCTTCGACCGGGTCGTTTCGGTCGAGATGTTCGAGCACATGTCGAACTGGGACGCGCTTCTCTCGACCGTCAGCAAGGCGCTCAATCCCGGCGGACGGCTCTTCATTCACGTTTTCTCGCATCGCGCGACGCCCTACCGGTTCGACCATACCGATCCGACGGACTGGATCGGCCAGCACTTCTTCACGGGCGGCATCATGCCGAGCGATGGCCTGATCCGGCAATTCTCGCGGCTGGTCGAGGTTGAGGACGAATGGCGCTGGAGCGGAACGCATTACGCGCGCACGGCCTCTCAATGGATCGAGAATTTCGATCGTAACGAAGCTCAGATCGACGTCATCCTGCGCGAAGTCTACGGAGCGAATGCCGCGTTATGGAAGCGGCGCTGGCGGCTTTTCTATCTGGCTACCGAGGGACTTTTCGGCCATGCGGGCGGCAGCGAATGGGGCGTGAAGCACTACCGTCTGCGCGCCACCGGCTGAGTTCTCATCCGGCCGCTCCCGCGTACCAGCGCGCGGCGAGCGTGCCGACGACGGCGGCCGAAGCGGTCAGCAGCGTTCCCCAGGTCATGTCCATCACCGTGATGAACGCCGGCCAGACCTTGAGGGTGGCGTGGTTGGTCAGATCGTAGGTTCCGTAGCATACAAGACCGAGAAGCGCGCCGTTCACGGCGGCCGTCTGAAGGCTGCCGCCGTTACTGAGCGCGGGTGTCACGGCAAACCAGACGATTCCGAAAATGTACAAAAAATAGAATAGGATGGCTGGGATAATGCGAATGCTGTCAGGCAACAGCAACTCGCCGATGTTCTGGCGGTAGACGTTGATCATCGACGTCAGCCACACACTGTCGACGAGGGCCATGTAGAGGCCCGTGGCAACGTAGGCGACGACAAACTTCATGATCGATCTCTCCTATTCTCCGCAAGGCCCGACGGGTGACTTGGAAAGTAAACGGAGCCAAGCCGGTCGCGGTTCACCGCTTCATACCCAGGACATGCGGCCATCGTCGAGAAGCAGCACCCTGTCCTGGGGGCTTTCCAGCGACGGAATTGTCTCGCGATCGAGGCCGAGGACGTAGGCTCGGAGGCAACGAGACACGCCACCGTGGGAGGAAATCACCGTGTCGCGTTGAAGCGTTTCGGCCCACTCGATCGTCCGTCGCAGCAGATCCTCATAGCTTTCGCCGCCGACAGGGCGCCAACGGAACGGATCGATCTTGCGTTCGGCGAGGCCTGCCGGGTCGGTTCGGGGCAAGTGCGCCTGAAGCTGGCCTTCCCACGATCCGTATGAGAGTTCGATCAGACGGCGATCAACACGATAACCGACAGGGTCGAGCCCCAGCGATTGACGCAGGATTTGCATCGTCTCGCGTGTGCGGCCCAGGGGACTTGCGACGAAATCGGCTTGCGCGACGTCCGGGAGGAACGATCGCAGGGCCTCACCGTTGCGCTGAGACTGAGCCCGGCCGCGAGTATTGAGAGGGATATCTGTCTGCCCCTGGTAGCGGCGTTCAGCGTTCCAGTCGGTCTCGCCGTGACGAACGAAATAGAGTTTCAGGCCGGGCCGCATCGTACTGCCGGATCACTTGCGAAATTGAAACTCGAAGGGACTTCTGTCCGCAAGACGCGATCCGCCGAACGCTTTGTCAGGTGTCGCTCTTGACGACGGAAATGTCGGGTGCGTCTTCGTTCTTCATGCCCTGGACGTGGTAGCCGCTGTCGACGTGATGAACCTCGCCCGTGACGCCACGAGACAGGTCGGACAGGAGGTATAATCCGGCGCCGCCGACGTCTTCGATGGTAACGGTGCGCCGGAGCGGAGAATTGTACTCGTTCCACTTCAGGATGTAGCGGAAGTCGGAGATGCCGGAAGCAGCCAGCGTCTTGATGGGGCCCGCCGAGATGGCGTTGACGCGGACGCCCGTGCGCCCAAGGTCGGAGGCGAGGTAGCGCACGCTCGCCTCGAGCGCGGCCTTGGCAACACCCATGACGTTATAGTGCGGCATGACCTTTTCGGCGCCGTAATACGTCAGCGTGACGATCGAGCCGCCGTTGGTCATCAGCTTTTCCGCGCGCTGGGCCAGAGCCGTCAGCGAGTAGCAGGAAATGAGCATGGTCTGGGTGAAGTTGGCTTCCGACGTATCGACGTAGCGGCCGTCGAGTTCGTTCTTGTCGGAAAATGCGATGGCGTGGACGAGGAAATCGAGCCGGCCCCACTGCCGTTCGATGTCCGCAAACAGAGCGTCGATCGATGCCCGGTCGGACACGTCGCATGGCAATACGAGGTTGGTACCGAGTTCGGCCGCGAGCGGTTCGACCCGCTTCTTCAGAGCGTCGCCCTGATAGGTGACGGCCAGTTCCGCGCCCTGGGATGCGACGGCGCGCGCAATGCCCCAGGCAATTGAACGGTTGTTCGCGATGCCCATGACGAGGCCGCGCTTGCCGGCCATGAGATTGCCTGCCGGCATGCCGTCACCTGCTCCTGGTTCAGCCATGAGCTCCCCAATTCCTTCATGTCTTTGCGTGTGAATGTGGCGGCATCCTACACAAAAGCCCTGTGCGGTCCAGTCAGAGCTGGGCATCCCGCGCGTGCCGGTCCGGCGCCCTTGCCAGCCATCGAAGATTCCCGCTAAATCTCTGATCTGCAACTCATAACCGCGTCCGTCGGCGGCCCGGTTCAGGTCCGCAGAGGGCGCGGCTGATCGCCCCGCCGGCCGGCATGGGGAGGGGCTCAGCCTTCCAGGCTCCAAACCCCGCCGGCTCCGCGGCAGGCGATCCCTTCGGTCTTGCGGGTTTTTTGCCCGGTCGTCAGCATGACGACGACATGACGGCAGATCGAACCCTCGACGTTCTTGAACGACGAAGTCGGTCGGATGAGGCCGGAAACCCGCCCATTGCTTCTGTGCCAGATGTAAGAGCCGCCGTCCGCGGTGCCCGAGAGGGCATCGTGGATGCTCGACAGCACAGCCATGTGGTCGCTGGCGTCGAGGGGGTTTCCATCATCGGGGACGGGCTTGAGTTCGGCGAACTTCGGACGCTGCGGCCGGCTCGACGTGCCGGGGCAGGTGCATGCCGCGGGGGGGCGAGCATTGGAACGGGCTTCCTCGCCGGCCCGAACCGTTCCAGACGGCATGAAAATCACGGCAAGGAGCGCGAACGCCGTCAAACCGCCCGCCGCGAGCGGCAGAAGTGGGGTACTCTCACGCATGATCGGTCTCATACTCAACAGGGGACGCGGACATCGGCCGTCATGGCCTTTCACTCATCCTGGACGATCATGGATAAAAAAGTCTCAACGGGTGTATCGATCGGAACGGCTCGTTACCGCCGTTAGGAAAATGTGAATGCAGGGGCGTGCAGGTTGCGCAAACCGTGTCCGCCGCAGGGAAGCCGAAGACATGAGCCAGCAAACCAGCGAACCGCACCCCGGTGATTTCGCCGACGCCGTGGAACCTTTCCTGCTTTTCGAAAGCTGGTTCGGGGAGGCACGCGAAAAGGAAATCAACGATCCGAATGCGATGGCACTGGCAACGGCGGATAAGGCCGGGTTGCCGAATGTTCGCATGGTTCTGCTGAAGGGCCTGGACGGGCCGTCAGTGCCACAACGGGGTTTCGTGTTCTACACCAACCTGGACAGCGCGAAAGGACAGGAGCTGAGCGCCAGTCCGAAGGCGGCCATCGTGTTTCACTGGAAGAGCCTGCTCCGGCAGGTTCGCGCGAGGGGGCTCGTCATTCCCGTCTCGGCGGAGGAAGCGGATGAATATTACGCATCGCGGCATCGCACGAGCCGGATCGGGGCCTGGGCATCGAAACAATCGCGTCCGCTGGAAAGCCGTCTTGCGTTGGAGAAAGCCGTTGCGATCGAGACGGCCCGGTTCGGGATCAGTTCAATTCCGCGCCCGCCGCACTGGTCGGGGTTCCGCCTGACGCCCCTTGAAATCGAGTTCTGGTCGGACAGGCCGTTCCGGCTGCACGACCGCGTCGTCTTCCGCAGATCGAAGCCGGACGAGCACTGGACGAAAACGCGGCTTTATCCCTGACGTGTCCGCGATCAACCGGCGACCAATGTCCGCATGGCTTTGACCATGTATCCATTGCCGGCGATGATGTCGCCCTTGTCCAGCATCTTGTCGGAGCCCTGCAGATCCGTCGCGATGCCGCCTGCTTCACGAAGGATCACGATGCCGGCCGCCATGTCCCAGGGCTTCAGATTGCGTTCCCAGTAACAGTCGAACCGCCCGGCTGCCGTCCAGGCGAGATCGAGGGCTGCGGAACCGGTGCGGCGGATGCCGGCGACTTCGCGCATGGCCGTCGACATCTCCTTGATGAAGCCCGGGTGACCGGGCCGACCGCGGTGGGGAATGCCGGTCGCGACAACCGCGTCGCCCACGGTGCGGCGGGCGGCGACGCGAAGGCGGCGCTTCTCGTTGAGGAACGCTCCCTTGCCTTTCTCGGCGGTGAAGAGTTCGTCGGCTATGGGGTTATAGATCAAACCGGCGACCAGCTGTCCCTCGCGCTCCAGTCCGATCGAAATCGCGAACATGGGAATGCCGTGCAGGAAGTTCGTGGTTCCGTCGAGCGGATCGATGATCCAGCGATGCGTCTTGTCGGCCCCTTCGACCACTCCGCCTTCTTCCATCAGGAAGCCATACTGTGGGCGGGCCTTGTTCAATTCCTTGAACAGGATTTCCTCGGCCCGGTGGTCGGCGACGGAGACGAAGTTCGCGGGTCCCTTCAGGGAGACCTGCAACTGTTCGACCTCGCCGAAGTCGCGCACGAGTGAGCGTGCCGCCTTGCGGGCGGCCTGCGTCATGACATTGAGGAGGGCGGATGCGGGCATGTGACTTGTGACTGGCGCATGTGATTGGAACCACGCGGATGCAGCGGATCCGCAAGCCGGGGTTCACGCTCTAGCGGAGTGTGAAGCTTTTGTCGCGCCATTCCTGCGCGGCCTTTTGAGCGGCCTTCTTTTCACTGTCTGAAAGCGCATCGACAAGCAGGTCCAGCCGGTCGTCGGCAATGCCGCCCGCCTTGGCAAGCAATCGCCATTTGGCGGCCTCGGCTGGATTTTTTGGAACACCGCCGACGCCCTCCTGGTGGATCCAGGCCAGCCGGTTCTGCGCCCCGGCGATCCCCTTTTCCGCTGCGGTCTGGAGAAGCGGGATCGCTTTCTTTTCATCGTCCTTCAGTCCGAAGCCGCGAAGCAGCATCACGGCGTACTCGTATTGTGCGGCAACGAGCCCCTGAGCCGCTGCCTTCGACATCCAGGTCGCGGCTTCATATGCGTTCGCCTCCACGCCGACACCCTTCTGGTAAAGTGCGGCCAGATCATACTGGGCCTGGGGTATGTTTTTCTCGGCGGCGAACTGGATATGCTTGGCGGCCCGGTACGGATTTTCCGGCTTGCCGTCGCCTTTCAGGAAGAGAATTCCCAGATTGTAGTTGGCAAGCGGGTCGCCCGTGATGGCGGCCTTTTCGTAGAGCTCGGCGGCGGCGGCGCGATCCTTGCCGACGCCGCGGCCCTCGGCCAGCATGTTACCGAATGCAAGCATGGCCGGAACGTCGCCCAGTTCGGCCGCCCTCGCATACCAACGGGCCGCGGTAATGTCGTCTTTTCCGACACCCAATCCGCCTTCGTAGATTCTCGCGACAAGGGTATGGGCCTGCGGGTCGCCGCGCGCGGCTCTGGCTTCCGCAAGTGAGAGGGCGGTCAAATACTGGCCCTGGTCGAAGGCGCTATAGGCCGCGTCGTCATCGGTCTGGTTCTGTCCCGATGAGGCCGCGGGTGCGCGGTCGCCGTTGATCGAAGGTTCGGGAAACGGCAGGGTCAGCCGACCGGTTGCGACCATCATTCCGGCCGCCCCCGCAACTGCTCCGACAATCAATAGAACGGCCAACACCGCTTTGTTCATCGGCAAAGCCTCAGGTCGCCGCCGCTGTGCCGGAGAAGATTTGCGCAAACGGTGTCAGAAACCCCGCGACCGCCGTTGCCGGCACGTCCGCGGGGACCCGGACAGCGATGAAATCTGCGCCGGCCTCGGCCAATTCGCGCGCGTCGTCCGGTGTTTCCACATCGAAGGCGACACAGGGCGGCTCGAAGATTTCCGACCACCATCGGATCAACTCCAGACGCCGGTTGCGGGCGGTGTCGCGGTCTTCGACATGGGCCGGGATGCCAAAAGCAATGTAATCGGCGCCCTCTTCGCCCAGGACCATTGCGTCGTGCCGCGTGCGGCCGACGTCGACGCCCACGATGAACCGGCCGCCCAGAATGTCTCGGGCCTCGCGGTAGGAGGTGAGAGCGGTTTTGGACGGAGGCAGATGGACGCCGTCGGCCTTGACGATGCGGGCGAGGGCGGCGTCGCCCGAGATTAGGGTTGCGATGCCTGCAGCTTGTATCGCGGCCACGGCGACTGCCAATTCACCCGGTGAAACGGGATCATTCTGGTATGCTTCGAGCACCACCGTCGCGATCAGGCCGTCGAATTTGCCGATCTGTCCGGCCAGTTCTGACGCCAAGCCCGGCCGCGCGCCAAGGACAAGCACCAATCGAGGAGAGACCTTATCGGCGGCCATTCGGCAACTCGAGTGGAGGGGGATCGGCCGGGCCGTTGTTGCGGCCAGCGGCCATGTTCAACAAGGCAGCCGGAGGCGGATACCGCAGGGTGCTTGCAATCTCAAAGATTTTCATCGACGCCGTGCGCTATCCGGGCTGATTGGGGCAGAAACGTGACCTTGTCCATGGACCGGCAATAAGGCGGGTATAAGGACGATGCCCTGATTGGCAGCCCCCCACCAAATCGCCATTATCGCGGTAGACTTTCGCGCCCCGCGATCAAAGTATTCCACGTTCACGAACGTGATTCGTCTCCGGAGACCTCTCGAATGAGCCTCGTGCCTTCTTTCCATCATGCGCTCGCGGCTGGTCTCGTGGGACTGATCTGCTTTGGATCAGCCGGGAACGCAGGGGCAACGGCGGGCGATGCCGGAACGGTACCGGCCGCGGCTGATGCTCAGGGCGCCTCGGCTGCCACGGCGCCGGATGCTTCTCCGGCAGTTCTGGCGGCAATCAGTCAACTGCAGGACAAGGCTTTTATCGGAGGCTTCGCGAAGGACGATGTTGCGGCCGCGCTACAGTTCTACTCGGCGCGCAAGGACCCGCTGTGGATCGATGCCCAAGGGTTCACCGCAAGGGCCAAGGGACTTGCAGACGAGATCTCCAAGGCGGAGCAATGGGGCCTCGATGCGAAGTCTTTTCCATTGCCGGATCTTTCCCAGCCGCCTGCCGGGGCGGATGCTCAGGGCCGGGCCGAGGTTCAACTCTCGCTCGTGGCACTGACCTATGCCCGGCACGCGAAAGGCGGTCGCGTCCGGCCGCTGTCGATCAGCCAACTGCTCGATCTGACGCCGCCCGTTCGCGATCCCGCCGCTGTTCTGAAAGAGCTTGAAACCGCGGCCGATCCGGCCGCCTACCTCGTCGGGCTGCATCCCAAGCATGAGCAGTTCCAGCGGCTGAGGGCCGAACTCGTCAAGCGGATGGGCCCCGTCGAGGCTCCGCCACCGGTCGATCCGGCGCTTCTGGTCAAGCTTCCCTCCGACGGCGCCACCATCAAACCCGGGTCGCTGCATCCCCATATCGCACTGCTTCGCAAGCGGCTGAAGCAGCCGGCAGCGTTCGCCGGTCAGGAGACCCTCTACGACGAGAAGCTGGCCGAAGCCGTCAAGGCGTTCCAGGCCGGGAAGGGACTTAAAGCCAACGGGCAGCTGAACAACCGGACGCGCACGGCGCTCAACCGAGAAGGTGAGCCGGCTGCCAAGGACAACCAGCGCGATACCCAGCGGATCGTCGTGAACATGGAGCGCTGGCGCTGGATGCCCGACGATCTCGGCGCCACGTACGTCATCAACAACGTGCCGGAGTACGTCACCCGGATGTACAAGGATGGATCGGAGATCTTCAAAGAGAAGATCATCGTCGGTTTGCCGGAATGGCCGACGCCGTCGTTCTCGGCTGAAATGAAGACCATCGTGTTCAATCCCTCCTGGGGCGTACCGGACGGGATCAAGGCCAAGGAATTGAAACCACGGCTGCAGCGCGCAGGCGGGAACGGGTTCTTTGATCAGTTGTTCGGTGGCGGTGGCGGCGCTTCGATCATCCGGGCCTACGGCTTCACGCCTTATCGCAACGGCCGGCCGGTCGATCCGGATTCCGTGGACTGGTCGACCGCTGATCTGCGCCAGTACAGCTTCATCCAGCCACCGGGCGGAGAGAATCCGCTCGGCTTTGTGAAGTTCATGTTCCCCAACACGCACGACGTCTACATGCACGATACGACGCAGCGCCACCTGTTTGCGCAGTCGCGTCGCCCGTTCTCGCATGGGTGCATCCGCGTGAACGATCCGATGCGTTTTGCAGAAGTGATCCTGGAACAGGACAAGGGTTGGGGCCGGGATCGCGCCGCTGCGGCACGCCGTTCATCTGAAACCGTTACTCTCGACAATCACATCTGGGTCCATAACGTCTATCTGACGGCCTGGGTGGCCAGCGACGGAGACGTCATGAACTTCGGTGACGTTTACGGCCTCGACAACCGTGTCTCCCAGGCGCTCGGTGGCCGGTCGATCCGGCCGGTTGAAACGGTGGCGGACGACGTCGAAACGGCGTCGATCGCCGACGAGGAGGCTCCGGTTCAGCCGTCGAAAAAGAAGAAGCAAGGCGGCGGGGCTGCCAAATCCAAGCCGATGACCGTGCCGAGCAGCTTCGGGGAAGCAATGTCGGGTCTGGTTGCCAACTGAGCAGTGGCCTATTGGGGTTCGTCCTTCAGGGACATGATGAATTCCGCCAGTTCCTGCATCTCGTCCTGTGAGAGATGGTGGTTTGGCATCATCGGCGGTACGGACCGCAGCCAATCCATGATTGCGTCGACCGTCTGGCCCGGCCGGCGGGCCACGGCGTAGAATCCCGGAATTTCCCCCTGCGCTCGTTTTTCGCCCTGTCCCGGACCCATGTGACAGGTGGCGCAGAGGCGCTGGGCAAGGACGCGGCCCTTGGCTGCCGCGTCCTCGGCCCCCGAAGGTGTCGTCGCTGCGGCGATCGCAGCAAGCGCTGTCATTGTCCTGACGAACTTCACCATAGAGAGAATGTTTGCCCAGGGTGCCGGCGTTGTTCCTTGCGACGGATCAAGAACCGTCGCGATCGCGTGCTATGATGATCAGTACATACCGTTGGGAGGGTTCCATGGCATTCGAAGGTCTCCAAGCAGAAATTGCCTCGCTGCTCATTCGCATGAACGAGCAACCGGAAGACATTCGCGAGGTGGAATTGCTTCTGCGCGAAAAGCTGAACGAGTTCCGCGCGTTCGGAATGCCTTTGCCGGAGGATCTCGCCGAACTGGAACGGGCGCTCGACGAGAGCTTGTCGCAAAGATCCTAACGGTCCGGCGCGCCGGCACCGGCGCCGATCCGGCGTCCAGAGCCGATATTGCCCGCCCGCTGATGGTCAGGCCGCCTTTTCCTGCTTCGCATCCCACTTGCCGAGGGCAGCGAGGCTGTTCATCCGAGCGCGGTGCGTGAAGGCGCGCTGACCGGCGGCGACATTCTCCGGCTTGCCGCCCCAAGCCTGCAAAGCGGCTGCCTGCAGCGCCCGCCCATAGGAGAAGGTTAGCGCCCACGGCAGGTTGCCCATGGCGTTCATCAGGGACAGATGTTCGGTGGCGGCTTCGTCAGACTGGCCACCGGAGAGGAACGCGATCCCCGGCACCGAGGCCGGTACCGTCGATTTCAGGCAGCGCACCGTTTTCTCCGCGACCTCGGCGGCCGATGGCTGCTTGGTGCTCTTCTGGCCGGCGATGACCATGTTCGGTTTCAGGATCATTCCTTCGAGCCGGACACGGGCGTCGTAGAGCTCGCGGAAGACCGTGCGCAGAGTCCACTCCGTCACGCGATGGCACTCGTCGATGTCGTGGGAGCAATGGGCTCCGTCCATCAGGATTTCGGGCTCGACGATCGGCACGATTCCGGCTTCCTGGCACAGAGCCGCATAGCGGGCGAGAGCATGTGCGTTCGCCTTGACGCAGTTCCATGTGGGCAGACCGTCCGAAATCGTAATGACGCCGCGCCACTTGGCGAAGCGAGCCCCGAGCGCGTGATATTCGGCAAGCCGCTCGCGCAGGCCGTCGAGGCCTTCGGTCACGGTTTCGATCTTCGACGTCGGACCCGCGAGCGGCTTGGCTCCGGTATCGACCTTGATGCCCGGTATCGAGCCGGCAGCCTTCATGATGTCGACGAGCGGCGTGCCGTCTTTGGCCTTCTGGCGGATCGTCTCGTCATAGAGAATCACTCCCGAGACGTAGTTCTTCATGGCATCCGTCGAACGGAAGAGCATCTCGCGGTAGTCGCGGCGGTTGTCTTCGGTGGAAGCAATGCCGATCTTGTCGAAGCGCTTCTTGATCGTGCCGGAACTCTCGTCAGCGGCCAGAATACCCTTACCCGGCGCCACCATGGCGATCGCAATGTCTTCCAGTCTCTCGGTCATCGTGGCCTCCGTCGGCGCGTCGAAAATTGGCGTCCAATACACAAAGAGGGCGCCGTTGTGAAAGGCGCCCTCCCGTTTACCTTCATATGAGCTTTGCCATGGCGACGGCTGTGTCGCTCATGCGGTTGGAGAAACCCCATTCGTTATCGTACCAGGAGAGGACGCGCACGAGCCGGCCATCCATGACCTTCGTCTGGTCGAGGTGGAAGATCGAAGAGCGGCTGTCGTGGTTGAAGTCGGTGGAGACGTTGGGTTCATCGGTGACGCCCAGGACGCCTTTAAGCGGCCCGGCGGCTGCGTTGGTGATGGCCGCGTTAATCTCGTCTTTGGTCGTCTCGTTGCGGGCGATGAACTTGAAATCGACCACAGAGACGTTCGGGGTGGGAACGCGGATCGCGGTGCCGTCGAGGCGGCCGTTGAGTTCGGGAAGAACTAGGCCGACGGCCTTGGCCGCACCGGTCGAGGTCGGGATCATCGAAAGCGCGGCCGCGCGGGCGCGATAGAGATCCTTGTGCATGGTGTCGAGGGTGGGCTGATCACCGGTGTAGGAGTGGATCGTCGTCATGAACCCCTTGTCGATGCCGACAAGGTCGTTCAGCACCTTGGCGACCGGCGCCAGACAGTTCGTCGTGCACGACGCGTTGGAAACGACCAGATGATCTTTCGACAGCTTGTCGTGATTGACGCCGTAGACAACCGTCAGGTCGGCACCGTCGGCAGGAGCCGACACGAGCACGCGCTTTGCGCCGGCGGCGAGATGCGCCGCTGCCTTGTCCCTGGACGTGAAGATGCCCGTGCACTCCATCGCGACGTCGACGCCCATCGCGGCATGGGGCAATTCCGCCGGGTTCTTGATTGCCGTGACCTTGATCGGGCCGGTGCCGACGTCGATCGTGTCACCTGAGACTGTCACTTTGCCGGGGAAGCGTCCGTGGACGCTATCGAAGCGCAGCAGGTGAGCATTTGTTTCTACAGGCCCGAGATCGTTGATGGCGACGACCTGAATATCGTTCCGGCCGCTTTCGACGATGGCTCGCAACACGTTGCGGCCAATGCGTCCAAAACCGTTGATCGCGACCTTCACTGCCATCTCGTTCGTCCTTTCGACGTCTGGGGCCGTAGCGGATTGCTCGAATCTGCGGGGGGCGCCGTGGATACGAAGGCTCAGAGCCTTGTTTTTCGGGCCGCATTAAGTGGAGGCACCCCGTGCCTGTCAATGCGTCATCGGGATTAGTCCAGATGCAGGAATCCGACACTTGTGGCTTGTGTCGAGATTGGCGGCTGACGTTTGTTGCGCGCCACGTGCTTAAGACCTATGGTCAACGACTGGAAACGGGGGGCCGCGGCCGAGGGCAACGCGCGCCGCACCTTCGAACATCGATTGGGTTAGCCGATGGTTCAACGTGCGCGAGAAGCGCGGGTGGGCGCGAAACGTGTCCCTTCGCGGAAGGATCAGTCTTTATCGTCCGTCAACGTGCCCGATCCGGCGCAACGGCTGCAGATGGTCGAAGCGGAGAGGGATAGGCTGAAGGAGCGGCTTCAGGAAGCCGAGGCGCGGATCGCTGCGCTGGAGAAAGCGCGAACGCTGGTCGTCAATAGGATCGACTGGTTGATCGACACGCTCGATTCCGCACTCGAAAAGAGAATCTGAACAGCGCACGTCAGTGAATAGGCGTGAGGCCATGCCTCACGCCGTTCTCGAATTTCACACTTACATCAGCACGCGCAGCAGACGGCGGCCGGCCAGCGAATTGAGCTCGCGGCAGTCGATGGTGCCGTCGTCGTCACGGTTGGCGCGCTCGAAGCGATGCTTCACGAGCGCCAGGAATTCGTGCTTGTCGAGCGTGCGGTCGCGATCCGGATTGAAACGGGCGATCGAGAGAATACCGACGCGGCCGCGCAATTCGGCGGCGTCGAGTGTGCCATCGTGGTCGGGATCGAGGGTGTGGAAAAGGCGAACAGCCGCGCGGCGGGCCTCATGCCAGTCGATCGTGCCGTCGTGATCGGGGTTCAGCGCGGACAGTTCCGCTTTGCAGTCACCGCGGTGGCCGGCAGACGCCGGGGCAATGATGGCCGAAGCCGCGATGGCGGCGGCGGCCAAGAGTGATGAAAGGGTCATTCTCATTGTGTAAAACCTTCCGTTGCTCATGTCGTTAGGTGTGTCTGTTGCGACGGCGACTGAATACTCCCGCTAACGCTTACGTCCAATCAAGTCTGAGTGCGGCAAACTGGCGAAAGTGGCTAACCTCCCGCCTGGGGCTCGATTTTTGTGCATGAGACGCCTACAGTGATCGGGCTGCGGGGTTCGTCAGGAACACATGAATCTCCAGGGCCTATAAGATCTGCCAGGGAGCTGTCCCTGTCCGGAGCCGTGGTTCCGGGCACACGGCGCCCCCAACGGCCACCGCGGCACTTATTTCCCCTCTCTCCGCCTTGCAAACCCGAGGACGTACCGTTGACCGACGCGCTGCCCGATTCCGAAACGATAAAGTCGGAAAAAAAGGCGCTGCGTAGTCTCATGAAGGCGGTCCGCGCCGAGGCGGTCGCAGCGCACGGCGCTGCTGCTGCGGTGCGGCTGGCCGAACTTGGGATCGGCTTTGCGGGTCGGCCGCCTCCCGCCTGGGTTTCCGGTTTCCTGCCGATCGGAGAGGAACTTGATCCCACGCCGCTGATGCTGCGGCTCGCCGGACTGGGGTATGGCCTGTGCCTGCCTGTCATGGAGGCCAAGGGCAAGCCGCTTCTCTTCCGGGCGTGGTCACCGGGCGATCCTTTGGAGGAAGTGACATGGGGCATCCGTGAACCGCGAGCGTCCGCGCCTCACGTCGAACCGGATGTTCTTCTCAGTCCGCTTCTGGCGTGCGATCCGGCCGGTTATCGTCTGGGATATGGTGGAGGCTTCTACGACCGGACGCTGTCGCGCCTGCGTTCGCTGAAGCCTGTCGTTGCCATTGGGCTGGCCCTGGACGAGCAAATGGTCGACGCGGTGCCTCATGCCGATTATGACGAGCGGCTGGATTGGGTCCTGACACCGTCGGGGCCGCGGCGTTGCGGATCGCGTCGGGCGGTCCGGCCGGAAGGTCGTGGCGGAGCTGCTGCCGCAGTTGCGTGAGCGCTGGGCGCTCGACTGCGTGGTGATCAATGCCGAAAATGCGGCCGGGGGCTTCGGCATCACCGAGAGCATCCTGGAAGATCTGATCGATGCCGGTGCGGATGCCGTGACGCTTGGCAACCATGCCTTCGACCAGAAAGACGCCCTGGTGTTCATCAACCGGCAGCCGCGTCTGGTGCGTCCCATCAATTTTCCCAAGGGCACGCCGGGGCGCGGTGCGGCGCTTGTCCGGCTGAGAAACGGAGCCGACGTACTGGTCATCAACGCGATGGGCCGGGTTTTCATGACGGAACTCGATTGCCCGTTCCGCGCCATCGACAACGAACTCTCGGCCTGCCAGCTGAAGCAGGGGGCCGATGCCATCCTGATCGATTTCCACGCCGAAGCCACCAGCGAGAAACAGGCGCTGGGGCTGTTCGTCGATGGACGGGCCAGCGTCGTGGTGGGAACGCACACGCACACGCCGACGGCGGATGAACGGGTTTTGCCGTCGGGCACGGCCTACATGTCCGATGCCGGTATGACGGGCGACTACAATTCCGTTCTCGGGATGGACAGCGAAGAGCCGCTCAATCGCTTTCTCACGCGCATTCCCCGCGAACGGTTCGAGCCGTCGAACGGCGCCGGGACGCTGGCGGGGCTGGCCGTCGAGATCGACGACAGGACGGGACTGGCGGTCTGGGCGCGTGGCGTCCGGCTCGCGGGGGCGCTGCAGCCGTCCGCTTCGCTCCCATGGGACGTGCAGACAACCGCCTGAAAACGATGGCGGCTCGGTGTTCCTGTGGAACCGACCGAGCCGCTCGGGTTGGGCGAGAGATTTTACGTCGTGGCTTCGAGCATCGAGATGAAGAGCGGGCCTCTTCATCGGGATGGGGCAGGTCGAACAGACCCGCCGTTTGGTGCGACTGCCTGCTGGGCAGCTCCGGCAGTCCCCTGTGAGAAGGTGCGAATCACCTTCCGAGGCCAGAGTCTCGACGGCAATGGTTAACAAATGGTTAACGCGCCACAGCCGCGGCGGGCTTGACCGGCGCCGCCGGGTCGCTCGATAACGCCTACTCTTCCCAACTCTCAAGATCGACGGGACCCGCCATGGCCGGCCATTCAGCCTTCAAGAACATCATGCATAAGAAGGGCCGGGCGGATGCCGCCCGATCCAAGATGTTCGCCAAGCTGTCACGTGAAATTACCGTTGCCGCAAAGCTCGGCAGTCCGGACCCTGCCATGAACCCGCGCCTGCGTCTGGCCATCCAGGACGCGCGTGCGGAGAACATGCCGAAGGACAACATCGAACGTGCCATCAAGAAGGCGGCGGGTAACGAAACGGAGAATTACGAGAACGTGCGCTACGAAGGCTACGCGCCGGGCGGCGTCGCCGTGATCGTGGAAGCCCTGACCGATAACCGCAACCGCACGGGGGGCGTGGTGCGATCCGTGTTCACCAAGTACGGCGGCAATCTCGGGTCGACGGGTTCGGTGAGCCACATGTTCCAGCACGTGGGTGAAATCACATACAAGCCCGCCGCAGGTACGGCGGATACGGTTCTGGAAGCGGCCATCGAGTGTGGTGCGGACGACGTGCAGTCGGATGAGAACGGCCATCTCATCACCTGTGCCTTCGATACGCTCGGAACGGTTGCCGGCGCGCTGGAAGAGAAGCTGGGGCAGCCGCAAAGCGTCAAATCTGTCTGGAAGCCGGGGCTTACGACTCCGGTGGAGGAAGACGCGGCGCAGTCGATCATGAAAATGATCGCGGCGCTGGAAGACGACGACGACGTTCAGAACGTGTTTGCGAACTTCGAAATCTCCGATGAAATCATGAAGCGGCTCACCGCGGCCTGAACGCGACAGCCGCGAATCAAAGGCCGTGTTATGCGTGCCAGTCATGAGCGGCACGACAACACGTATTCTGGGATTGGACCCGGGACTGAGGCGCACGGGATGGGGCGTCATCGACAGCGACGGCGTGCGCCTCAGTTATGTCGCATCGGGTATTATCACATCCGACGGCGACGACGAACTGGCGTACCGGCTTGCCGAACTCTATCGCGGCATTGCCGCGGTGATCGCTGCGCATGACCCCGTCGAGGTCGCGGTGGAAGAGACGTTTGTGAACGAAAACCCGCGCTCGACGCTGAAGCTCGGACAGGCCCGTGGGATGGCCCTGCTGGCGCCCGCCATGAAGGGATTGCTGGTGGCTGAATACACGCCGAACCTCATCAAGAAGAGTGTGGTCGGCGCGGGGCACGCCGAGAAACACCAGATCCAGGCGATGATCAGCTTTCTGTTGCCGCGCGCAAAATTCGATAACGCGGACGAGGCGGACGCCTTGGCAATTGCGATTTGCCACGCGAGCCACCGTGCTGCGCGGGCGCTTGCCAGGCGCGTCGCCAGGGAGGCCGCCCGATGATTGGCAAGCTCAAAGGCGTTGTGGATGCGATTGGGGAATCGCACGCCATCATCGACGTGAACGGGGTCGGCTACGAGGTGCAGCTATCGGTGCGCACACTGCGCAACCTCCGCCTCCAGGAAACGGCGAGCCTCACCATCGATACGCACGTCCGCGAGGACGCCATCCGTCTTTACGGTTTCACGAGCGAAATCGAGCGCAGCTGGTTCCGCACGTTGCAGACGGTACAGGGCGTGGGATCGAAGGTGGCTCTCGGCGTGCTCGGCGTCTTGTCGACAAACGATCTGGCAAACGCGATCGCACTTCAGAATTGGGCCGCCGTAGAGCAGGCGCCCGGGGTCGGAAAGAAACTCGCCCAGCGGATCGTGGCGGAGCTGAAGGACAAAGCGCCGGCGCTTTCGGTCGCGGGGCTCGACGTGGCTGCTGCCGCAAAGGGCACGACGGCAGGGACCGATGTTGCCGGGGAAGGCCTGGCGGCGGCGGAAGCAATCTCAGCGCTCTCCAACCTCGGCTATAATCCGGGGCAAGCGTCGGCGGCTGTCGCTGCCGCGCTGAAAGAACTCGGCGCCGGAGCCGATACCGCTCAGCTGATCCGTCGCGGTCTGAAGGAACTTTCGCGCTGAACCCAGCAAGGACCCCCATGCGTACTGCTGCGTTGCTCATCGGTCTGGTTTGGATAGCGGCCGTGCTTTGGTACGGATGGACGACGCTCCCGCACCTGCCACTGGATGTCAGCGCCAGCGACCCGGCGACCGCCGCCGCGCTTCAGTCCGCTCAACTGAAGCACGTCCTGCTTTATGCCGCCGTAGCCTTGCTGCCGGCAGGAGCTCTCATCTGGCTCGGCGGCCGCGTCGGATCATCCGATTAAGTCTCTATTAATCAAAACGCTGAGCAGTTCCTTAAGGTCTTGCCAACGATTATGGCGTGCGGGGCGGAGAGGGCCTCGCTGTCTTTCGATCTGCGGGGAGGCTTTGTTTCCATGATCCTCGGACCTGTTGCGCTGCCGGGAACTGTGCCACAGCAAAGCGACTTGGACTCGCTGGAAGACAGTGAGCGGCGTATTGCGCGCCGAAAGGCAGCCGGAACCAGTGCCGTGATCTTGAGCCCATCGGTCAGCGTGCCGATTTCCTGTCTCGTCAGGGACTATTCTCCGACCGGCGCGCGGCTGGAAATCGTCGCCACTCCTGAAAATCTGCTCGGGGGCCGGGTCAAACTGCCTGCTCATTTCAAGCTCCAGATGCGGCTGGACCGCATGGAAATGGATTGCGCCATCATGTGGCGGCGCGGCGCGTTCGTCGGCGTGAAATTCCTCGCGACACCGCGTGTCGTCGGCAAAAACGGGCGCTGAGCGAACTCCGCCATTTCGAGGACATCGTTGGCGCCCATGGTGCCGGGGCTTGTCGTCCCGATCCTGGAACCTGTCATCCCGATCGTCATGTCATTGAACGTCTTGCCGACCTTCGCCCTGCGCCTCTGGTCTCTTGTCCGGGCGGTTCTTCCGACCATTCTGGTGTTTCTGGTCGTCGGTCCCATTGCCGGGTACTTCGCGATCTTCCTGCCGATTTCACTGACCGCCGTGCCCGGGACCTTGGGGACCGTGCAGGGATTGCTGGGTATGGTGGCGATGATGCCGATCGGAATCCCGATGGCCTATGTAATGGGCTACGTGCCTGCCGTCGTGACGGGAGCAGTGGTGGCGGCGCTCGACTGCATCTTCGACTGGCGGGGATACCGGGTGCCTGTGGCCATCGTGCTGGGTTGCTCGATCACCGTTCTGCTTCTCTACCGGTTGATCGAATCCGACATCGCGATGGACGACGGTCAGTATTCCACCGCGCTGGTCGTCGCCGGCGCGACCGGTGCAATAGCGGCCGGGGTCTCTGCACTCCTGGCGCCCCGGCGCATTCCGGCCCCGCGGCTTGACGCAGGCAGCGAATAGAGCCACGAACAAAACATGACCGACCGGATGATCTCGTCGACGAAACGCGAGGCCGATGCCTTCGAGGCATCGATCCGTCCGCAGTCGCTCGATGAGTTCATCGGTCAGGAGCAGGCGCGCGCCAATCTCAAGGTGTTCATCCAGGCGGCGAAGGCGCGCGGCGATGCGCTCGATCACGTTCTGTTTGCCGGTCCGCCGGGTCTGGGCAAGACGACGCTCGCCCAGATCATGTCGAAGGAACTCGGGGTGGGTTTTCGCGCCACGTCGGGACCCGTGATCTCCAAAGCCGGCGACCTGGCCGCGCTGCTCACGAACCTCGAAGACCGCGATGTTCTGTTCATCGATGAGATCCATCGCCTCAATCCGGCGGTTGAGGAGATCCTCTATCCGGCGATGGAGGACTTCAAGCTGGACCTCATCATCGGCGAGGGGCCGGCGGCGCGGTCGGTGCAGATCGATCTTGCCAAATTCACGCTGGTGGGCGCCACGACACGCGCCGGGCTTCTGACGACGCCGCTGCGGGACCGGTTCGGAATTCCGGTTCGGCTCAATTTCTACACGATCGAAGAACTGGAACTTGTGGTGACCCGAGGAGCGCGTGTCCTCGGGGCTCCCCTGCGGGCGGACGGAGCGCGAGAGATCGCGCGGCGGGCGCGTGGAACGCCGCGGATCGCCGGGCGTCTACTGCGGCGGGTCAGAGATTTCGCGGCGGTTGCGGGCGTCGAGACGATCGATGCCGGAATCGCCGACACGGCGCTCAGGGCGCTCGAAGTCGACAGCGAAGGGCTCGATGCCCTCGATCACCGGTATCTGATGTGCATCGCCAAGAATTACGAAGGTGGTCCCGTCGGCATCGAGACACTCGCGGCGGCGCTCTCCGAACCGCGTGATGCGCTAGAGGAAATCGTCGAGCCGTACCTGCTGCAGCAGGGTTTCGTTGGGCGGACGCCTCGCGGCCGGGTGATGACCTTGAAAGCGTGGCGTCACCTCGGTCTTTCCGGTCCGCCACGCAATGCCGCCCCGGATCTCTTCTCTGGCCCCGACGAGGCCGGCGATCCGTGATCAGCCGCCGCACATTCCTGCGCGGCGCGGGCGTTGCGGTCGCGGCCGGCGCCGGCTTCGCCGGTTATGCATTCGGTTATGAGCCGCGCTACCGGCTGTCTGTCTCGAGGTATTCGATTTCGCCGCCGAATTGGCCGACCGGTTTGAAAGCGACGCTGGCACTCGTTGCAGACGTGCATGCGTGCGAACCTCTGATGGGGGCCGAGCGGATCGAAGGCATCGTTGAATTCACCAATGGGCTCGGCGCCGATGCTATCCTGATGCTTGGAGACTATGAGACGAACGCCCGGTTCATCGACCGGCCGCTGATGCCTGACGAATGGGCGCCGATTCTTGCCAGGCTGAAGGCGCCGCTGGGCGTGCATGCCATTCTCGGGAACCACGACTACTGGGACGATCCCGATGTTCAACGCAATCGTGGAGGGTCGCCGCGGGCACGCCGTGCCCTGGAACGAGCGGGCGTGCCGGTCTACGAAAACGACACCGTGCGGCTGACGAAGGACGGGCGGCCGTTCTGGCTTGCGGGCCTTGCGGACCAACTCGCATTCCCCGACACCGGCAACGACGCCAAAGGGAAGGGCGTGGGGCTCGACGATCTGGACGGGACCCTGGCAA
This sequence comes from Hyphomicrobium sp., assembly GCA_025458125.1. GTDB lineage: Bacteria > Pseudomonadota > Alphaproteobacteria > Rhizobiales > Hyphomicrobiaceae > JAGVSR01. The sequence goes on from JALOTA010000009.1 coordinate 35,123, forward strand.
GGATTACGGACGATGCTCCCGTGATCCTGATGGCGCACGAACCGGACATTTTTCCCAAGGTGCCGGAGCGCGTGGCGCTGACCGTTTCAGGTCACACGCACGGCGGACAGGTGCGTCTCTTCGGCTGGTCCCCGATCGTTCCTTCCGTTTACGGCAACCGCTATGCCTACGGGCATGTCGTGGAGGGCTCCCGCCATCTCGTCGTGTCGGGCGGTCTGGGCTGTTCCATCACGCCGATACGCCTGGGCGTGCCTCCCGAAGTCGTTGTCGTTGAACTTGGAGCAGATGCTTGATGCCGCCGCAAAACTGGCCGGATCTTTCCGGGCGCATCGTCGAGGACGGGACCGGCCGATGGCACGTTCTTCCGATCCGCGTCTATTTCGAGGATACGGACGCGGGAGGCATTGCCTATCACGCGTCTTACATTCGCTGGTGCGAGCGGGGGCGGACCGACTTCCTGCGGCTCCTGGGTACGGACAGCCGGAGGCTCATCGACGGTTCGAGCAGCCACGAGCCCGCGGCCTTCGTCGTCAGGCGGATGAACTGCGAGTTCCTGCGGCCCTCCCGGATGGACGACATTCTGGAGGTGGAAACCCGGGTGAAAGCGCTGGGCGGGGCCAGCGTGACGCTCCTGCAGACCGTGCGCCATGCCGGGCGGGCGGTCTTCGAGGCAGAGGTGACGGTGGTTCTGGTGGCGGTTTCGGGCAAGCCGTTGCGCCTTACGAGCGCCATTCGTGCCGGGTTTGGTGACGTTCCGGACGGGGCGCCCCTGGGCGGGGTGGCTGGACAACAGGACGGGTGAGCTAGAAGATGGAACGGCCCACTGTATGCGTATCCGGGTAGGCTCATGACCACGAAGACCGACCAGCACGGCATCGATCTCGATATCAAAGACGCGATGGAGGGGTACGAGCGCTTCAGGCAGCGTTTCGAACGGGACCGGAACTTCTACACGCGCCTCGCACATTCCAAGCAGAAGCCCAAGATATTGTGGATCGGTTGCTGCGACAGCCGCGTCATCCCTTCGCAGATCACGTCGGCCGACCCTGGTGAATTGTTCGAGATTCGCAATATCGCGAACTGTGTTCCGCCGGCCGGCTGCGAGGCCTCCGTCGGAGCGGCCATCGAGTATGCGCTCGGGCATCTGGGCGTCGACGATATCATCGTCTGCGGGCATACCGGTTGCGGCGGCATCGAGGCGCTCATCGAGCCTGCCGCATGCGAACCCACGGCGCATCTCGGGCGCTGGGTGGACTACACACGGCCCGCGCATGAACTGGTCCGCGCCGCCGGCATCGAGCCGCGCAACCGCCTGATGGCGACGATCGCCGCCCACATCCAGTTCCAACTCGACAATCTGATGTCCTATGAGATCGTCCGTCGTGGGGTGGAGGAAGGCCGGGTCGGTGTCCACGGCTGGCTCTACGACATGGAAACCGGCGAGGTCGTGATCTACGACCGGAGCCGGGGAGAATGGCGGGAATTGCTTGCCGAAGGCGCGCCGGGGCGGGGGGCCCGAATGAACGGCCATCAGGCCGCCTGGGAGAAGGGCTGAAAGGCCCCGGCTTATTCCCGCGCAAGCCTCTCTTTCGTCATATTGCGCGGCAACATGCGTGTTGGCGGTATCGGGGAATACGGGGCAAGCTTTTCATCGTGTCGCGAACAAGGTTCCGTCATCATCGACCGGCGCGTAAAGCACTCTTCAAGTCCTCAACGGATCCTCGAACGGCGGAAGACCCATGAACCCAGCGGACGTCGCCCAGGCGACCCTCCCGGCCGCAGCGCCGGGCGTTTCGTTTTATGAGCTATTCATTCATGCCTCACTCACCGTTCAGTTGGTGATGACGGGCCTGTTCATCGCCTCCATCTGGTCGTGGGCGATCATCGTGGAAAAGCTGTTCGCATTCCGCAAGGCGCGCATCGAAGCCGACCGGTTCGAGCAGACCTTCTGGTCCGGTCAATCTCTCGATGAACTCTACAACCAGTTGTCGCGCGGACCGACCATTTCCATGGCGGCACTGTTCGTTGCGGCCATGCGCGAGTGGAAGCGGTCAGTGGAGGGCAACATTCGCGCCATGGGTGGCATTCAGATGCGCGTCGAGAAGGTGATGGATGTCACCATCAGCCGCGAGATGGAGCGGCTCGACCGGCGGCTTCTGTTTCTGGCGACCGTGGGATCCACGGCGCCCTTCGTCGGACTCTTCGGCACCGTCTGGGGCATCATGGTGAGCTTCCAGGCCATAGCCATTTCGAAGAATACCAACCTCGCCGTCGTGGCGCCGGGCATCGCGGAAGCGCTCTTCGCAACGGCCCTGGGCCTGCTTGCGGCCATTCCGGCGGTCGTCTTCTACAACAAGTTCTCCGCCGACAGCGCCGCCATCAGCCAACGGCTGGAAGCGTTCGCGGATGAATTCTCGGCGATCGTTTCGCGCCAGATCGACGTCAGGAGCTAGGCCGAGATGGGCGCCAGTATCAAAATGAACACCGGTGGCGGGGGCGGACGGCGCCGCCGACGCAGCCGCAAAGCCCCGATGAGTGAAATCAACATCACGCCGATGGTCGACGTGATGCTCGTGCTTCTCATCATCTTCATGGTGGCCGCGCCGATGCTCACCGTGGGCGTACCCATCGAACTGCCGCAGTCGCAGGGCAAACAGCTGGAAAGCTCGAAAGAGCCGCTGACGATTTCCGTCTCGGCCAGCGGCGAGACATTCATCGGCGAAACGAAGGTGCCGCTGAACGAGATCGCTGAAAAGCTCAAGGCCATCGCCAAGAACGGTGTCGACGAGCAGATCTACGTGCGGGGCGACAAGGGAATCGACTATGGCACCGTCATGAAGGTGATGGGCCGGATCAGCTCGGGCGGCTTCAAGAAAGTCTCACTCGTCACGGAAGTCGAAGACGGAGGTTAGAGCAGCGGTGGGCGCCGGGCTCTTCATATCGATCGTGATGCATGCGGCGCTGCTGGCGTGGTCGATCATCTCGATCCAGCGAACGCCATCGCCGTCGCCATGATTACGCCGTCCGAATTCCTGCGCATGAAGCAGGGAAGCGAGACATCGAAGGAACTGGAAGCCAAGGCGAGCGAGAAGCCGGCTGATGTCCAGTCCGTGCTCGAAGCGGAAAAACCAAAGCCGGTTCTGGCGCCGACGCCGCCCGCGGAACCGGAGCCGGCGAAGCCCGATCCCGCGCCCGAGCCGCCGAAACCGGCCGAGGCCACGCCGCCTCCCGAACCTCCCAAACCCGATCCGATTGCCGAGAAGTTGGCCGAGGCTCCGCCGCCACCGCCGGGACCGACGCCCGATGAACTGAAAAAACAGGAGGAGGAGAAAAAGGCCGCCGAAGAAGCTCAGAAGAAGGCTGAGGAAGAAAAGAAGAAGGCCGAGGAAAAGAAAAAGGCGGAGCAGAAGAAAAAAGCCGAAGAGGCGAAAAAGAAGGCCGCCGAGGCCAAGCGCAAGAAGGAAGAAGACGAGAAGAAAAAGCAGGCCGCTGTTTCAGACCGGCTCGCGGCGCTTCTCGACAAGGATCCGACCAAGAAGGGTGCGCAGGCGACCGCGACCGAACCGACGAAGCCGACCGAGTACCGTGGGCCGACAGCGGGAACCGAGACGGGCAACGAAGCGGTTCTTTCGGTGCGCGAACAGGATCTTCTGCGTGGCATGCTGCGGACGCAGATCGCGCGCTGCTGGCGACTGCCGGGAGGCGGCGGTGGAGCGGAGACCCCGATCGTCACGCTGCGGTGGCGGATGCGTCCGGATGGGACGCTGGAGGCCGATCCTCGTGTCGAAAAGCCAGCTTCCGGCCCGCTGGCAGCTCTGGCCACCGAGTCGGCCATGCGCGCCGTAAAAGGTTGCCAACCCTATGATTTGCCGAAGGACCTCTATGAAAGCGGCTGGCAGGAGATCATCTGGGAGTTCGATCCGAGCGAAATGCTGTAGTGAGACGGAAAGTCTTCCTAAGCGCCGTGGTTTGACCCTATTCGCAGGTCAGATGCATCTGTAACGCTAAGGACCGTTCCCGCCGGACCCCAAGCCCAGCCATCATATGTCGAACAGCATGATTTCCCTTTCGCCTACCTTCGCAGCGCCCACTCGATCACCGCGATGTGCCCGGCAGTCATCAAGTTGGATGGCCGGGGGCCTTGGTCTCGTTGTCGCGGCGATAAGCGCGCTTCCGGCTGCGGCGCAACTCACCGGGCGTCAATCGGAAGGGTCGCTGTCGCCCATTCCGATCGCCATTCCCGAGTTTGTCGGCGACGATCCGCGGCTGGCGACGGAGATTTCCAACGTCGTGGCCAACGATCTGGAAAGTTCCGGCCTTTTCAAACCTTTGGATCGCGGTTCATTTCTTGAAGCGGTGCGTGACATCAATCAACCGCCGCGAATGGTCGACTGGCGCTCAATCGGCGCGGACGCGCTGGCGGTTGGGCGCGTAACCCGGGATGCCAGTGGCCGGCTGTCTTCGGAGTTCCGGCTGTGGGACGTCGCGACGGGCAAGCAGCTCGCCGGCCAGCGATTTGCGACGGCGGAGGCCAACTGGCGCCGCGTCGGGCACATCATCGCCGACCAGATCTACGAACGTCTGACGGGTGAGAAGGGCTATTTCGACAGCCGTGTGGTCTTCATCGACGAGACCGGTCCCAAGGACAAGCGCGTCAAGCGGCTCGCCATTATGGATCAGGACGGCGCCAACGTCCGAATTCTCTCAAAAGGCGCGGAGATCGTTCTCACGCCGCGGTTTTCGCCGACCCGTAACGAAATCACGTTCATGTCCTACACGCGCGACCAGCCGCGCGTGTTTTTGCTCAACCTGGAGACCATGCAACGCGAAGTCGTCGGGGACTTTCCCGGCATGACGTTCGCGCCACGTTTTTCCCCTGATGGCCAGCGGGTGATCTTCTCCGTGCAGTCGGAGGGTTCGAGTTCGATCTTCGAAATGGACCTGAGGACCCGCCAGACCCGGCGCGTCACCCAGACCGACGCCATCGACACGGGGCCCTGCTATTCGCCAGATGGGCGGCAGATCGTGTTCGAGAGCGACCGGGACGGGACCCAGCAACTCTACCTAATGAACTCGGACGGCTCGGGGGTTCGCCGGCTCAGCTACGGGGAGGGGCGTTACTCGACGCCGGTCTGGTCCCCGCGCGGCGACTATATTGCCTTTACAAGGCAGCTTGCGGGACGTTTCATCATCGGTGTCATGCGCCCCGACGGCTCGGGCGAACGGGTGCTGACCGACGGATTTCATAACGAAGGCCCGACGTGGTCCCCCAACGGGCGAGTCGTGATGTTCTTCCGGGAAGGCCAGGGACCGAACGGCGGACCGCGAATCTTTACGGTCGACATCACGGGCTACAACGAACGAGTCATTGCAACGCCATCGTTCGCGTCTGATCCCGCCTGGTCGCCTCTCCTGAATTGAGACACGACTTAAGGGAAGTTTAAGGAATATCCGGCAATCTGTTGATCAGTCCGGGGCGTCACGGCCTCGGTCTTTTCTTGTGTAATTCCAAACGGTTGATTAACTTTCGCCTGGGCGGAGTTTTTGACCTGAGGAGCGTAAAACACGGCGTTGCATTTTCGCATCTAGGTTGGTGGAAAACGGCTCTCGAGCCGCCTCCGTTCTTGATCGAACAAGTGCATGCCGGTACCCCAGTATGTGGTTGGGCGTCAGTAGCAACAGGAGATCGCTATGCAGGGTATCAAGGGGCTTATCGTTCTCTCCGCCGCCATCATGGCTGTTGCTGGGGCTTATCGTTCTCTCCGCCGCCATTGTGGCTGTTGCTCTTGGCGCTTGCCGTCGCGAAGAAGCGGCACCGATGAAGCTCGGTGCCGAGTTTCCGGCCGCCACGAATGTGGCTCGCTAATCCCTCCCGGTTTTGTCTGGGACACTACAGGAGAAAGACTATGAAGGGCGCTATCGTTCTCGCCGCCGCTATCGTGGCCGTTGCTCTCGGCGCTTGCCGCCGTGAAGAAGCTGC
>JALOTA010000084.1 GCA_025458125.1 Hyphomicrobium sp.
CGCTGTCACCGACTGGTCAATGGTCTGCATCTGGCAACCGTGCGACAGCGTCGCCTTGCCGTCCTTAAAGACCAGTACGGCATCGAGGGGTTCCATCGGCGCATGAGCCAGGAACGGGAATACAAACTCCGCGTCGATGACGGTCTTGGCGCCTGCAATCGCTTTCTCGGCATCACCGTCCTTGCGCACGGGAAGGCCCGGCTTGACAGCGAGGGCCCGGTATTCTCCGATCAGGCCGCTCGTGCTGCGCTTGTCGGCGGCGCTCTCATCCCACGTTACCTGCAAAGCTTCGCGGCCTTTGATGGCGGCCCAGGTCGTGTCCGCCACAACGGCAACTCCGGCCGGAATGACGACGACGTCCCGCATGCCCTTCACGGCTTTAGCTTTCGCGGCATCCACGGACGCGGCCTTTCCGCCGAAGCGCGGCGGCCGGGCGACAACGGCCACCAGCATTCCCGGCAGACGGATATCCTGGGTGAAGACGGGCGCCGCGACGACTTTGGCTTTCTGGTCGAGACGCGGGAACGACTTCCCGATGTAGACGAAGTCCTTTGCGTCCTTGAGCGTGGGTTTCTCGGGAACCGGCATTTTCGCCGCGGCGGATGCCAGCTCGCCGAAGGTCGCCGTTCTCGTCCCATCAGTGAGAACGCCATTCGACACCGAAATCTTACCGGCATCCGTGTTCCAGGCCTTTGCGGCGGCCTGTATGAGCATTTGCCGCGCGGCAGCGCCGGCCTCGCGGTATTGCTCGAACGAATTTGCCATGGCGGTGGAGCCGCCGGTACCCTGCACGCCAAAAAACAGGTTCTTGTAGAGAGCGGTGTTGGCCGGTGCGAACTCTGCCACCATCTGACTCCAGGCGGCATCGAGTTCTTCGGCAACGAGTGTCGCCAGACCCGTGGCCGTTCCCTGCCCCTTGTCGAGATGCTTGGACAGCACGATGACCTTATTGTCAGTGGTGATCGAGACGAAGGGACTGAAGACCGCGTCGGCGCCTTCGGATGCGGCGGCGTTCCCAGCGACTAGCGGACCGGCAGGGAGATAGGCGCCGATAACGAGGCCCGCTCCGGTTCCGGCGGCAAGACGGAGAAAACCGCGCCTGTTGAATCCAGCCATTTCGCCGGCCGCATTTCTAGTCAGAGACCGGACGCTTTCAGAGACATCTGATTTGAACATCGGCGTTTCTTCTCAACCCTTGAGGATTTCAGACGCGGTCTTGATGGCGGTGCGGATGCGCCCGTAGGTGGCGCAGCGGCAGATATTGGCGTTCATGGCATCATCGATTTCGGCGTCGGTCGGAGCCGGATTTTCGTTCAGGAGCGCGATGGCTGTCATGATCTGTCCAGGCTGGCAGTAGCCGCACTGGGCGACATCATGTTTTGTCCATGCCGACCGCACCGCATCAGCCACGCGGCCATCGAGGCCTTCGGGTGTGGTGATCTTCTGACCGGCGACGCTTTCGACAGGAATGACGCACGCACGTATCGGTGCTCCGTCTGCGTAGACGACACATGCCCCGCACAATGCTTGTCCGCATCCGTATTTGGCACCGGTCAAGCCAAGTTCATCGCGCAGCACCCACAACAGCGGCGTATCCAGGTCAGCAGCGACCTCAAGCTCGCGCCCGTTGATCGTCAGTTTCGTCATCGAGATCTCTCCAAGTGAGCGAACGCGAGCTTTGATGCGGCGACTTTAAAAGGCGTTGGGGTCGCTGGATGCGTAGCGGCGCGCCCATGACCCTTATGTGGCTTAGGGCCGGACGGTATGCAAGCCTCCCGGGCCGTTCAGGTCCCTGGGTCGCAATGTCGACTGCTGACATCGCAGATCGCAAGAACGTTCGGCGTTCCATATGCATGCTACCATAAGTCGAGCGACTGTCCGTCCGCATGCATCAGACCCAGGTTTCTGCGGATGTTCCTGCCGCTTGCATCCTTATGCTTTCCGCCAGTCAACGCTTTGCGATGAGGCCGCGCTGTATCGAGCGAGGAACTGCGCTAAAGTCCGGTCACGCTGGGCGGGAAGCACTAACGTGAGCACAAAGCCGATGGATGTTCGCGATTGGCAGATCGTCAGATCGACACCGCTTTTTGGAGCGATGTCGCAGGACGTCGCGCAGTCGATCATCGGCACACAGCCTGTACGCAGCTACGAAAAGCAAACGCAACTCTTCCAGCAGGGAGAACCGGCAACCTGTTTTTTCCTCGTACTCGACGGCTGGGTGAAGCTCTATAGAAGCACTCCCGACGGCCACGAGGTCATCGTTGGTGTATTCAAACGCGGGGAAACTTTCGCGGAGGCCGCAATCTTCCTCGGCGGCCGCTATCCGGTCAGCGCGGAGGTCGTCACGTCGGCGCGACTGCTGCGCGTGGATGGCGAAATCCTGCGCCGGCGCATCCGCGAGCAACCCGATCTCGCACTCTCGATGCTGGCGTCGGCGTCCGCACATCTCAAATTACTCGTTGAGCAGATCGAGAAGATCAAGATTTTGTCGGCGCCGCAGAGGATCGCCGACTTCCTGGTCGGTCTCAGCCCCGTCAGACAGGGAGCGACGATCATCGAGCTTCCTTATGAAAAGGCCCTGATCGCCAATCGCCTCGGAATGAAGCCGGAAAGCTTCTCACGCGCGCTGGTCAAGTTGCGGCCACTCGGCATCAGCGTCGATCGTGATCGCGTCACGGTGGCGGATGTCCAACTACTGGTGCGCTTTGCCGAAGCCGTCGACCGGGAGGAAGAGGGCTTTTAATCGGTTGCGGTCCGGCAAATTGACTGCGGTTAAGCGAGGCCACCCGCGGGATCAGTAGAATGCCGCCCGATACATTGGCAGAGGCGGACCTGATCATGACCGTACAGGATCTCTGGAGCATCCGGGCTGAGGGCCCAGGTTCGCAAGGACCGAGCTTCGAGGCATTATTCTCTTACGGGTTCCGCCCGTTCTTTCTGGGGGCGGGCATCTTTTCTGCTCTGCTGATGAGTGTATGGCTGGCATTCGTAGCCGACCTTGCGATCGGCGGTTCGGGACAGTGGCTTGCGATTGCCGGGTCGCCGTTCGCGTGGCACGCGCACGAATTTGTTTTCGGCTTCGCCGGTGCCGCCATTGGCGGGTTTCTTCTAACGGCGGTTCCCAACTGGACCGGTGCGCTACCGGTTTCGGGCGGACCGCTGGTCGGTCTCTTTGCGCTCTGGACCGCCGGCCGGGTGGCGATGGCGTTCTCCGGCGTGCTGCCTCCCTGGTTGGTCGCTGCCGCCGATCTCGCCTTCATTCCCGTTCTTGGCGCCTTTGCTGCATGGCAGTTGTTGGTGAAGCCGGCTGCCCGCAACTTCGTATTCCTGGCACTCCTGATTCTGCTGTTCGCGGCCAACGCGATCTACCACCTCGCAACGTATGACATCGTGGCGATCGATCCGCTTGCGATCTTGCGCAATGGCCTCCTCGTTGTCGGCATCATGATCGCGGTCATCGGGGGGCGCATCATCCCCTCGTTCACACACAATTGGCTGCATATCAACAGGCCCGGTGCGCCTCTGCCGCGTCGCATCGCACCGCTTGATCTCGGCGCAATTCTTTCCATCGTCTCCATTCTGGCCGCCCGGCTCCTCGATGCACCGCCGCTCATCGAAGGAGCGCTTGCGCTTGTGGCTTCGGTTCTCAATGCGATCCGCCTTGCCTTGTGGCGTGGATGGAAAACGCGCGCTGAGCCGATCGTCTGGGTCCTGCACGCGGGATATGCGTGGCTCGTCATCGCACTGGCCTTGATCGCCGCTGCGAACCTGACGCCGTGGGTTCCTTTATCACTTGCAAATCACGCCTTGGGGACGGGCGCCGTCGGCCTCATGATATTGGCTGTGATGAGCCGCGCTTCCCTCGGTCATACGGGACGGCGGATCATTGCAGCGCCCGCGACCGTCGCGTCCTATCGCCTGGTGTCGCTGGCGGCGCATCTGCGGGTGGTGGGCCCGCTCCTGCTGCCTCAGTATTCGGGACCAATCCTCGTGGTCGCGGCCCTCGCCTGGATCGCGGCGTTCGTGTGTTTCTCGTGGGTCTACGCCCCTATCCTGACCAGCCCCCGCGTCCACGCCAAGCGCGTGGCGGCTTGAGCCTTACCGGGCGGGCGCGGCTCCGTTGCCGTACCTGCAGCTATCGCGAGGTTTCGCCTTCCACGCCGGGAGCGGGCGCACAGACCCTCTGCAGGATCTCGTCACCAACCGAACCTCTCGGCACGGCCCGCTCGTTAAGTCCTTCGCCTCCGTATACGCGGAGTGGCCGGCCGCGCCCGAGCGGTTCGGTGTATTCGCGGATTTCGATCAAGCGAACGGTTCGATTCCGGCAATCGTAGTCGTTGAGAAAACGCGCGGAACGGTAGGCTTCTTCGTAGACATTCAGCTGGTCGCTGGCATGGTTCCACAACGACCAGACTTTCGACCTGTCTTGTTTGCGCTCAACGGTGGCCGGATCGATATAGACGACCGCTGCGCCGACCGTTCTCACAGCCAAAAGCTCCGTTGCCGGGGCCGGTCCTGCAGCCGCCGCCATGATCGTCAAGCTGATGGCTGAGCGGATAGAAAAATAAGGCATCGTCTTCTGGCTTGCACTGGAGATTGTCTGGCAGAATTTCACAGTTGCCTTCGCCAAATTTGCTTCGTCCCTGCGGCTGCAATTCGTGCCCCGGCAATCGCGCGGGGATCGTGCTGAGTCGCTCCGAGACTTTGGCCAATCTGCTCGCCGCACGCAACTCATGCCTTGGGGCTCGACAAAAGCAGAAAATCACTTTCCAAATGTCGTCGGCGGCGCGTCACGCGCTTGAATCCGTCCTGTCATGCAACTGTCATTTATGTGTCGCAAACGACCGCTGTTGGGCGCTTTAGGCAACGCTTGCCTGTCGCAAATCTGTCGGATTGTTCTCAGCGGTTTGCTTTTCGAAAATTGCAGCTAGCGTCTCATTGCAACCAGTCGCGCTAGGCCCGCGACGGTCGCATCAGTTTTCATGGCCTCGCCATCTGGCGGGGCAACTGCAGGGGGACGTGTATGACTACGGGTTTCAAATCGGGTACTGCGGTTTTCGCGATACTCGCGGCTTGGGCGGTCGGCGCTTCGCCAGCGGCCGCGGCCGATCTGGGAGGCGACTGCTGCGCCGATCTGGAGGAGCGGATCGCGGAACTTGAAGCGACCACTGCTCGCAAGGGCAACCGCAAGGTGAAGCTTGAAGTCTCGGGGCATGTGAACGAGGCGATCCTGCTCTGGGACGACGGAGTGGAATCAAACGCTGGCGTCTACACCAACGATAACTCGCGCTCGCGCTTCCGCTTCCGCGGTTCGGCTAAGATCAATGACGACTTCTCGGCGGGCTATCTGCTCGAAGTCGGCGTACGCGGCGCCAACTCCAAGCGCTTCAACCAGGAGAACCCGGACGGTTGCGACGGCACCAACTGCGGCCTCGATCTCCGTCACAGCACTTGGTACGTCGACAGCAAGAAGTTCGGCCGCGTATGGGTGGGCCTGACGGGCGGCGCCGGCGAAGGTATTACCGAAATCAATCTCTCTAAGTCGGGCGATGTTGCCAAGTATTCCGACATCGAAGACTCGGGCCTCGGTCTCTACACCCGCACTGACGACGGAACGCGCCTTGCCAACTTCAGCTCGACCTCGGGCCGCAGCGGTCTGCAGTGGCGTCAGCTGATCCGCGGCGGTGGCGACCAGCCCGGCGAAGGACGCCGTTACAATCTTGTGCGCTACGACACGCCCGAAATCGGCGGCTTCATCGGCACCGTGAACTGGGGTGAGGATGACACCTGGGAAGTCGGCTTGCGCTACAAGGGCGACTTCTCCGGCATCAAGGTTGCTGCCGGTTTTGCCTATGGCGAGAACAGCGAAGGGCCCGTAAGCGCAACGCAGTCCGACTCGATCCCCGGGTTCCAGTGCCCGGGTAACAATTTCGATGGCACCACTCAAAATTCATCGGTTCCAGATACCCGTTGCAGGCAGTACGGCGGATCCATCAGCATCATGCATTCAGAGTCGGGCATTTACGGCAACTTCGCCGCCGGTCTTCTCGACGATGAAGCAATTGAGACTGATCCTGGTTTCAAAGGTGCCGATGCCGCTGACGCGGAGAGCTATTTCTACGCATTCGAGCTTGGCATCGAGCGCAAGTGGATGCCGTTGGGTACCACCACAATCTTTGGTCAGTACTACAAGAACGAAGGTGGTTCGCAGGACCGTTCGATTGGCCAGGTTTCCGAGGGGTGCACCTGGAACGACCCGGACTCGCTCGGCTCTGCGTGCCGCGCGGCCGGACTTCAGGGTGACCTTCTCTCCTCCGAGATCACGTCATACGGAGCAGGTATCGTACAGGCTATCGACGCAGCCGCTATGTCGGTCTACCTGACTTATCGTCATTACGAAGGTGAGGTTACCGGCAACGGCCCGAGCAGCGGTGCCGGTCCCGTTATCACGCAGGAACTCGACGATCTCGACGTCGTCATGGGTGGCGGAATCATCCGGTTCTAAGTTCCAATTTCGGCATTCTCCCGCCGGTAGGGCCGCCCTTTCAAGGGCGGCCTTATTTTTTGTCCCTGTCTCTCAAGGCAGGACGGATGGACGTGGTGCTGCGGTCCCTGCTTGATCGTATCCGATCAGTTGAAAGATCCGTGACGGCGTCGTCAGACCGGCCGACCGACGCAGGTGACGACGTGGTCGCCCGCTCTACACCAATGCTGCGGCACTTGATGTGGCGCAAACGTTTGGAGGCAGGGTCAAGAAGAGAGACGCCCTCCGCCGTCCAGCGCGCGAGGCTCATTTCGAACCGGCGGCCTCTATACTGTGATCTTAACAGGCAGGACCTTGCCGCCCGAACCGGCGCTCACGTCATGCTGATCGTGCCTATGCCGGATCGCTGGACCGCTTCCAGGTGGTTCGGTGAGGTCTGAACGGGTGTTGGGCTGCGATCGCCGTGGAGCGCGCTCTCCGACCTTGGGAGTCGTGACCGCATCCGGCGTCGCGTCTCTGGCCTGGTCAAGGTCTCAGTCCGTGACGCTCCCGGCATGGGCTGCGACACTTGAAGAGTGCTGATCGCCGGTTTGCAGACCGCTATGCCGTTCGGCGTCGGGGATCGAGGGCGGCTATTTCATCTGTGATGATGAACACGTTCAAATCGGGCCCGGACGCAGCCGCGCTTAGGTTTCGTGGACCGGACTCGTGCGTATTCGTTTGTTCCTGCGGGTAGGCAGCGGTTACCGAACCGCCAGCGACACCCAGACGATTCAATTCAGCCCGAAGATAAGCAAGCACGGATTCCTGACCGGTAAGCTCCAGATCTAGAAGGGACGCGGCCAGCGTCCGCGCAAGATAGCAACTATCGTCAAAGGCCCTCGACATCACACCTTCCCCACGTGCCCAAAAAGAAATCAGAAACTTCTGTTCTCGATCTTCGTGGATCCAGGAACTGGCGGCGCGCAGACTTCGTCGAAAATAGCCGACGAGACGGAGCCGGGCGAGATCGGACGGGGCTGACTGTCTTCCGCCGGATAGCTGCGCAGAAGATCGCCCTTTGCCAGAGGATCTACGTACTCGGCGACCTCGATGAGCCGAACGGTGCGCGCCTTGCAGTCATACTCATTGTGCAGGGCGGCCGAACGGTAGGGTTCCCCCAGCAGGTTCGTCTGGTCGGACTTGTGATCCCAGATCGACCAGACCGTCGATTTGCCGGTGGTCTGCCGGACAGTTTCGCGGTCGATGTATACGGTCGCCTTATCCGTGGTCCGGACGGCCTGAAGTTCGTTCGCCTGAGCGGCGCCTGCGCAAAGTAGTGCCGCCAGGGCGCACGAAAAGATACCGGTCCAATCCCGCTTCCACATGATGCGCTCCGTTCTTCGCGGCGAAGCCTGTCGCGCCGGATAGACCATCTGCGGCAATCCAGCCTGGAGATACCCCGCCAATCGGCATCTCCGATCAACCGGGCGAAGATTAGCGCTGTCTCATTTCGTTCATGTGACAAAGCGCTTGGGCTGAACCAAGTTTTTATTCTGCTATTTCAGATGTTTGGAGGGCGTGAATTTTTTCCCGCGGCCTGCGATGCGGCGACGTCTGATCGGAATTTCCGATAAGCCTTTGAAATCGGCTGGGTTTCAGTTGTTTGTGACAACTCAGGGCCCCAACTTTGGTTGTGTGAGGTTCAAACGAACCCGCCTCGGCGGACCCTAGTCCCCGCCGGTAACCTGAGCTGAGACCAAGGGAATTTAGATCATGACCAAGTTTATCGCTGCAATTGGCCTCGCTACCGCCGCGGCCTTCGCACTTGCATTGCCTGCCCAGGCTAACGACAAGAAGTACGGTGTCGCGGCTTGCAGCAAGAACAACACGACGAACTGCAAAACCGGTGCGGTTCAGAACTACAACATGGGCCAGAAGGTGCGCCTGCCCGGCGGAACCTGGGTCGATTGCGCCGGCGACTGCCAGGACAAGCTGCGTCAGAAGACCGTGGACTTCTGGGCCGAGCAGATGGACCGCAACTAAGCGTCCTCTTAGACTTTCACGGAACACGAATTCACCCGGCCGCGCTACTTCGCGGCCGGTCTTTTTTCGTGTTCTGCAGGCCGTTGGATTGCTGAGTTCTACCACTGCCGCCGTCCTCCCGTCTGACAAACGTCAGCGGCAATCCGGCCAGCCATAACCCCAGCGCCATGCCAACCCGGTGCAGGGTGCACCGCCGAGACGGACAGCGCGATACATCACGTCGGCTATACCAGAATAGATCAATTCCACCTCTTCGCGGCCGATACTGTACTCGGCAGCGAGAGCATCTGTGCGATCCGCGCCGATCTTGCGCACGCACTGGCGCAGTTCTTCGTCGGCGCGGCGTCGCGCGTCGAAACTCGTCTTGGGATCCGCACCCGAAGGCGCGCCGGCATGGTAGGACTGGTCGTGTGCCACGCAACAGATTTCCCACGGTGGGTGTTCACCGTGCCGTCGAGCAAGCGCGGGTACCGATGCCGACGCGAGCTTCCACACGCTCGAAAGTCCGCCGCTGCAGCCATCGCTGGTAAACGGCGACAGCGCGGCGCCAGGGGCCGTCTGGACCGCAAGCAGCCGTTCATGCCGGCCCAGCTCGATCTTGAGTTCGACGGCGTCGACCAGAGGTTCCGATGCCGGATTGTCCTCCGCCCGGGCGGGTGATGGGAGACCAGCCATGATGAGCACCATCGTGAAGAGAACGGGCATTCGCATAAGGGCGCTCGATTACAGTTCTGATCCGCTTCGACGGATCATACAGCCTGCAACTTGATGGGAGGCAAGACCTTGGAAAGACCAGCTTAGCCCGTTCGGCCCAGGCCTTTCATGCTGGCGCCCTTGATTCAGCTCATTCCGCCGCTTGGCAAAATGGTGTCGAGTGCGGCATCTGCGGTGTAAGCATGGGAAACGAGCCATGGATGAGAGACATACCGCTGCGGTTTCGCGCGAATGCCTGTGCTTCATGCTCTACCAGATGCGCGATGATCTGGCTGAGCTCCTCTACAGGCTCGAGTCAGGCGATATGCCGTGCGAACAGGTCATCGAGGGGGCCAAGGCCGAACTCGAGCAGATGCTCCGCGCGCTCAAATCCGAGGCTGAAACGGGGAACGCCATCAGGCTGCTTTGAGCG
>JALOTA010000149.1 GCA_025458125.1 Hyphomicrobium sp.
CGCCGCAGGTAACGGTCGTAGCCGCCGCTCTCCATGTCGAAATCAATGCCTGCGTTGAAGGCGAGCACGCTCGCATCCTCCAGGTCCCGCGCCACGCCGTGATTGACGAGTTCGCCGATCGCCACGAAATCGCTCGTGACGATGCCTTCGAACCCCAACCTCTTCTTCAACAGGTCCGTCACCAGGGCCCGGTTCATGGTCACAGGCACGCCGTTGATGGTGTTGAAGGACGCCATCACCGTTTCGCTGCCCGCCTGCAGAGCCGCCGTGAACGGAGGCAGGTAGCGATCGAGAAGTTCAGGTGTCGAAATCTCGCTGCCCGTATAGTCGCGTCCACCCTCGGGCGCGCCATACCCCACGAAATGTTTGACCGATGTCGCAAGCCCGCCGCGCCGGTAGCCGCGGACGCGCGCCGCGGCGAACTGTGCCCCGAGAAACGCATCCTCGCCCGCCCCCTCCACGACGCGTCCCCATCGCGGATCGCGCGAAATGTCGACCATCGGCGCGAACGTCCAGTTGACGCCGTTGGCCCGCGCCTCCCGGCCCACTTCGTAGGCAGCCAGTTCGGCAAGGTCGGGGTTCCAAGTCGCGGCCCATGCGAGCGGCGGCGGGAAAGTGATCCGGAACGCATAGATGGCATCGATCGCAAAAAGCATCGGAATGCCAAGGCGCGACTTCCTGGCCGTGCCGGAGAAGGCGCGGATGAAGCGCGGATCGACGACATTCAGCATGGCCCCGATCTCGCCGCGCTCGACGGCCGCCAGTTGCGGCTCCTGCGGGAAGGCGAGGGAAGGGAAATGCAACTGCCCGATCTTCTCCGTCAGCGTCATCCGCCGCAGCAGGGCATCGACGGATTTCTCGATGGCCGCATCGGAGCGCGGCCGGGACTGCGGCGGGCTTGCCGCGGCGGCCGGCGAGGCTAACAACGCGAACACGGTGAATAAGAGCAGAATGCGCATGCGGAAGGGCTGGCCCTGGGTTGCGAACGAGTGAGGTCTGGCGCACGATTGTGACCGCGCCACGGTGAGCGGAGGCCACCACGCCCCGGCCGCCGAAACAACCCGCTATCGGCCGCAGGCGGTGCCCGCGTCAACATCGCACCGGCGCTGCCGTTTACGTTCCCCCCGTCCCGCTCTAAGGGCTTGCGGAGAGGCGCGCTCCAGCGCAGAAGGTACGTCATGGCCCCGTTCACGGCACGAAAGATCGGCATGTCTCCCGGAGACCTCATTTCTGCGAAAACCGAGATCGATTGGTCGGCCGAAACCATGCTGCCGATCGAGTTCGATGGAGCGGAGGTCGCGCTCGAAGCCCACGCCTACCAGGGGCGGGAGGCCGACACTCAGGCTATCGCTCTCGTTCACCGTAAGGAGTCGCCGGCCGGCGCCGTTCCCGTCGTCCGGCTCCATTCCGGCTGTGTCACCGGTGATGTTTTCCATTCGTTGCGCTGCGATTGCCACGCCCAGCTCAAGGCGGCGCTCGCCCGCATCACGTCCGAGCCGATGGGCGTCCTGATCTACCTGCCCTACCAGGAGGGGCGCGGCATTGGCCTGTTCCGCAAGATCAAGGCTTATGCGTTGCAGGACCAGGGCCTCGACACGGTCGATGCTAACCTGGAACAGGGGCAGCCGATCGACGCGCGCGACTACGCCTTCGCCGGAGAGATCCTCAAGGATCTGGGGCTGACGCGTGTCCGCCTCATGACCAACAACCCGGACAAGATCGATGCGCTGAGTGCCGCCGGCATCGAAGTCGTCGAACGCATTCCGCTCGTGGTCGATCCAAGCCCTTACAACAAGGCTTACCTCGAAACGAAGCGCAAGCGCCTGGCCCACGAATTGTAGTCGGCTCAATGGGGCGGGAACCCGAGACCGTCCAACTTTCGCCGACCTGATGGATTGGCCGGCAGTCTGGCGTCGCATAACCGTCACGATCTGTTCATGCTGTCGTCACCGGTGCAGGCCGAATATCCCCGCGGCGGCGCATGGCGCCATTTGATATGGAATTACGACGGCGAATTATCTTACGCTCTCAGCCGGGCACTCACGCAGCCGATGAATTGAACGGTCCGGACAGGAGATTATCGTGGCAAAATACGCGAACATCGCGCGGCGCGCAGCGATTGTTCTTGTCCTGGCTGGGACAGTGCTCGTGCCACCCGTCGCAGCAGTAGCGGCGGGAGATCGCGGCAAAGTCACAGCTTGCAGCCGGTTCGGCAACGGTTGTGTCACGGCGCAAGTGCGGCAGACGCCGAAGGGCCCGCAATACCGCGGCGAGGCCGGCGATTGGGTGTGGTGCGGCTATAGCTGCGAAGAGACATTGCGCGTCCGCACCGTCGATTTCTGGGAACAGCAAGGCGGTTTGACCGCAGAAGGCGATGGCCGTCTCTGGCGCCGTCTCTCACGGTGACGCGGACCGCCTGAGAAGGTCCCCAGGCAAACAGCACAAGACTTGCGCTGCCTGGCTTCATCTCAGCGGGATAAGATATCCGGCGCGACCAAGCATAGGCGGTTCGAATTTCACTCCACGTCTTTGGGAACGGTGAACCCGCCTTCCGCCACCATCCGCGCGAAGAGGCCGCCGCCATTGGCGAGACCCAGGAATGTGCCGGTCTCTACGATCCGGCCCTTGTCCATGACGTAGATGCGGTTCGCATTTGCTACCGTCGAAAGCCGGTGTGCGATCACGAACGTGGTCCGGTTTTCGCGCAGCCGGTCGAGCGCACGCTTGATCTTGGCTTCCGTCTCGGCGTCGAGCGCGCTGGTCGCCTCATCGAGAATGAGAATCGGCGCATCCTTGAGGATCGCGCGCGCGACGGCGAGCCGCTGCCGTTCCCCGCCCGACAGGGAAGCGCCCCGCTCGCCGATCACGAACTGGTAGCCGCCGGGCTTGGCCATGATGAAATCGTGCGCCTCGGCGAGCCGGCATGCGCGCTCCACCTCCGCGTCGGTCGCATCCGGTTTACCGATGCGAACATTCTCCGCGATCGACCGGTTGAAAAGCCCCGCGTCCTGAAAAACCACCGCGATGGACCGGCGCAACGAAAGCAAAGTCACGTCGGCAATGTCGTGGCCGTCCACGGTGATGCGCCCCGATTGCGGCGCCCGCAGCCGCTGCAA
>JALOTA010000085.1 GCA_025458125.1 Hyphomicrobium sp.
ATGCTCGTGGTCGCGAAAGTCGTGACCATTTCCATCCCGGTTATCTTCAAGCACACGATCGACTGGCTGACTGCCGATGCGCCCAACCCCAACACACTCGGGGCCGGTCACCTGGCGCTCGGAATATCGGCGCTGATCGTAGCCTATGGCGTCGCCCGCGTGTTGGCCATGGGGCTGAACCAGGTCCGCGATGTACTCTTTACGAAAGTCGGGCAGCATGCCGTTCGATCGCTCAACAACCGCACGTTCGAACACCTGCACAAGCTCTCCCTGCGGTTTCACCTGGAACGGCGCACCGGTGGGCTGTCGCGCGTCATCGAACGGGGTACGCGCGGCGTCGATCTCATCATGCGCATGGGCATCCTGCAGCTTGCGCCCACGGCTCTCGAATTGCTGCTCGTCTGCGGTCTGCTCATCTTCTATTTCAACTTCGGTTACGTGGTGATCCTGCTCGTCACGATCGCCGCCTACATGTGGTTCACGTTCTCGGCCTCGGAAAAGCGCATCGCCATCCGGCGCGAAATGAACGAGAGCGATACGGATGCGAATACCAAGGCCATCGACAGCCTGTTGAACTTCGAAACCGTGAAGTACTTCGGCAACGAGGAAAGCGAGAGCCGGCGTTTCGATGCAGCCATGCAGCGCTACGAAAATGCGGCGGTGAAGACCTATGCTTCCCTCGGGTACCTCAATACGGGGCAGGCCCTTATTTTTACTGTCGGCATGACCCTCGTGATGTGGCTCAGCGCGCGCGGCGTTATCGCCGGGACGCACTCGATCGGCGACTTCGTGATGATCAACGCCATGCTGATCCAGCTCTACATGCCGCTCAATTTCATGGGCATGGTGTATCGCGAAATCAAGCAGGGGCTGGTCGACCTGGAGACGATGTTCTCGCTGCTCGGCGAAGCGGCGGAAGTGCAGGACGCGCCCGGCGCGAAGGCGCTCAAGGTGCACCAGGGCGAGATCCGGTTCGACGGCGTTTCGTTCGCCTACGAGCCCGACAGGCCCATTTTGAAGAACGTGACGTTCGAGGTTCCCGCCGGCAAGATGGTGGCGATCGTCGGCCCGTCCGGTGCCGGCAAGTCGACGATTTCGCGCATCCTGTTCCGCTTCTACGATATCCAGTCCGGCTCCGTAACGATCGACGGCCAGGACGTTCGCGACGTGACGCAAAAGTCGCTCCGGTCCGCGATTGGTGTGGTGCCGCAGGATACGGTGCTGTTCAACGACACCATCATGTACAACGTTCGCTATGGCCGGCTCGATGCGACAGATGAGGAAGTGATCGCGGCTGCGAAGCTTGCCCAGATCGACAGCTTCGTTCAGACGCTGCCGCAGGGGTATCGCACCATGGTCGGCGAGCGGGGGCTCAAGCTTTCGGGCGGTGAGAAGCAGCGGGTCGCGATTGCCAGGACGCTTCTGAAGGCCCCGCCGATCCTCATTCTTGACGAGGCGACGAGCGCGCTCGACAGCCATACCGAGAAGGAAATCCAGGACGCGCTGGATCGCGCCACGCAGGATCGCACGACGCTTGTCATCGCGCACAGGCTCTCGACCATCGTTCATGCCGACAATATCGTTGTTCTCGACAAGGGCGTGGTTGTTGAGCAGGGCTCGCATGCGGAACTGATCGCCAAGGGGGGGCTCTATGCGAGCCTGTGGAACCGGCAGCGGCAAGCCGAAAAGGCCCGCGAAGAACTTGCGCTGGCGCTTGAAGAAGCAGAACGCACGGGGGCATTGAGGTCAGCAGACACGTTGCTCCCGAAAGGACTTTAAGGCGCGATTAACCCGCTCCACATGGGTTTTGCCTATGATGGACCAGGGTGTGGCGTCGAGCGTCGTGACATGTTTGAGAAACTCAGGCGGAACCTGACGGAAGCGCTGCGGCTCGCGTTGGCAGGGCTGCGCGTTGTGCTGTTACTTGCCTGGTCGGCGATCAAGCCGCTGCTCGCGGTTCTGTTTCAAGTGGTGGCGGCCCTTGTCCTTCTCTTCGAGGAGTGGGGCTGGAAGCCCCTTTCCGATGCCCTCGCGTGGCTGGCCCGCTTCCCGCTTCTTGCGAAGCTCGAAGCGTTGATCTCACGGCTGCCGCCCTACGCCGCCCTCATGGTGTTCGCGTTGCCGACAGCGATCCTGCTGCCTGTCAAATTGGTTGCCATGTGGTTGCTCGCGAAAGGGCAGTTGGCAACGGCGACTGCGACCTTTATCGCCGCGAAAATAGCATCGACGGCTCTCGTTGCGCGCATCTTCATCCTGACCCGGTCGTCACTGATGCGGATCGGATGGTTCGCGTCGGCCTACAACTGGTTCATTCCCTGGAAGGACCGCCTGTTCGCGGAGATCAGGGCGTCGTGGGTCTGGCGCTATGGGCGCATGGTGAAGACGCGGATCAGGCACGAATTCAAGCAGGCGTGGGCTTCATGGGCCCCAGGCATGCGCTCGGCACTGTCGCGGATGACTGAGGAGGTGCGCGCGATCTGGCACCGCTACTTCGGGAGCAGCACGTAAACGTAGGCGGTGTATCCCGCGAGCAGCACCGCACCTTCGAGGCGGCTGATGCGATACCCGCTCCAGGCGACCGCGAACATGGCGGCGCTGGCGGCAATCATCACCAGATTGTCGAATCTCACGATCACGTCCGGAACGCTGGTCGGGGAAATCAAGGCCGTGACGCCACCGATGCCGAGAAGATTATAGATGTTGGAGCCCATGATGTTGCCGAGCGCGACATCGCCGTGCTTGCGGATGGCGGCGACTACCGAGGTGACGAACTCCGGCATCGACGTGCCGACAGCGACAATCGTCAGGCCGATCACGGCTTCCGACATGCCGTAGGATCTGGCGATGCCGATGGCGCCGTCGACGAGCAGCTTTCCGCCCGCCACGACGATGGCCAGTCCGCCGAGTGCCATGATGAGCGGAAGAAGCGGACCCAGCCTTTGTGCGAGGTTCTTTGCTTCCGCCTGATGTCGGATCGGACCGTCGTGCAGTTCGTCGTAGGCTTCCGCCTTTTCAAATGCGGAGGTGTGTCCTTCGGAGGACGCGGCAGGCGTACGCTCCTGGCGGTAGGCGTAGATCATGTAGCTGACAAGCAGGGCGATGAAGAGGGCGCCGGTTATGCGATCGAGCATGTGGGCGTAGGACACAAGCGCGAACAGGAGCGCGGTGAGGACCACGAGTGCGCCGTCGCGGCGCAGCGCATTGGACTGAACGGCAACGGGCGTGATCAGCGCGGAGAGCCCCAGAATAAGCAGGATATTCGCGATGTTCGAGCCGACGATGTTGCCGACGGCAATTCCAGGCGACTGGGCGAGGGCTGCCTGAACGCTGGTGACGAGTTCGGGTGTCGAGGTGCCAAACCCGACGAGCGTCAGACCGATCAGTAGTGGCGACATCCCGAGCCGCTCGGCGACGGCAACGGCGCCGCGGACGAGTAATTCTCCGCCGATAACGAGCAGCGCAAGGCCGCCAAGCAGTAGTGAGATATCCATCATTTGTAATCTCCCCCGATGGGGCGCACCCTAGTGCCGCCTGTGTCTTTGGCAATGGTTTCGTGTGGCGGCACGGGAAGCCCCTGAAGATGCAATAGGGCTGTCAAATCCGCGTGGTCGATGACGGCGCCGTGGGACGCGGCCCGCATGGCCGCGCGAACGGCGGGCTTGGCGCGGAATGCCACGCCGAGGCCCGCCGACCGCAGCATGGTCAGATCGTTGGCTCCGTCGCCAACGGCAATCGTATCGGATTCAGATATCCGGTTTTCCGCGGCGAGGCGCGAATGTACGCCGCGTTTGCCCGGGGCGCCGAGGATCGGTTCGCCGATACGACCGGCGATCCGGTCCTCCTCGATCTCCAGGACATTGCCAAACGCGCGGTCGAAGCCGAGCCGGCCCGCTATTCGATCGACGAAGACGGTGAAACCGCCTGATACCAGCGCCGTGACAGCTCCGGCATTTTTCATGCCGGTAACGAGGCGGGCGGCGCCGGGTCTGATCCTGACGCGCGATAGGACGGTCTCGATCGCCGATGCGGGAGTGCCGGCCAGAAGGGCCACGCGTCTTCTCAGGGATTGCTCGAAATCCAGGTCCCCGCGCATGGCGGCCAATGTGATTGCGGCGATCTCGGCGCGCAGGCCCGCGACGTCGGCCAGTTCGTCGATCAACTCCTGCTCGATCACGGTCGAATCCATGTCCGAGAGGAGCAGCCGCTTTGCCCGCCGGCGTGGATCAGCGGGGACGATGTTCA
The DNA here is from genome assembly GCA_025458125.1 of Hyphomicrobium sp. Lineage (GTDB taxonomy): Bacteria > Pseudomonadota > Alphaproteobacteria > Rhizobiales > Hyphomicrobiaceae > JAGVSR01. The sequence continues at coordinate 4,243 of JALOTA010000085.1, forward strand.
CGTCAACCGGCCGGCCGGCCACTTCGCATTCCATGCGGCCGCGCAACGCCGCATCCGTGACGGGAACTTCGAAAGCGGCAGCGGGAGCGAGCCAGCGGACTGGCTGGCCGGCGAGGTCCAACGCGCGCTGTGCCAGATCGGCGTCCAGGGCGCCGGATTCGGCGTCGGCCGTCAGCACCAGACAATACGGTGGCACGGTTGGAATCGTTGCAGGCATGGGAGTGGTGGCGCACCCGGAATGGGTCGGTTATGGAGGGCCATGACCCCGACCACAGCTATCCTGATTGCCGGGCCGACGGCGAGCGGCAAATCCGCACTCGCGATCAAACTGGCGCGGGAGCGGGGCGGCGTCGTCATCAATGCCGACAGCATGCAGGTTTACTCCGAGCTGGATATCCTCTCCGCGCGGCCATCGGCTGAGGATCTCGCGGAGGCGCCGCATCGGCTCTATGGCCATCAGCCGATGCGGGAGGGATATTCCGCAGGCCGGTTCTTCCGCGAGGCCGAGCGGGTGCTTGCCGAAGTTCGTGCCGAAGGGCGCTTGCCGATCTTTGTGGGGGGCACAGGGCTTTACATGAAGACCCTGCTCGAGGGTTTGTCGCCAGTCCCCGAGATTCCCTCTGACATAAGGGCACACTGGCGCGCCGAGGCCGTGAGGGTGGGTCCTCACAGTCTGCATGCGCGGCTCACGGAGATCGATCCGGCGACTGCGGCGCTGCTCAGGCCCAGCGATCCGCAGCGGATCGTCAGGGCGCTGGAAGTTCTGGACGCCACCGGCCGCCCGCTGTCGGAGTGGCAACGGGAACCGGGACGGCCGCTTCTCAGAGCCGGCGAGGCCGAGTGCCTTCTGCTGCTGCCGGACCGGGCGGTGCTGCGGGAGCGGAGCGATGCGCGGTTCGACAGCATGATGGCGCGCGGCGCGCTGGCGGAGGCGGAGAGGATCGCGGCCCTGCACCTGGACCCGGCGCTGCCGGGAATGCGCGCCCTGGGGCTCCGGCCGCTGATGGCTCACATCAGAGGCGAAGCGACGCTCGAGGCCGCGATCACGGCCGGCAAGGAGGAAACCCGGCGCTACATCAAGCGACAGGAAACCTGGGTGCTGGGTAATATGAAGTCGTGGCATAGAACTTTTACGCAATAAATGAAAAGTTCATGAGCCTATTTCGTCACATTTATTGATTGGTTACCTTGACCGGGCAAGGTGTCGCCCGTAGTTTGCGGCTCAATTCGCGCGACCGCCTTGGTTCGCGCCGCCCGGATCGGGCGACTTCGCATGAGACTCAGGGGCAGACGATGGCACGGACGATGACGGGCGCCGAAATGGTGGTGAAGGCGCTGATGGACCAGGGCGTGGAGCACATCTTCGGCTATCCCGGTGGTGCGGTGCTGCCGATCTACGACGAGCTTTTCCAGCAGGACAAGATCCAGCACATCCTCGTCCGCCAGGAAGGCGGCGCGGTGCATGCCGCGGAAGGGTACGCCCGTTCGACCGGCAAGGTCGGTGTCGTGCTCGTGACGTCGGGACCGGGGGCGACCAACGCTGTGACGGGTCTGACCGACGCGCTGATGGATTCCATTCCCGTGGTGTGCATCACCGGGCAGGTGCCGACGCATCTGATCGGCAACGATGCCTTCCAGGAATGCGATACCGTCGGCATCACGCGGCCATGCACGAAGCACAACTGGCTGGTGAAGGACGTCAACGATCTCTCGCGCATCATCCATGAAGCGTTCTACATCGCGCGCTCCGGCCGGCCGGGGCCGGTGGTGGTCGATATCCCCAAGGACATCCAGTTCAAGTCCGGCAACTACACCGGTCCATCAAACGTCGCCCACAAAACCTACCGGCCGAAACTAAAGCCCGATGCCGGTCCGGTGGCGGAGGCGGTGGACCTCATCGCATCGGCCAAGCGGCCCATTTTCTACACCGGCGGCGGTGTGATCAATGCAGGCCCGAAGGCGAGCCAGCTGCTGCGCGAATTCGTCCGGCTGACGGGCTACCCGATCACCTCGACCCTGATGGGGCTCGGGGCCTACCCGGCGTCCGACAAGCAGTGGCTCGGCATGCTTGGAATGCACGGTACTTACGAAGCCAACTGGGCGATGCACGATTGCGACGTGATGATCAACATCGGGGCGCGTTTCGACGACCGCATCACGGGCCGTCTCGACGCCTTCGCTCCCCATTCCAAGAAGATCCACGTCGATATCGATCCCTCGTCGATCAACAAGAACGTGCGAGTGGACATCCCGATCGTCGGCGACTGCGCCTACGTCCTGGAAGAGATGCTGCGGATCTGGAAGCAGAAGGCTCCGCAGATCGACAAGGCTGCGATCAAGTCTTGGTGGAAGCAGATCGACGGATGGCGGGCAAAGAAGTCTCTTGCCTTCAAGAACGCCAAAGACGTGATCATGCCGCAGTATGCCTGCCAGCGTCTCTATGAACTGACGAAGGACCGCGACACCTACATCACGACGGAAGTCGGTCAGCACCAGATGTGGGCGGCGCAGTATTACAATTTCGAAGAGCCGAACCGCTGGATGACATCGGGTGGGCTCGGTACGATGGGCTATGGCCTGCCGGCGGCGATTGGCGCGCAGCTTGCGCATCCCAAATCGCTGGTGATCGATATTGCCGGTGACGCGTCGATCCTCATGAACATCCAGGAGTGCTCGACCGCGGTTCAGTTCAACCTGCCTGTCAAGGTGTTCATCCTGAACAACGAATACATGGGCATGGTCCGCCAGTGGCAGCAGTTGCTGCATGGAAACCGGCTTTCGCACAGCTACACGGAAAGTCTGCCCGACTTCGTGAAACTCGCAGAGGCCTATGGCTGGCGGGGCATGCGTTGCGATCATCCCGGCGATCTCGACGAGGCGATCCTGGACATGATCGACACCAAGGTGCCGACGATTTTCGATTGCCGCGTGGCGAAGCTTGCCAACTGCTTCCCGATGATCCCTTCGGGCAAGGCTCACAACGAAATGCTGCTCGGCGAGGCCAGCGAGGAGCAGATCGAGAAGGCGATCGGCAAGGAAGGCAAGGTGCTGGTGTGATCGGAGTGCGGCGCGTTGCATTCCTGTGGGTTCTGTCCGCTGCAACAGCGGCCGGTCCGGCGCGCGCGGAGCCTGCCCCGGCGCAGCCTGTTCCGGACGGCCCGGCGGCGGCCGCCACCTCAATCACCTGGGACAGGACAGCGAACATCAGGGAAGCTGCCGAGCGCATCGGGCTCATTCAACGCACCCGGGGGGCCGAGGCTGCGATTAAGCACATCGACGCCTGCTATCGAACGCACGGCCTGGCGTCCGCCTATTCCGCCGCCTTCGAAGCGTGCATCGCGCAGGACTACATGGAGACGAAGCTGCTGACCCGGGTCTACGGGAGGCTTCCGCCGGAGCGATTGAAGAAAATGGGCGCGCCGACGGCGGATCAGCTGGCGCAGGCCATGGGGCGGCGCGTGGTCGCTGCGTTCGGTCAATACAAGGTGAGCACCGAAGATGCCGAGTCGTTCCGGGCCGAAGTCGACAAGGTGGGGATGCCGTTATTCCTGAAGACCGTGTTTCCCAACGCCGCCGCGGAAATCGATGCACTCGGAGAGCGTTTCCAGGAACCCGGCAAGGCCGGTCCAGACACGAACTCAGACAAGAAAAAAGAGAAGAATTGAAGAGCCATGGCAAATCCCAATCCACAGAGCCACTACGTCGGACCCGGCATTGTTCAGGACGTGGTCTCACGCACGCTTTCGGTCATCGTGGACAACGAACCGGGGGTTCTGGCGCGGGTCATCGGGCTCTTCACGGCGCGCGGTTACAACATCGATAGCTTGACGGTGACCGAGACGGAGCATGAGAAGCACGTCTCGCGCATTACCATCATGACGCGCGGTACGCCTGCGGTCATCGAGCAGATCAAGCATCAGCTGGAAAGGCTGGTGCCTGTGCATCGCGTGCGCGATCTGACGAGCGAGGGCATCTCGCTCGAACGGGAACTGGCGCTCGTGAAGGTCGCCGGCAAGGGTGACAAGCGCATCGAAGCGCTGCGCATGGCGGAAATCTTCCGTGCGCAGGTCGTCGACACCTCGACCGAACACTTCGTGTTCGAGATCACGGGCAAGGCCTCGAAGATCGAGACGTTCATCGGGCTGATGCGCGAACTGGGTCTGGTCGAGGTGAGCAGGACGGGCGTCGCGGCCATCGGGCGGGGCGCGGCGGCCATGTGAGGCGGCAACTGAGAAGCCGTTTCGGAAGGCCGATCCGCCGTCAGCTTTTCTTTTTCTCGGCAAAGATATGAGCCGCGTCGTCGGCGCTCTTGGTGAACGTGACGTTGTCGGCGTCCGGAAGGATATCGCCGCTGCTGGCGGAGCGGAATCCGGGCTTCTCATCCTTGATGGCGTATAGCGGAACGGCCACGGGCTTCTCGCTGAGGACGATCTGGAAGGCCGAGAGCCGCGCCCGGTAACTCTTCTCGCCGATCCGGTCGCAGCGGTTGGCGCCTTCGGCTTTTTCACAGTCGGCAAGCTTGGTGTAGCGCGCCGCGACCTTGTCGTGCTCCTTGATAGCGTTCTCGACGAGACCGAGGCACTTGTCGTAGTCCAACCCGGTGTTGTCGGCGCAATCGACGGCCGAGATGACGATGACCTTCTGACCCTCGACCTTGACCACCTTGGATTCGGATTTGCCGCATCCGGCCAATGCCAGGCAGGCGGCGAGTACGGCGAAGCGGCGCTGGACTGAAAAATGCATCACGGGAGCACCCAAAGGCTTTGATCGCAAACCGCAACTTATCGCCTGTGAGGTTGCAGTTCCGTTAACCGCGCGATAAGGGATGCTCCGGTACCGACTGCCCGGCTGCGCTTCTTTCCTTGGCATAGCCAGACCGGCGCCTTCCCAAAGGCATATGTCGCAGGCGGGTGCCGGTGAGAGGCGTTGCCGTTCCCGCGATTGGACGTGTAACGTCGCGACGCATTTACGAAGGGCCCGCCTTTGAGGCCCGAAGCCGCATTCCACCGTCCGGGGCCGCCGCCGCCACGGCGTGGCATCCCAACATCGAAGCTGAAGAGAGAGACCATGCGCGTCTATTACGATCGTGATGCCGACCTGAACCTCATCAAGACCAAGAA
>JALOTA010000150.1 GCA_025458125.1 Hyphomicrobium sp.
GAAGCCGAAGAGAGAGACCATGCGCGTCTATTACGATCGTGATGCCGACCTGAACCTCATCAAGACCAAGAAGGTCGCCATCGTGGGCTACGGCAGCCAAGGCCACGCGCACGCGCTCAACCTTCGTGACAGCGGCGTCAAGGATGTCGCGATCGCACTTCGCAAAGGATCGGCTTCGGCTGCAAAGGCGGAGAAGGAAGGCCTCAAGGTCATGGACGTCGCGGAGGCTGCCAAGTGGGCCGACGTGATCATGATGTTGACGCCCGACGAACTTCAGGCAGACATCTACCGGGATCACCTCAGCGCGAATATGAAGAAGGGCGCGGCCCTGATGTTCGCTCACGGACTCAATGTCCACTTCAATCTCATCGAACCGCGGGACGATCTCGACGTCGGTATGGTCGCGCCCAAGGGACCGGGGCACACGGTCCGCGGCGAATACTTGAAGGGCGGCGGCGTCCCCTGTCTCATCGCCGTCCATCAGGATAAATCAGGCAATGCGCACGATCTTTTCCTCTCCTACGCGTCGGGCGTGGGTGGCGGCCGCTCCGGAGTGATCGAAACGACCTTCAAGGAAGAGTGCGAAACGGATCTGTTTGGTGAACAGGCCGTGCTCTGCGGCGGTCTGGTGGAATTGATCCGCGCCGGCTTCGAGACGCTGGTTGAAGCTGGCTACGCCCCGGAGATGGCTTACTTCGAGTGCCTGCACGAAGTGAAGCTGATCGTTGACCTCATCTACGAGGGCGGCATCGCCAACATGAATTACTCGATCTCGAACACGGCCGAGTACGGCGAGTATCGCACCGGCCCGCGCATCATCACGCCGGAGACGAAGGCGGAGATGAAGCGCGTTCTGGAGGATGAGTATCGCACCGGCCCGCGCATCATCACGCCCGAGACGAAGGCGGAAATGAAGCGCGTTCTGGAAGACATACAGACGGGCCGCTTCACGCGCGACTGGATGCTCGAGTGCAAGGCTGGACAGCCGAACTTCAAGGCAACCCGCCGCCTCAATGACGCGCACCATATCGAAGAGGTCGGCGCCAAGCTGCGCGCCATGATGCCCTGGATCGCCAAGAACAAGCTCGTCGACAAGGGCCGCAACTGACGTCCCAATCAAAGTTCACGGAATACGAAAGCCCGCGGGCCGGCCTCGACCCGCGGGCTTTTTTTATTCCTGGTTTTGTCAGTTGAACGTCTCACGGGCTCGCGGTCTGGCGTTCGTAGATGCGATTGCCGAGGACGATGAGCACAGGCGTCGCCAATTCACCGCGAAGTCCGAAGAGAAAGGTGCCCGGCTCGCGGCCTGGAACGGTGACGCGCGCCGTGCGCCCGGTGATCTCGTAGGCGCCGCTGAGGGCCGCGCCTCGGTCTTTGAGGAGCAGGCTTCCATCCGGGTAGAACTCGATCGTAGCCGGCAGAAGCTCTGCCGGCTCGCCGCCGGTCGCGGTGAAGGTGCCGCTCAAAAGGAGAGATGCCGGCGCTGGGAGCGTCTTAGCGGCGGCGGAAACAGCCGTGCCCTGTGTGCCGTCGGTGAACGCAAGTGCATAGGCTTCGCCATCCCTCCGCCATCGGCCGGTGCCGGCGCTTCCCGGCGGCCTGGAGGAGGGATCGAAGACGGTGGGCGCGCGTGCTTCGCTTTCGAAAACGCGGCCGTCCCTCAGGAGCAACGCGGTGACTGTGACCGGCTCGCCGGCCGACGCGGGATTTGAACCGTCGAAAGGAAAGCGCAGGTATTGAATAACGTTTTCTATCTTGTCGTCAGGGTTGGAAGGGTCGCCTGATACGCTGGCCGGTCCGACGTCCTCGGTCTGGGTCGGACCTCGACGCGTCAGTTCGGGCGTGAGACGTTCATTGATCGCGAGACCCGCGGCACGCCAATGATCAACGAGTGTGCGCGCCGTTTGCAAAGCGGTGTCGTCGTCTGGCATCGATGACGGGGCGGCGAGCAAGAACAGTTGCAGCTTACCCCCGGGCACAGGGTAGCCCGTCGCTTCGATGCGGGCCTGGAATCCATCCTCGAGTTCGACGGTTAGCGGAACAAGGAGGCCGGGCGCCGCCGCGTCGGAAGCAGGTAAGGGGACAGGGTTGCCTGCAGGTCGAGGTTCACCGAAGAGGTCCTCGATGAGGGCAGGAGCCTCTTCGATGACGGCGCTTCTGATGTCCCCTTTCGCAGTGACGACCGGCGGCGCAACCACCGTGACGGAGCCCGTGGCGGTTGCCGGCGAATAGATGGCCAACACGTCCGTGATCGAAAGAGACCAGTCTGGCGGCAGAGGTCCGAGCGGCGATGACGCACTTGGCCCGGCCTGGGTTGCGCTCCCTTGAAGGGCAATCAACAAGACGATCAGGCTCAGCGCGGCCGCAGCACAGATGCCACGCCAGCTAAACCATTTCGCCTTCTTCCAAGCCACCGGCGTGACAGCCTCTCCATGCGATTGGTTCTCACTCCAATCCGTAGAGCCGGTCTTTGTGGCGATTTGTGGCGATCGGCCTCTTCGCTGGCCGGTCGACAAAGGCGGGCCGTCATCGTAGGGAACACCGGCCTATGAAGAGAGAACGCGATGACCGGCCCTGATGTGAGGCATGTCGGCAGGTGTATTCTGACCCGCGGCAAGAGGGTATGGGATTTTGCGCGTTCGCACTCCGATCAGATCGACGCTCACTGGAATCTGCGCGTGGCTTCCAACCCGTCGTTTTTCAATGGCCGCATTTACATGCTGGCGGACTACCGCATCACCGGCGACACACTCGCCGGTGAGCTCATGGAAGTCGAGTTCAAACAGTTTCTATACTGGAAGGAGAACGGGTTTCCAGACAAAGCGGTGTTCGACGTTTTCGGTTCGGGATTGATCCGGTCGAGTGAGGGGGCCGTGCTGCTCGGGCGCCAGAGATCAGGCAACCTGAATGAGGGATGGGTCTACCTGCCCGGGGGGTTCATCGATCCCAGAGACGCCGACGCGGACGGGCGCGTCGATATCCGGGCCAGCGTTCTGCGCGAGGTGCAGGAAGAGACTGGGCTTGGCCCAGACCAGCTCACGGTGCGCAATGGTTTTCTCGTCACGACGATCGGGCAACAGGTTTCGATCGCGGTGGATCTGATAAGCAAGGAGGATGCTCCCTCCTTGCACGCGCGGGTCAGGCGAGCCCTGGTGGACGGAAGTGATTTCGAGCTCGACGACGTCGTGACCGTGACGTCAGCAGAGGAGGTGGCGAAACTGAAGGTGCCGGCTTATGCCGAGACCCTGCTCAGTCATGTTCTTGGGGCATGCAGCTAAGCCCATCGAGCGACCCGCGTGTTCCTGCTTGGAGAGGCTTGCGGAATAAGCTATCAGCCCGGTAATTGGGATTATGACGGACGAGGCGATGCGGCTTTCTTTTTCCACCTTGGACGTCTTCACCGATCGCCGTTTCGGCGGCAATCCGCTGGCGGTCGTTCATGGGGCCGGCGGGCTGACCGAGGCCCAAATGCAGGCCGTCGCGCGCGAGTTCAATCTGTCGGAAACCGTGTTCGTGCTGCCGGCGGAAAATCCCGCGCACTCCGCACGCGTGAGGATTTTCACGCCTGTGAAAGAACTGCCTTTCGCCGGGCATCCAACGGTCGGTGCGGCGGCACTTCTGGCCGAGAACAAATTCGGGCAGGGGCGGGATGCGGACGCCTTGATCGTCCTGGAGGAGGGAATCGGGACGCTGCGCGTCGGCGTCCGACTGCGCAAGGATCACGCGCCGTTCGCTGAGTTCGACGCGCCGAAGGTTCCCGTCGAAGCCGGCATACTGCCGCCCGCCGACGTACTGGCGGCGGGGCTCGGGCTCATTCC
>JALOTA010000010.1 GCA_025458125.1 Hyphomicrobium sp.
CTCTCACCGGCAGACTGGGTGGCTGGGGGACTAGGATTCGAACCTAGACAGGCAGAGTCAGAGTCTGCAGTCCTACCATTAGACGATCCCCCAAGACCGCCGGCCCGGGCGGCGTAGCCGGGCCGGGAGGGCGCTATAGCAGGTGCGTGGGAACCGGGCAAGGTCATGAAACTCCCGTACCGGCAACCCTTTGCCCCATACCGGCAGGTGGGGCGAAAGCCCCATTGCCCGCCGAACACGGGCCGGCCAAGGACGGAGGGGATGCGAGAGGCCGCGGGATTGGTGACAAGCGACCGCAGTGGCAACGCACGACTGCCTCCCCGCTTCCACGTTGATCCCGATCAATGTTCGACGGCAGTCGGTGGCCCAAAGGAGGGAACTCACCGCGACACGCCCCATAGGCTCGCTAATCGACAGGACCGGCATGGACCTCGACCTTCCAGATCGCCTCCAGCTTCACAAAAGTGAGGGCTTTCCGACTCACCTCCTCGAAATGCCGCCGCAGGATCTGTGGCGGCACCTGCCCGGCCCGACATTGTTCCACATCGATGGCCACCGCGCGTCGCCACTCTTCGTCAGTGTCCTGCTGCACGGCAACGAGAGCACAGGATGGTCGGCCGTTCGCGCCACGCTGGCGCGCTACACGACGAGAGGCCTGCCCCGAAGTCTTCTGCTGTTCGTCGGCAATATCGAGGCCGCGCGGCGAAACGTGAGAACGCTGCCCGATCAAACCGACTACAATCGCTCCTGGCCGGGCACGCTCTACGGCAGCATGCCCGAGGCTCTCCTGATGACAGACGTTGTCGCCTGCGTCGCAGCCCACAAGCCGTTTGCCAGCATCGACATTCACAACAACACCGGCTGGAATCCGCACTACGCCTGCCTCAACCGGCTGGACGAGCCCTACCTGTACCTTGCGCGGCTGTTCAGCCGGACGGCCGTCTACTTCGAACGCCCTCTCGGCGTGCAGTCGGCAGCAATGGCGCCCATCTGTCCTGCGGTCACGGTCGAATGCGGCCTCGCGGGCGGCGCCGAGGGCATTGCGCACGCCGTCGAGTATCTGGAAGCGGCGCTCTCGCTCGACCACTTCCCCGAACACCCGTTGCCCGACGGCGATATCGATCTCCTTCAAACCCGGGCCATCATAAAAGTCCCAGACGGAGCCACCGTCTCGTTCGACGGAACCGATGCCGAATTCCGCTTCCGTCCCGATCTCGACCGCCTGAACTTTTCCGAGTTGGAACCCGGCACGGCACTCGGCCGTCTCGGCGGGTCCGCCTCGCGGCGGCTCGTCGTCGATCCGGGAGCGCCCGGCTTGCCGTCATCGGACTACTTCTCCTACGACAACGGCGAAATCCGTCTCACACGCCGCGCGATACCGTCTATGTTGACCAAGGACGAACGGGCCATCCGTCTCGATTGCCTCGGCTATCTGATGCACAGGATCGACCGCTCGGGAACCCTGAAAGATTAGACGCCACATGCAGCAGCACGATGCCAGAACGGCTCTTGCACCCGAGCAGAGCGGAGGCGGAGCCTCAGTCGAAGAGAGATTTCAGGCCCTGCAGGAGAAACTCGGGCGCCAGTATGCGTCCTTGTTCAGCGATCCCGCATCACCCCGCACCGTTCTCGTTCTGCCCAGCCTCAGCCTCGATACGGAGGTGATGGCCAAGGTCTCAGGCGTCGCCCACTATGAAGAACGGATGCTGTGTCTGCTCATGCTGCTGCGGATGCCGCGCACGCGCGTCATCTACGTCACGAGCACACCCATTTCGCCTGCGATCATCGACTACTACCTCCATCTCCTCCCGGGCGTTCCCGGAGAACATGCCAGACGCCGCCTCACGCTGCTTTCGTGCGACGACAGCAGTTCAGCTCCTCTGACGGAGAAAATTCTCGGCCGGCCGCGCATGCTGTACCGCCTCAGGGACGCGATCGGCGATACATCCACCGCACATATGACCTGCTTCACCGTTTCCCCTCTTGAACGCCAGCTTGCCCTCGAACTGGGGATTCCGATTTACGGCTGCGATCCGGCCCTTCTGCACTGGGGTTCCAAGAGTGGCTCGCGCAAGATCTTCCGCGAAGCAGGCATCGACCTTCCGGCCGGGTTCGAAGACCTGACGGATATGGATGACGTCGCTCGCGCCCTGACAGCGCTGAAAAGCGAGAACCCAGTGCTCACCAAAGCGGTCGTGAAAATCAACGAAGGCTTCTCGGGCGAAGGCAACGCGGTGTTCGACTTCACCTCCGCTCCGAATGCCTCGGCCTTGCTGCCCTGGGTTCGCGCAAGGCTGCCGCAGCTCGCGTTTGAAGCTCATCTGATGACTTACGAACTCTATGACGAGAAGCTGCGCAAGATGGGCGGCATCGTCGAGGAGTGGATACCCGGGCAAGTCAAGGAAAGCCCCTCAGTCCAGTTCCGCGTCGATCCTGCCGGCAATCTGGAGGCGATCTCAACCCACGATCAGGTGCTCGGCGGCCGGACCGGCCAGATTTTTCTCGGCGCACGATTCCCGGCATCAGAAGCCTACCGTCTGGATATTCAGCGCGAAGGTCTCAAGGCCGCGGAAGCCCTGACCCGCAAGGGTGTACTCGGACGCTTCGGCATCGATTTTGTTTCCGTGCAGGACGGCGAGCGCTGGCGCCACGTTGCCATCGAGATCAACCTGCGCAAGGGAGGCACGACGCACCCGTTCCAGATGCTACAGTTTCTCACAGACGGGCACTACGACGCCGCCACCGGAAACTTCCTCACGCCGTCCGGCCGGCCTCGCTGCTACTACGCATCCGACAATGTCGCCTCTGGAAGTTACAGGGGGTTGACCCCGGACGATCTGATCGACATTGCCGTCTTGAACGGTCTGCACTTCAATGCCGCAACGGCCGAAGGCGTCGCCTTCCACCTCATCGGAGCGCTTTCGGAATTCGGCAAGCTCGGGATCGTGGCCATCGGGTCCGACCACGACCGCGCCGCAGCGCTCTATCACAAGACCGTCGACATTCTCGACCGTGAAAGCGCGGCCACTGTCGGGTGAGACCGCCGTGCCGCGATCATGCGCGTCCACTTCATCCGCCCCCCATATAATCTCTGGAAAACCAGTAAACCCGGAGACGCCGCCATCGCGTCTTTTCCAACGCGGTGTAGAAGGGCTCTGAACCGCGGAGACACGAGCGATGAAACTGCTACACACGGCGGATTGGCATTTGGGGCGGCAGTTTGAAGGGCATTCGCTCGACAACGATCATTCCGCCGTGCTCGACCAGATGCTTCATGCCGTCGGCGCCCAAGCACCGGACGTCTTCATTCTTGCCGGCGATGTCTTCGACCGTGGCGCGCCGCCTGAGAGCGCGGTCCGCCTCTTCAATAACTTCATCGAGCGCCTTGCGACTGAAAGCCGTTGCGCCATCGTCATCATCGCCGGCAATCACGACAGCGCCGATCGCATCGGTGCCATGTCGATGCTCGCCGACCGCCGCCGCGCTCTTGTGCGCGGACCTCTCAGTGCCGACGAGCCACCTCTCATTATCCAGGATCAAGCAGGGCCCGTCGCCATCTCGGCCTTGCCGTTCGGATATGAATACGCCGCGCGCGAGTGCTTCGGCGATCCCTCCATAAAATCCCCCGCCGATGTAATGCGCGCGCAAGTGGCCGCCGCCCGCCGCCACGTCCCGGACGGCGCACGATGGGTGATCGCAGCTCACGCGTTCGTCACCGGCGCGTTGGTCTCAGAGACCGAACGCCCCCTCACGCGCGCTGCCGGCGGCATTGAAACCGTGCCCGCCGATGTCTTCGCCGGGGCGCATTACGTGGCCCTGGGGCACATTCATCGGCCTCAGACCGCCGGCGCGCCGAACATCCGCTATGCGGGTGCCCCGCTTCCCTTCGGCTTCGACGAGGAAGGCAATCAGAAATCTGTCGCCCTGGTTAACCTGGATGCCACGGGAACGGCGTCCGTCGAATTGATCCCCCTGCGTCTCCGGCGCGGAGTGCGAACCCTTCGCGGCAGTCTTGACGAACTTCTCCTCCTCGACCGATCGGACGATTTCCTGAATGTGATTCTCACCGATCAAGAGCGGTTGATCGAACCGATGAAGCGGTTGCGCGAACGCTTTCCGTTCGCCTGCACGCTGTCCTATGCCCGTAGCGCCACCTCGCGCAGCGACCGTCTTTCGAAGGCCTCGGCTTCTGCGCTCGATGATCCGGTCGCCGTCACCGGAGAGTTCATAGCGTTCGCGCGCGGCTCGCCTCCCACATCCACGGAGAACGGCATCATTGCAGGAGTGGTGGCCGAAATCTCCACGCCGGAGGGCCGGTCGGCATGAAGCCTCTGCTGCTCGTTCTGCAGGCTATCGGACCGTACGCCGGCCGCCAGGTCGTCGACTTCCGGCCGGTGCTCGACGCCGGTCTCTTCGGCATCTACGGCGCGACGGGTTCGGGGAAGTCGACCGTGTTCAGCGCCATGATGTTCGCACTGTTCGGAGAGTCCGCCCGGTCCGAACAGCCCGCCGCCACCCTGCGCTCCGATCACGCCCATTCCGAACAACTCACGCTTGTCGAACTTGTTTTCTCGATCGGCGATCGCACCTTCAGGATCGTGCGCCAGCCCGAACAGATGCGGCCCGCCAAGCGCGGCGCCGGCGAAACGCGCGAAGCCCACAAAGCCTGGCTGTTCGACGTGACCGGCATCGACATCGACAGCATGAACGACGCAAACCCGGGCAAGGTGATCGCCGAAACAAAAGTCAAGAACGTCGACGAAGCCGTGAAGAAGCTGCTCGGGTACGGCCCGGAGCAGTTCCGCCAGACCGTCCTTCTCCCGCAAGGCCGCTTCGAGGCCTTTCTCAACGCCGACACCAACGAACGCGTCGAGATCCTGCGCGGGCTCTTCGACGTCTCGCTCTATCGCCGATTGACCGAGCGTTTCAAAGCCGATGCAGATGCCGCAGAGAAGGAAGTATCGGCCGCGCGCGCGGTCTCTGCGCGCCGTCTTTCAGCCGAAAATTTCGAAAACATGGAAGCCCTCGCCGACGGCATTGCAATCGCGCACGACGAAGCATCCAGCAAAACCTCTCTCGCCGCCGAAGCCAGAACCTCCTGGGAAAGCACGGTCGATGCCTACGCGGCGGCCAGCCGCTCGGATGCCCAATTCCGCGAGCATCTCGACGCCGAACGAGAACTTGCCGGACTCGAAACACAGCGTCCCGCCATCGACGCGCTCACCCAGCGCCTGCAAATTGCACGGACCATTCAATCGCTCGCCGATGCCGCAGAGGCCGTCGAAAGCGCCCTGCGCGATTGGACCGAAGTGGCCGCGCGGGAAAAGGAAGCGGCCGAACGGCTGCAGATTGCCTCGACGCAGGCCGAAAGCGCAGCCGCCAAACTGCAATCCTTCACCGCCCGCCTCGCAGAAATTGAAAAATTCACGGCAACCCTACAGTGCTACCGAAATCACGAGCGGGTTCTCGACGACAGTGCGGCGCTCCACGAGGCCAGCCTGACCGCGGACCGCGACGCCGCCGGTTCCGACGTTGCGGTAAATGAAACCAGAAGCAGGCTGGAAAGCTCCCAACGCGAGTGCGAGCAGATTGCAGGATCGATCGCCGCTGCGCAGGAAAACGCGACGAAGCGTGCTCAACTGCAAGTGCGTTCTGCCGAACTGACCCAACGCTACAAAGATGCGCAAGCCTTCGAAAAGGCGCGCCGCAACTGCGACGACGCTCACAAGCGGGCCAAAGCCGCTGCTGCTGAAGCGGCAACAGTGATCGGCGCATGGCAGCAGGCCGAAAGCGAATTCTCGCATGCCGAGGCTACCATTCTCCGCAATCAGGCGGCCCATCTCGCCGCTCACCTGACACAGGGAGAAAGCTGCCCCGTCTGTGGGTCCAAGGAACATCCATCGCCGGCCGGCGGCATGACCGGCGCGAGCGATGTCGACGCTGCCTATCAATCCGCAAAGTCGCGCCTGGAAAGCACCCGCCGGGCGGCCGAGACTGCGCGCACCGCAGCCGGAATCGCCGCGGAATCCGCCATGGAACGTCAGGCAGCTTTCGACAGCCTCACCGCCCCGGAAGAACCGGCAGCCGAACTTGCCGCCGCACTCAGACAGGTTGAAACAGACCTCGCGGGAATTCCCGCCGTCGCGGCCGGTGATCTGCGCGAGACTTTGCTGAAGGCCCAGAATCGGCAGACCGCAGCCGCCGAGGCATTTGATTTGGCCTTGAAAAGCCAGACTAAGGCGGCAATGGCCGCAGCCGCTGCGCGCCAAGCCTATCACAGCGCTCTCTCAACCATTCCATCCGATCTGCGCCAACGCGCGGTCCTCACGGCGGCCATAGCCAAACTCGAACGCCTGATCTCAGGCTTCGAGAAAGACCTAAACGCGGCAATGTCCGCCGAGCGCGAAGCCGCAAAACATCTGTCCGCGACCACCAGCCAGCAAAAGACGATCGCCGAGGAAGGACTTCGCAGGAACGAGCGGCTCACACTTGAGGAGCAACGCTTTGCAGCGCGCCTTGCCGCCGCAGGTCTGACAGTGGAGATCTACGAGAACGGCAAAGCCGATCTGACGGCCATCCCGGCTTTTGAGACGCAGTTGCAAACCTATAGCGAGAAGCGAGCAGCGGCGGCTGACAGGCTGGAGCGTGCCCGCGCCGCGATCGCAGGACACACACGTCCCGATCTTGCTGCTCTGGCGTCGGCCCGCGACACCGCAAAGACGCACCATGAGTCCCTGGAGAAAGCAGCAAGCGAAGCGGGCGCACGCTTGCGGCTCCTGGAGAAGCTGCGGTCGGAACTCTCCACCGAAGCCGAGCGGCTTGCAAGGCTCGAAAAGGAAACCGCACCCGTTCGCGAACTCGCCGAAGCATTCGCCGGAGACAACGAACGCAAGATCAATCTCGAGACTTTTGCCATATCGGCACTCTTCGATCGCGTTCTCGAGTCAGCCAATCTCAGGCTCAACCCGATGACGCGCGGACGCTACGCCCTGGTCCGCGAGATCGAAGGCAAAGGTCTGGCCCGGCGCGGCCTCGGGATTGCCGTTGAGGATTCGCATACCGGCCGGCAACGCCCGACATCGACGCTCTCAGGCGGCGAGACATTCATCGCGGCCCTTGCTCTCGCGCTTGGCTTGTCGGACGTTGTCGAAAGCGCTCACGGCAGCGTCCGCCTCGACACGATCTTCATCGACGAAGGCTTTGGCAGCCTCGACAGCGATAACGACAGCGGCACACTCGAAACGGTACTGCAGACGCTGCAGGACATCGTCGGAGCGACGCGCTCCGTGGGTGTCATCTCGCACGTCCCGCTCGTCCAACAGGCCATTCCCGTCGGGTTCTACGTTTCAAAGACGATCGGCGGCAGCCACATCGAACAGCGCCTGTGATCCCGACGCGTCAAACGTCGTCGGGATAATCGACCCGTTCGAGGTAGAGGCCGCATGCAGGTGCCACTGCACCGCATCGCGTCCGGTCGCGAGCTTCGAGCGCCGCCGCAACGTCGCCCGGCTGCCACTTGCCCTCGCCAACGAGTTTCAACGTACCAACCATCGAGCGCACCTGGTTATGCAGGAACGAGCGCGCGGAAGCCCGGACGACGATTTCGTCGCCTTCTCGGGATACATCCAAGCGGTCGAGCGTGCGAACGGGTGAAGCGGCCTGGCACTGGGCCGCCCGGAAGGTGGTGAAGTCGTGCCGGCCGACGAGATGCCGCGCAGCCGCTCGCATGGCGTCGGCGTCGAGTGGCCGCGTCCACCACCACACCCGATTGCGATCGAGAACCGGCCGGGCTCGGCGTGTGAGGATGCGATAAACATAGTGCCGGCCGATGGCACTGAATCGCGCATCGAACGCCGGCGTCACCATTTCGCAGGCGATCACCGCGCACGGCGCCGGCTTCAGATGGAAGTTGAGAGCATCGCGTACACGGTCCGGTTGCCAATCCCGCCCCAGATCCACATGCGCCACTTGCCCCAGCGCGTGCACTCCCGCGTCCGTGCGCCCGGCCCCGCGCACGATGGCGCGTTCGCCCGCGAAACGAAGGATGGCTTCCTGCAGCGCGCCCTGGACGGAGGGCTCGTGGGATTGCAACTGCCAGCCCGAGAACGGCGTGCCGTCGTATTCGATGACGAGTTTATAGCGTGGCATCTGCTCGCGCCGATCGATGAAGAAGGGGCGCCGCGTCTGGCGCGGTGCCCCTTATGCCACGTCCGGCGCGCGTCTCAAGACAACGTCAGCAACTGTCGCCGACGGCGGGAATGCAAGGCCGGTAGCCGCCCCACCAGCCGTTCCAGGGTGAGCCGTGGTTGTAATTGTTGTTCACGCTCTTGGAATAGGAGCGCCGCGTCTCTGTCACGTTCATTTCCGACACGCCGAGATTGACCGGCGTCCCGTTCGGATTGACGATCACATACTTGTCCGGCGGCAGCGGACGGTAGACGCGAACCCCCTCTTCGATCGTCACGGTCGCCCCGTAAACCGGGCGTGGCTCGATCCGGATCGTCGAAGACTGCGCAAGCGCGGCAGAGGCTGCGACAGTGGCCGACAAAGCAAGAACAGACGCAAGAACGCGGGACATTGGATACTCCAGAACAGCACGGCTGGTGCGTGATCGCATCCTAGGGCACGGCTTGCCGACTGCACCGGCGATCTTTACGTTTGCTTAACGGTTGTACCAACAGCCAACGGAAATCCGCGCAGGAATTCCGCTGCCGGCATTGGCTTCCGGCCGGCCCGCTGGACTTCGATCAGACGCACGGCGCCTGCGCCACAGGCGATCGTGAGGGCATCGTCGAGCACGCTTCCGGCAGGACCGCTACCCGCCGCAGGCTCCGAGCGCAGGACTTTGATCCGCTCCAGCGTCCCTTCAGGTCCCGTCGCCTCGAACCACGCTCCCGGAAACGGCGACAGCCCGCGGATATGATTGTGAACCTCGTTGGCCGGTCGCGAAAAATCGATGCGCGACTCCTTCTTGTCGATCTTGGCGGCGTAGGCGACACCCTCGGCGCGTTGCGGCACAGCGGGCAACTGACCGGCCTCCAGTTTGTCCATCGCATCGACGATCAGCGCTGCGCCTTCAGCGGCGAGGATGTCGTGCAATTCACCCGTCGTGACGAGTGGCCCGATCGGAACACGGGTTGTCGCGCAGATGGGACCGGTATCGAGCCCTTCCTCCATCTTCATGACCATCACCGCCGTCTCGGCATCGCCGGCCATGATGGCGCGATGGATCGGCGCGGCCCCACGCCAGCGAGGCAGTGCCGAGGCATGAACGTTGAAACAACCATGCCGCGGCGCGTCGAGCACCGCCCGCGGCAACAGCAGCCCGTAGGCGACGACCACGGCGGCATCCGCGGCGTGCCCCGAGAATTCGCAGAGCGCTTCGGCGCTTTTCAGCGTTCTTGGCGTCAGCACCGGAATACCCAGCGCTTCCGCACGGACATGGACGGGCGACTTTCGATCCGCCATTCCCCGTCCAGCAGGCCGCGGCGGCTGCGAGTAGACGGCGGCGACCTCATGCCCGCGAGCCACCAGAGCATCAAGGCAAGGCACTGAGAACTCCGGCGTTCCCATGAACACGAGACGCAGCGCCATCTAGGAAGCCCCCCGGCTGGTGAGCGGTTAGAGCGGACCGTCTTGCCGCGCCAGCTTCTTGAACTTGCGCACAACCATTTCGCGTTTCAGTCGCGAGAGAAAGTCGATGATCAGCTTGCCGTCCAGGTGATCAAGCTCGTGCTGAATGGCGGTCGCCAGCAATCCGCTGGCATCGTGTTCCTGCAGCTTGCCGTCCCGGTCGATGTAGCGCAGGCGCAGTTCCGCCGGCCGTTCGATGTCCACGCGGAAATCGGGAATGGACAGGCAGCCTTCTTCATAGACCTTCGTCTGACCGCTGAGATCGAGGATCTCGGGGTTGATCAACACCCGAGGATCGGGCTTTTCACCTTCGCTGGCACAATCGAGAACAACGAGCCTTCTCGGCACGCCGACCTGTATCGCGGCCAGCCCAATCCCCGGCGCGTCGTACATCGTTTCGAGCATGTCGTCCGCCAGCCGGAGAACGTCCGCGTCCACGCGTTCCACCGGATCGGAGGCCCGGCGCAGGATCGGGTCGGGAAGCGTAATGATGGGAAGCTTGGCCATTCGCGTCAGATAAGAGACCCGGCCGCCGGGGTCAATCCACTGCGAGCCGGAGAAGACCCGCTGAGACCACCTCCCAAGGGGGGGTCAGCTGCCTTCCACCGCCGCCACCACGGGTGCCAGCACCTTGTGCCGGTCGTACGCCTGCACGGCCTTCGCACGGGCGGCCCGCGCTTCCGACGCCAGCAGATCACGGTGAACAAGGAAGCTCTCCAGAGCGGCCACCAGGGCCCGACCGTCGTTCGGCGGGACGAGACAACCATTGACGCGTTCGTCGACGGCCTCACGGCAACCCGGGACATCGAGCGTCAACACCGGACGGCCGGCGGCGAGTGCTTGCTTCAGTGCCGCCGGCGCCCCGTCGTCCGCCGCTAAATGAACCGCCACATGGGCATTCGCCAGCACTTGATTGGGGTCCGATGCCCGGCCGAGAAACACGACGCCACCGGCGGTGAGGAAGGCGGTCTCCTCAGCCATCTCGCGATCCGTGGCGAGTTCGAACCTGGCAGGCACTCCCCGCGCGCTGATCTCTCTCGCAGCCGACACATAGGCCTCGATGGCCTGGCGTTGGCCGGGGTCTGCGATCATTACGAATGTGACGCTCCCGGTTGGGTCCGGCAGGGGAGAAGGTGTGAAAGCGTCGATATCCACGCCGTCGCCCGTAACAACGACGACCGGGAAGCCGTCCGGCAGCTTGAGCGCGCCGGAAAAAAGACGCGCATCATGGGCATTGTGCAGAACGGCCGCGTCGCTGAGCTTCACGGCGTGGCGATAGGACTGCGCGGTTGCCCGGCGGTCTTCGTCGCCTCCTGATCCTAGACCTCCGACGATGGTGATCACACGGACAGCCCCGGCCTTGCGGGCCGCCGATGCGGCGCGCCCGGCGAGATCTTGGCCCGAGACGATCACCGTATCGGCCTTCCACTCCGAGAGAATGTCGCGCACCGCCTGGACGACCTTACGACCGGCCAAGAGGGCCATTCCCGGCGGCCGGGGGTCGAAGTTGCGATGTTCGCCGCCCAGGTGGTGCAGCGCCGCCACTTCACCCGCCAACTGCGAGGACGCAACCGCCAGGACGCTGTGCCCGCGCGCCGTAAGCGCATGGATCAGGTTGGCGCGGTCGCGAAGGACTCCGGCCAGCGTCGGCGCGACGATCGCGATACGCTTCGGCACTCCGGCTGGGGATGAGGACATCGGCGTTCCTGAGCGGCAAGACCCCATCACGGGGCGCCCTTCTTCTATCGGATACTTCAGCAACCGATTCGAGGCGAGCCGCCGCCTTATTCGGTCGCATCCGGCCGCAGGCGCTGCATCAGCCGGTAGCAGAGCCAAACGGCAAGCACTCCGAAGCCGATACCGCCGATCATGTTCCCGGCCAGAACGCCTTCAGCACCGGCCTGCCGCGATCCGAACTCGACGAACGGGATCGTGCCGATGGTGGCTCGCCCCCAGTTCAGCCACGTCGAAAGCCGCGCGTGCCCGAGAGTATTGAACGCGGCGTTGGCGACAAACAGTGCGCCGAGGAACACGAACAGCGGCGACAGGACGACGTTGAAGAGCCTTATGAGATCCGCAGCACTCCCCGTGACCTTGAAGAAGTCCACGATGAGCCCGGTCCCCAATGTCAGCAAAACCCACGCGAGCAAGGTGAACACGGCTGTCACCCACAGAGACAATGTGAACGTCCGTCGCATGCGCTCGTGCTCGCCAGCACCATAGTTCTGTCCAATGATCGGACCGATCGATCCCGACAACGCGTAGATGGCGCCGAACGCCACGGGAATGAGGCGCCCGATGATCGCCCAGGCTGCAACCGCGCTGTCCCCGTGGGTCGCGATCGCCGCCGTGACATAGGCGTTTGCGACCGGCGTTGCGATATTCGTCAGAACCGCCGGAACTGCGACCGCGAGCAGAGGCGGCCAATCCTGCTCAACGGCAGCCATCGACGGCGCCGCCGCGAGGTCGTGCACACGCACCACGGCGTAGAGCCCGTAGACCACCATCGCCAGCCGCGCGAGGCCCGAGGCGATGGCCGCTCCGCTGATCCCGAGCCCCAGCGTGAAGATGAACAATGGATCGAGCAGGATATTCACCACGGCCCCAATGAGCGTGATGTGCATGGCTCTCCGCGGATCGCCGACACTGCGCAACAGGCCGGTCGACGTCATCGCAATCGCCAGCGGCGGCAGAAACGGAACCAGGATCCAGAGATAGTCCCGCGCCAGACCGTGCGTGCGTCCTTCGGCGCCGAGCAGCGACAGGAGCCAGGGAACGGCAACCCATACGATGGCCGTCAGAACGATCGAGGCGGCGAGCGTCAACATCAGCGCGCTCGACGCCAGCCTCCGCGCCCGATCCTTCTCTCCGGCACCCACGGCCGTAGAAACCAGAGCCGTCGCCGCGATCGACAGGCCGATCCCGATCGACGTCGTGAAGAACAGGATGGAACTCGCGTACCCGACGGCAGCGACGACAGCCTCATCCGCCAGCCACGAAAGAAACAGCATATTGGCGAGATCACCGATGAAGATCGAGATCAGCCCGACAGCACCCGTTCCCGTCATGATGAGAATGTGTGTGAGCAACGACCCGGTGACGAAACGCGGCGGCTGCGCCGGGACAGCCCCGGTCCGGATTGGTTCCGCCGCTTCCATGCCAGTCTGCTCCGTCTCTCTTCAAACGCGCCGCCGCGACTTGATGGCCGCCGCGAGAGTGCCTTCGTCGAGATAATCGAGCTCGCCACCGACCGGAACGCCTTGAGCGAGACGCGACACCGTCACGTCCAAGCCGGCGAGTTGGTCCATCACATAATGCGCGGTCGACTGCCCTTCCACCGTGGCGTTGAGCGCCAGAAGAATTTCGGAAACGTCTGGCGCCGCCGCCCGCTGCACCAGGGAACCGATGTTGAGTTTTTCCGGGCCGATACCATCGAGCGGAGAGAGATGCCCGCCCAGGACATGATACCGCGCGTTGACGACGCCGGCCCTCTCCAGCGCCCACAAATCTCCGACCTCTTCCACCACGACGATGAGCGACGGATCACGCCGCGGATCCTGACAGATCGTGCACGGCGAAACCGTATCGAGATTGCCGCACACCGGGCATTCGACAATTTTCTCAACGGCGGCCTTCAACGCATCTGCAAGCGGCACCAGCAATTCGTTGCGCTTCTTGAGAAGTCCAAGCGCGGCCTTGCGTGCCGAGCGCGGACCAAGCCCCGGCAGCCGTGCAAGAAGCTGCACGAGCCGTTCGATTTCAGGGCCTGCGATTTTCTTCGACATGGGTGGGGCTCAGCTAGCACGGCTTCATTGCGGCGCTTAACACGATTCCGCTTCGAGCCTAGCCGGCACCCGATTGCCACGCCTTTATGAAATCGAGCGGATAAACGAGCATGATGACATTCAAAGTAAGGTTGTCTCGTATCATGTATCCGGTGAAAAGCTCCATCCCGACAGCCAGACAGACCGTCACCGCGACCGGCAGAACCGAGGCCAGCCAGAACCCGCCGGCCATGGCCAAAACATCCATAACGGAATTCAGAATGCTGTCGCCGTAGTAATCGAGCGCGATGGTTGCCGACCGGTAGCGCTCGATGGTCATGCTCGTGTTCTCGAGGATCTCCCAGGCACTCTCGATGCCCAGCGCAAGCAGGAGGCGCGTGACGAACGAGGAGCTCGGCATCAACCACCAGAGCAGGCCATAAAAAATGAAGCCGTGAATGACGTGGCTCGGCGTGTACCAGTCGGCGATATGCTGGGAATTCTCCGAACTCTGCACGGCTCCATGCCAGAATTTTATGGTTCCGCAGGTGCAGATCGGCGCTCGTCCCATCGACCACAGGATGAAGGCAAGAAGCGCGATAATGGCGATCCCGGTCGCCCAAGCCGCAGCCGGAGACAGCGATGAAAACCTTGCCGTCGCCGGCGAACCTGGGGAGGTCATGCGTCGTTGTCCCCCGCTTGCGCAAGCTCCCTGCCGCGCCTGGCGCGCACGCTAAAACAGTTTGAGCCCGGGCGGAAGCGGAAGGCCGCCCGTTACCTCGGCCATTTTGGAGGCCATCATCGTCTCCAGCTTCGCCCGCGCATCCTGGTTGGCGGCCAACACCAGATCTTCCAGAATCTCGCCCTCGCCCGGCTTCATGAGGCTGGCGTCGATGGCGATCTTTTTCATATCGCCCTTGCCGTTCAAGGTAACGCGAACGAGACCGGCGCCCGATTGCCCCTCGATCTCGGTCGCCGCCAATTCTTCCTGCATCTTCTGCATGCGGGCCTGCATCTGGCCCACCTGCTTCATCATGCCCATGATGTCTTTCATTCTGACCTCTGACCGGCTGAGTTCCGTGTTGGCTTGCGAGCGAGCGGGGATAAGGAGTTCAACCCGTCCCGGCCTCGTCGTCGTTCGCACGCGCCGTCCGTCTGACGGCTGCAACTTTCGCATCAGGAAATGCTTCAAAGACGGCCGCGACCCCCGGGTGCTTCTTTAGGGAAGCGAGTTCGATCGACTGACGCTCGCGCCGCTGCTGGCTTATCGTCGGCTCGCCCGGCGTCTTGGACAGAACCACCATCCAACGCCGTTCGGTCCATCGGTTGAGCTTTTCGCGCAGATCGTTGGCGATCTCCGCCGGCGCTCCAGGCAGCAGAAAGAGATCGATCGAACCGGCAGCGCCGTCAAACTTCACGAGCGAGACATATTCTTCCAGATGCGCCCTGAGCCGTGCGTCGCGCCGCTCCCCGGCAAGCTCGACGACATCTTCGAAATTGCGCAGCGGACGCAGTGCCGGCGTAGATTGCACCGGCAGTTGGTCGTCCTCGTCCCCCAGACCCTCGATAAGATCTCCGTAGGCCTCTAGAGGAGGCGCAGCGCCCGGCTCGTCGATGCCGTCGGGCTCCAGGACCTGCGCAATCTCATTGGACCGGACTTGCGCCTGAGGCACTTCATTGAGCGGCGAGCGTTGATCGCGCTCCTGCACAGGCGGCGCTCCGCTCGGTGCGCGGCGAGCAATCTGACCTTCTCCCCCCAGAGCCTTGATGATCTCGTCAGGCGGCGGCAGGTCGGCCACGAATGCGATGCGGATCAGGACCATCTCGGCCGCCGCCATCGGATCGGGCGCCGAGCCGGTCTCGTCGATGCCTTTGAGCAGCATCTGCCAGGCACGCGCCAGCAAGGGCATCGAAAGCCGTCCGGCGAGAGCCGACGCTCTCCGCTTGTCGTCCTCGGTCGCCCCGTCGTTGCGCGCGCCGCCACCAAGCACCTTGCAGCGCGTCACCAGATGCACCGCATCGGCGAGTTCGACCAGAAGCTGGCTGGGTTCGGCGCCGTCGCGATGCATGGCTTCGAAGGTTTTGAGAGCTTCGGCCGGAGTGCCCGCGAGCAGCCGTTCCAGGAGATCGAAGTGACGGCCCGGGTCCGACAAACCCAGCATTCTGCGAACCACGTCGGAAGACACCGTTCCCGACCCCATCGCAATCGCCTGATCGAGGATCGACAGCCCGTCGCGCACACTGCCGCCCGCAGCACGAGCGATCATGGTCAGTGCATCGGCGTCGGCGCGCGCGCCTTCCCTATCCACGATGCGCCGGAAGTGTTCCGAAAGCTGCTGGACATCCACCCGGCGCAAATCGAACCGCTGGCAGCGCGACAGCACCGTCACCGGCACTTTGCGAATTTCCGTCGTCGCGAAAATGAACTTCACATGCTCGGGGGGCTCTTCCAGCGTCTTCAGGAAAGCGTTGAACGCGTTCTTTGAGAGCATGTGGACTTCGTCGATGATGAACACCTTGGTTCGCGCCAGGATCGGCTGGTAACGGGCGCTTTCGATAATCTCGCGGACATTCTCGACTCCGGTATTCGACGCCGCGTCCATCTCGATGACGTCGGGGTGCCGGCTTTCGATGATCTCCGCGCAGTGCCGGCCCAGAACCGGCATGTCGACGGTCGGCTGGTGGATGGTGTCTGTTTCGTAATTCAGAGCCCGCGCGAGAATACGCGCCGTCGTCGTCTTGCCGACGCCGCGAACGCCGGTCAGCATGTATCCCTGGGCGATGCGCCCGGCCGCGAACGCATTGCGCAGCGTCTGCACCATGGCATCCTGGCCGATGAGATCGTCGAACGTCTGCGGCCGGTACTTGCGCGCCAGCACCACGTAGGGCGCGCTGGCCCTACGGTCGTTATCGGCCCCGTCTGTCTTCTTCTTCGCCATCTCGGTGATGCCGCCCTGTCACCGGCTCCAGCAGCCGGGGGGCCAATGCGACCCACGACGGATCGCGCCCCAGTGGAGCGCCAGCGCGCTTGAGGTGCGCGAGACGGCGCGGTAACGGGAATTAAGGCTGGCGGACGACCCGCGTCCTGATCGTTGGGGCTGCTTCGTTCCCGACCTGACCCGGTTGGCGAGGGATGCGTCCGCCGCCAGCCCGGAGCGTTTATGGGGCAACGGCCCCGCGATGACAACCCTGCCCGCGGCCGGCCAGCACCGCCCCCCAGGCATGGCGCATTTGACTTCCCCGCGCGAATACCGCTCTGGATGATCCGTCCGGGCGTGCGCCGCCCGCGCAACCAGGGATCGACATGACGACGTCCGGAGTACCAGACGCAAAAACGCCCCCCTCCGGATGGTTCTGGGGCCCGTATTCGGCGCTGGCGGCCAAAGTCGCGCTGGTCACGCTGCTGCTCGATCAGGCCAACAAGTTGTGGATGCTTTTCGTTTTCGGAATAGAGGGTCGTGGTCGCGTAACGGTCGCGCCGTTTCTCGATTTCGTCTACGTGCTCAATACCGGGGTTAGCTATTCGATGTTCGATTCCTCAAGCTATTCCTGGCAGTTAGGTCTTGCCGGCTTCGCGCTGGCGGCCAGTCTGACGCTCTGGATATGGCTGTGCCGGGACGGCCAGTCCCGGCTGATGGCCTGGGGGCTGGGACTGATCATCGGCGGCGCCATCGGCAACGCCATCGACCGTTTGTGGCTTGGCGGTGTTGCGGATTTTTACTCTCTGCATGCGTTCGGCTTCTA
Organism: Hyphomicrobium sp.; assembly: GCA_025458125.1. GTDB lineage: Bacteria > Pseudomonadota > Alphaproteobacteria > Rhizobiales > Hyphomicrobiaceae > JAGVSR01. Next base: position 17,142 of record JALOTA010000010.1, read on the forward strand.
CTGGTACGTGTTCAACATCGCCGATGTGGCGATTGTTGCCGGTGTGGCAGCGCTGCTGTACGACTCCTTCATTGCGAGTCGCAAAGACGCCGCAAAGACTTCGTAACGCTCGATAATGCCGGCGCCCGAATCTTTGGCTCCGCGCGGAGAACCGATGATGATTTCGCTCCCATCGAGGCACTCGATCCGGCTTGCGGCGGCAGTGATTGCGGCCCTCGCTGCCGGCGGCTGCTCGATGGACGATGTGGAATTGAACGGTGGCGTTTTCGACGCACTCGGCGTGGGCTCCAACCAGCCCAAGGCCGCAGAACCTCAGCTTGCAGCCCGAACCCCGCTCGTCGTTCCGCCGTCGACGGCGAGCCTCCCGTCCCCCGGTGTGGCGCCTGAATCGACCGCCACCGACGTGACGGTCGCGCTCGACGATCCGGATCGCAAAGTTCTGGTCAGCGAAGCTGAGAAGCTAAAGCAGCACGAAGAATTCTGCCGCAAGAATTACGACCCGGCCCGGGCCGCCGGCGACGCCAGCGCCGACTCTGTGGAAGGCCCGCTGGGGCCCTGCCGCCCATCGGTCTTGAGCGCTGTAAAGAAGTGGAATGGCGGCGAAGACGCCCTGGTGATAGGCGGCGAACAGTAGCGCCCACCGACCGGCAAACTGTCCACGGCAAGAGCCGAACTTCCGGCCAAGTCTCTATGTTGCCCGCCAGCAGCAACGACGCGCACCAGTCGATTTACCACCCCATATGGCCAACGAGCGACGGTCTGGCCCGGCATGAACGGCTTGTCATTTGACACGGGCCCCCTGCATACCGACATCCTCGGTCATGCGGCACCGCGCAATCGCGTAACCGCTCGAACTTTGAGGATTCCATGGCCGCTTCGGTTCGCCCCCTTCTTCATCTCTGCTTCGTGGTGATCGCCAGCATGTTCGCCCTCGCAAAATCCCCCACAGCGGCGTACGCCGCCCCCCGCGTTACCGAGTTCACGCTCGACAATGGCTTGCAGGTTGTCGTCATCCCCGACACCCGCTCTCCGGTCGTCACCCACATGGTCTGGTACAAGGTGGGGGCCGCCGACGAGCCGAAAGGCGTCTCGGGGATTGCTCACTTCCTTGAGCATCTGATGTTCAAATCGACGGAGCACATTCCCTCCGGAGAGTTCTCCAAGATCGTCTCGCGCCTCGGCGGTCAGGACAACGCGTTCACCGGGCACGATGTGACGAGCTATTTCCAGCGCATTTCCAAGGACCGCCTGCCGAAGGTCATGGAGATGGAAGCCGATCGCATGGCCAATCTCAAGCTCGCCGAGAAGGAAGTGCTGACGGAGCGCGACGTGATCCTGGAAGAGCGCCGTTCCCGCATCGAAAACAATCCGGCGGCCATTCTCGATGAGCAGATGGACGCATCGCTCTATCTGCATCACCCCTACGGCGTCCCAGTGATCGGATGGGAGCACGAGATCGCTCAGTTGTCGCCAGAGAACGCGATGACGTTCTACAAGCGGTATTACGCGCCCAACAACGCCATCCTCGTGGTTGCAGGCGACGTCACGCCCGAAGAGGTCAAGAAATACGCCACAGAAACCTACGGCAAGATCCCGGCCAACCCCGCGGCGCCCCGTTCCGTTCGCCCCAGCGACCCGCCGCAGCGCGTTGCCCGCCGCGTGACGCTGGAAGATCCGCGCGCGGGCAAGGCCTCGATCCACCGTGACTACGTCGTGCCAAGCTACGCCACCGCAGCACCTCGCGAGGCCGAAGCTCTCGACTTGCTGGCCAAGATCGCTCTCGATGGACCGACGAGCCGGCTCTACAAGAAGCTGGTGGTTGAGGACAAAGTCGCATCGTCGGCTGGCGGCAGCTACATGGGCTCAGCGCTCGATGACGGCAAGTTTTCGCTTTATGCCGTCGCCGCCGATGGCGTCGAACTTGACCGTCTCGAAGCGTCCATCGATGCCGTTCTGAGCGATGTCGCCGCCAACGGGGTCACCTCGGCCGAACTCGAACGTGCCAAGAACACGTATGTTGCCGAGTACATCTACGATAACGACAATCAGGCTTCTCTCGCCCGTCGCTACGGCTGGGCTCTCTCCATCGGCCGGACGATTCCGCAGATCGAGGGCTGGCCCGACGAGATCAGCAAGGTGTCGCTCGACGACGTGAAAAAGGCGGCCGGCAGCTACCTCGACGCTCGCCGTTCCGTCACGGGCATTCTCAAACCGCTCAAGGCTCCCGTCGCAGAAGCCACTCCGTCCAAGTCCCGTTCCTGATGTGACGAGGAGATCCCCTTTATGACAACGCGGAAAACCGCCATCACCGCACGCGCGCCGGATACGTCACTCAGCGCAAGCGAACGCCTGCTCTACGCACTGCCGCTTCTCCTGGCAGCGCTTATCCTCTTCGTGTTCAACAGGCCGGCAGAAGCTATGCAAATTCAGACTGTGAAGAGCCCAGGCGGCATCGAAGCCTGGCTCGTCGAAGATCATTCCAATCCGATGATGGCGATGCGCTTCTCCTTCGACGGCGGCAGCGCACAGGACCCGGCTGGAAAGGATGGCGTGGCAAACTTCGTGTCAGCCATGCTCGACGAGGGAGCCGGCGAACTCGATGCTGCGGCTTTTCAGGAGCGCCTGGAGGACCTCGCTGTCCGTCTAAGCTTCTCCGACTCGCAGGATGCCTTCTATGGCAACTTCGAAACGTTGACGGTCAACCGCGATGCAGCCGCCGGCCTCCTCGCCGCGGCCCTGAACAAGCCGCACTTCGACAAGGACGCCGCCGAGCGGATCAGACAGCAGATCCTCGCCAGTCTCGTCTACGCCGCCAAGGACCCGGATCGCGTTGCGTCCGACGAATGGAACGCGCTTGCTTTCGGCGATCATCCCTACGGCCGGCGCGCAAGCGGCACGGAACAGAGCGTCTCGTCCATTACGCCGGAAGACCTGGATGCCTACCGCAAGAAAGTCTTCGCGAAGTCCAACCTGCGCGTGGTGGCCGTGGGAGACATCAGCGCCGCTGAACTGGGCACCCTGCTCGACAAGGTCTTCGGCAGCCTTCCGGAGAAAGCCGATCTGGCAACCGTCGAGAAAATCGCGCCGGCGACGGGCGGCAAGACAAAAGTCATCGAGATGGACGTTCCCCAGTCCGTGGCGGTGTTCGGTTTCGGCGCGATGCCCCGCAAAGACCCCGACTTCCTGACCGCGTTCGTCCTCAACCAGTTGATCGGCGGCGGCGGCTTTGCCTCCCGGCTGATGGAAGAAGTCCGTGAAAAACGCGGCCTGGCATACTCGGTGTACAGCTACCTGCAGCCGATGCGGAACGCTTCGATCTTTTCGGGTGGCGTGGCAACGCGCAACGATGCCGTCAAGACCTCCATCGACCTGATCCGGCAGGAACTGGAGAAGGTCGCAAACGAAGGTCCGAACGAGACAGAGTTCGCCAACGCCAAGAGTTATCTGACCGGTTCGTATGCCCTGCGGTTCGATACCAATGTGAAAATCGCAACCCAGCTTCTCGGCTTGATGGAAGAAGGCTACGGGCCCGACTACGTCGAAAAGCGCAATGCCATGATCGAGGCCATCACGCTGGACGACGCCAGGCGCGTTGCGAAGCGCCTTCTCGACACCGACAACATGATCGTCACGATCGTGGGCAAGCCGCAAGAAGCCGCAGTCGCCGGCGACAAGGGCTAAGGATAGCGAAGAGACAATTCAAACGTCCCGCCCCCAGGGTGGGACGTTTTTTTGTGCCACGAGCGGCCGGTTCCGAACGGAACAGCGCGTCTCTCCCGGCCCGCCTAGTCTCAAAAACATCGGAAGCGCCCGGCCCCTCCTCGGCACTTTCGATCGATCTGCCCGGCCGCTCCCCCCCAGCCAGCCGGGCCTTGCCCTTCGGAGCCCCCCCCTCCGAAGGGCTTTTTCTTCAATCGCGCCCTGTCTGGCGCTGCGCCCTCAGACGCTCGAAATCCTCGCCGGCATGATAGCTCGATCGTGTGAGCGGCGACGCCGCAACCATGCTGAAGCCCTTGCCACGCGCCAGAGAGGCATAGGCTTCGAACGTCTCCGGGCTGACATAGTCAACCACGGGTGCGTGCCGTCTTGTCGGCTGCAGGTACTGACCGATCGTAATGAAATCGACTTCGGCCGACCGGAGATCATCCATCACCTGAATGATCTCGTCGCGCGTCTCTCCGAAACCAACCATCAGGCCGGACTTCGTCACCATTCGCGAGGATAATTCCTTCGCGGCCTGCAACAGGCGGATGGAATGAAAATACCGCGCCCCCGGCCGGATCGACGGATAGAAACGCGGCACCGTCTCGATATTGTGGTTGAACACGTCCGGCCCGGCATCCATCACGATCTCCAGCGCACCCGGCTTCTTCAGGAAATCAGGCGTCAGAACCTCGATCGTCGTCCCGGGCGCGTACTCCCGGACCGCGCGAATGACGGCCGCGATGTGAGAGGCACCGCCGTCGCTGAGATCGTCGCGGTCGACGGACGTAATTACGGTGTGCGTCAGGCCCATGTCTCGCACGGCGGCCGCAACCCGCTCCGGTTCGCCAGCATCGAGCGCGCCTGGGACGCCGGTTCGGATATTGCAGAACCCACAACCGCGCGTGCAGATATCTCCCATGACAAGGAAAGTGGCGTGCCGTTTGCTCCAGCATTCCGCCAGATTGGGACAACTGGCCTCCTCGCAGACGGTCGACAGGCCATGACCGCGCAGCACGGCCATCGTCTGCGATCGCATATCTTCACCCACCGCGCGGACCCGGATCCACGCCGGGCGGGGGAGCGGTTCGGTCTCTTCCCGATGCGCTTTCTCGGGATGCCTCGGAACATTGGAGTAAACGTTGGCCATCGCGAACCACTACCACGAACACACCGCCTCAGGCAGCGGCCTTGGACCAATTTCCAAGTCGATACGGTCAGGCAACACGTCTTGACGATGGCGTTCCGGCGGCGAGCAATTCGCGAACCAGCGGATTGGGAAAACGCCGTTCGCGGGTGATCGCGTAGAACCGCTCCTGTAGATCGGGAATGCGGCAGCGTTCGACCAGAGCGCCGGAACGCAGCTCTTGCCGGACCACGACCGGCGGAACGAGCGTCAAGGCCGGCCGCGATCCCGCCAAGAGGCGGAGCATCGACATGTCGTCCACTTCCGCAATGATGATCGGCTCGATCTCGTTCTGCGCCATCAGGAGATCAAACGAAACGCGAATATTACTCTGTGAACTTGGCAGCATGACGGGATTGGTCCGCAACGCATCCGGGAACTTCAAGCGCCCGCGCCCCTCCTCGGGCCTGCCCACGAGACTGACGGCCTGCTGATGAACAAGCGTGCTGTGCCAGCCGGTTTCCGCGGCGTGCGGTGCGGGAAGGTTGGAAAGGACAAGATCGATCGTGTGATCCCTGAGCCCTGCGAGGAGATCGGGCAGCGATGCCGAGCGCAGCTCGATCTCCACATCCAAGCGATCAAGTAGCGGCTTCAGAAACTGCAGCTGGAAGTTACGCGACAAGGTTGCCAGCGAGCCGACCTTGATCGACTGGGTTCGCGCGGAACTGTTGCGGCCCAGGGCTCGCGTCAGTTCGCTGGCGGTCCGGAAAATGACGTCGCAGTGATCCTGCACGACGCGTCCCGTCTCCGTCAGCGTCAGCTTTTTGTTCTCGCGAACGAACAGCGGACTCCCCAGGCGCTGCTCCAGCTCCTTGAGCTGCGTTGACAGCGTCGACGGAGACACGTTGAGCCGCCGCGCTGCCGCCGTCAGCCCGCCCGACTGCGTGATGACCCAAAAGATTTTCAGATGATGCAGATTGAGGGAATGCACAGCGGTCTCCCTGCGAACGAGGTCACGGCCCGGAAGCCCATCATTAGATATTATCAAACGATACGTTTCAATAATTGAATTTTATGAAAGAGGAGCAAGCTGGTAGCACGGTGGGATCGCTGTCCCTGGAGATCCGGAATGTGGACCCCCTTCTTGCCGTTCGCGGCACCGGCCGTTCTCGCTCTTGCTGCCCTTGTCGCAGCGATCGCGCCGCGCCAGCACCCGCGAGTGCCCGCCCTTCTCGCTGAGGCCGCCGCCGCGATTGCCTTTCTGGCGGGCCTCGTAACGGCCTGGCAACTGATCCAGAACGGTCCGTCGACATCGCAGCTGATCGGCATCGCGGGCATTGGCCTTTCGGCGCGCATCGACGCGGTCAGCGTCACCATGCTTCTCCTCGTTTCGTTCGTCGGCTGGATCGTCGTGCGCTACGCCGCCACGTACCTCGATGGCGAGCCCGGGCAAGGTCGCTTCACTGCCCTGCTGACAGCAACGCTCGCAGCCGTCCTGCTGCTCGTCAGCGCTGGAAATCTCGTTCAGCTCGCCGCGGCGTGGATCGCAACCAGCCTGCTTCTGCACAAGCTCCTTCTCTTCTACCCAGATCGCATTGCCGCGCAGCGCGCCGCGCGCAAGAAATTCGTCGCTGCCAGGGCCGGGGATATCGCTCTCGCAGGGGCAGCCGCACTGCTGGCTTACGGGTTCGCAACCACCGACATTGCCTCGATCCTGGATCTGTCGCGGTCTTCCGCCGGAGAACCGTTCGTCATCGCCGCTGCGGTTCTTCTGGCCATTGCCGCTATTTTCAAGTCGGCTCAGTTTCCAATGCACGGATGGCTGACGGAAGTTATGGAAGCGCCGACGCCGGTTTCCGCCCTTCTCCATGCCGGCGTCATCAACGCCGGAGGTTTCCTTCTCATCCGCTTCGCTGACGTCATGCTGGCAGCGCCGGGAGTTCTGGCGGCACTCGCGCTCGTCGGAGGCTTCACCGCTCTGTTTGGAGGCGTGGTAATGCTCACGCAGCCTGCGGTCAAAACATCTCTGGCATGGTCGACCGTGGCACAGATGGGGTTCATGATCTTCCAGTGCGGTCTTGCACTCTTCCCGCTGGCCCTTCTGCACATCGTGGCTCACTCGCTCTACAAGGCCCACGCGTTTCTCGCATCCGGTTCAGCAGTGGAACTGATAGCGGCGAACCGGCGTCCCGGACCGGTCGCCGTTCCAAGCGGAATGGCGATCGTCAAAGCCTTCGCGATTGCCCTCGCCATGTACGCGCTGATCGGCGCCGGCTTCGGGTTCTCCGAAAAGTCGCCTCAGGCTGTCGCTCTCGGCGCCATCCTGATCTTTGGCGTCGCCTACCTGATCGCTCAGGGCCTCGCGGATGCGGCGCCTCGTGAACTCACGCTGCGCACCGCGATCTATTCGGCAGCAGCGGCAGTCGGCTACTTCGCCCTTCAGGCGGCAGCCGTTGCGCTGACGGCCGATGCTCTGCCGGCGACACCGGGCGCAGGTCCGCTCGACTGGGCAATGATCGTGACGGCACTGCTGACATTCGGGTTCGTTGCAATCGTTCAGTCCGCATTTCCCCTGTGGTCGGGCCACCCGGCCGCAGCCAGCCTGCGGGTGCATCTGTCGAATGGTCTTTATGCAAACGCCATCGTCGATCGCATCCTAGGCAACTGGTCTGCCCGCAAGCCCGCCTGAACCGAAACCTGAAGGAAAAATTCGATGACCATCATTTCCCATGTGATGCCCCTTCAGAGCAGTTTCCTGGGGGATGCGGCCGACCGCGCCGCCCGCGCTATTCCGCCCGTCTGGCCTCTCGCGTCGAGCGTGGCGGTGAACCCGTACCTCGGACAAACCGGAGAAGATCTGGGCAAGGTCGCAGCACGCCTGTCGCGCGTTTCTGGAACGCCCGTGACGATGCCACGGGCTTATTATCTCGCGCAGATCGAAGCTGGGACCATCACCAACGAGGATCTGGATGCAGCGCTGCGGCTGCAGCCGGCTGGGCTGCGTCCCGCCGACGTCGCCACACTAAAGGCCGAGGCTAGAACCGCCTCCGTCCGGCCCAAGGCGTTGCCGACGGTGTCCGACCTAGCGACAGAAGTGAGCGGCATCGACTGGACGGGCTTCATCTCCGAGCGGTTCGGGGCCTGGGCGTCTGCCTACTTCGATGAAGGTCAGGCGCTCTGGGCAGCGCCGCGTTCCAAAAGCGCTTTTGCCGCCTGGCGGGCCTTTGCCAGCCAGGATCTGACACCGGAGATCATCGGCCTGAAGGGATTCGCGGCCCACGTTGCGGAGGCCCCGGACACGGCCCATCAATTCCTCGCGCGTTCTGTAACCACGCTGGGACTCGAACCCGCAGCCTTCGAAACCTATTTTCATCAACTGCTCATGTCGCTTGGCGGCTGGGCCCAGGTTGGCCGCTATCAGCTTTGGCAGGCAGAACTTGCCGGCTCGACGGACACGACCTCCATCGACCTGCTTGCCATCCGTCTCCTGTGGGAAGAGGCACTCTTCACCAGATACACCGATCAGATCGCAGCAAAGTGGACTGACCTCGCCAAAGCCCATGCTGCTCCCGTCGCGCCAACGCGCGAGCAGATCGTCGATATCGTTCTCCATGAAGCCTCCGAGTTGGCCGCGCAGCGCAATCTGGCGGCGACCTTTGCGGCGCCTTCGCCGGCCACCGCCACCCAGCGTCCGATACTCCAAGCCGCATTCTGTATCGACGTCCGCTCGGAGGTTTTCCGCCGGGCCCTGGAATCGCTGAGCCCCGGAATTCGCACGCTCGGATTCGCCGGATTCTTCGGCGTCGCGACATCCCATCGGCGTTTTGCATCGGTTGTCCGGGAACACCGCTTGCCGGTTCTGCTGAACCCCGGCGTATCCAGCGTTTCCGGAGACTCGACTGAAGAGATGTACGACCAGAAGGTTCGCATCGCCAACAGGGCGAGCCGGGCCTGGGGCCGTTTCAAGCTTGCCGCCGTTTCATCGTTCGCGTTCGTCGAAGCGACAGGCCCCGTCTACGTGACCAAGCTCCTGCGCGACGCCTTGCGCCTGAATGGCCATGGTGCACCCGATGATCCGGCCCCGCGTCTTCAGCCGGAACTCGACCTTGCCGCTAAGAGCGGCGCGGCCGAGACCGTTCTTCGCGCCATGTCACTGACGGAAAACTTCGCGCGCCTGGTTCTGCTTGCGGGTCACGGAGCCAACGTCGTGAACAATCCGCACGCGAGCGCGCTCCATTGCGGCGCGTGCGGCGGATATTCGGGCGAAGCCAACGCGCGGCTCCTTGCCGGGCTGCTCAACGACGCCGGCGTACGCCGGGAGCTGACCGGACGGGGCATTTCCATTCCCGCGGACACGCTGTTCGTGGCCGCGCTCCACGACACCACCACCGACACGGTCACGCTGTACGACAAGGACCACCCGTCCGCCGCCCATGCCGCAGACTTCGAACAGGCGCGCGCATGGTTGAAGACTGCGGGGACGCTCACACGAACCGAACGCATGTTGCGGCTGCCGCGCGCAAGAACGCAACGGCAGGTGCTGCGCCGGAGCCGGGATTGGGCGGAAGTGCGTCCGGAATGGGGTCTGGCCGGCTGCAAGGCCTTCATCGCGGCACCCCGATCGCGCAGCAACGGACGAACCCTCGATGGTCGCGCCTTCCTGCACGACTACGAGTGGGCGCAGGACAAGAACTTCAAGGTTCTCGAACTCATCATGACGGCGCCGGTCGTCGTGGCGAGCTGGATCAGCCTTCAGTACTACGGCTCGACCGTATCACCCGAGACGTTTGGTGGCGGAAACAAGCTGCTGCACAACGTGACCGGCGGCATGGGAGTGCTCGAAGGTAATGGCGGCGCGTTACGTGCCGGTCTGCCCTGGCAATCGATCCACGATGGAATGCGTTTCATGCACGAGCCGGTCCGCCTGTCCGTGTGCATCGAGGCTCCTCGCGAGGCCATGACGGACATCCTTAAGCGCCACGATGGCGTCAAGGCCCTGTTCGACAACCGTTGGCTCGCACTCTTCGCAATGGATGCGCAAGGCCGCCTCGCCTGGCGCTACGCCGGCGATCTGCAATGGACAGAGGTCGGCACACGGGAAGCATCCACACCGAAACTGAAGGCGGCAAGCTGATCATCGGCTCGTCAGCTGCACCGCCCCCGCAATCGGCGTCCGAGAGGCCACGCGGCCACCCGGGCGCCGCCGAGTTGGACCTTTGAGATGACGATCAAAGCACCCGCGCCGAAACTGACCCACTTGGACGTTCTGGAATCGGAATCGATCCACATCCTCCGCGAAGCCGCCGCGCAATTCCGCAAGCCCGTTCTTCTCTATTCGATGGGCAAGGATTCGACCGTGCTGCTGCATCTGGCACGCAAGGCGTTCTGGCCTTCACGGTTGCCGTTCCCGCTGCTGCACGTCGACACGACCTGGGAATTCCGCGAAATGTATGAGTTTCGCGACAAGGTCGCCGCCCAGGGCGATGCCGATCTCATCGTGCACGTGAACGAAGAGGGCCTCGCTCGCGGCATCAACCCGTTCGATTTCACTCCGTCCACCTACACCAACGTCATGAAAACCGAAGCTCTGAGACAGGCGCTCGACGCTCACGGCTTCGACGCCGCCTTCGGTGGCGCGCGGCGCGACGAGGAAGCCAGCCGCGCCAAGGAGCGCGTGTTCTCGTTCCACCACCGCTGGGACCCGCGCCAGCAGCGCCCGGAAATGTGGACGCTTCTAAATGGCAGGCTCGGACCCGGGCAGACCGCGCGAATTTTTCCGCTCTCGAATTGGACCGAACGCGATGTCTGGCGCTACATCGCCCGCGAGCGGCTGGATGTGGTCCCCCTCTATTTCGCGGCCGAACGCCCGACGATCGAACGCGATGGCCTTCTGCTCGTGCCACAAGGCGAGGGGCTTGTTCAGCCGGGCGAGCCCATCGTTCAACGCCACGTCCGCTTCCGCACGCTCGGCTGCTGGCCCAACACGGCCGCAGAAGAATCCACAGCCGCCGATCTGCCGTCCTTGCTCAACGAAGTCTTCAACGCGCGGAAATCAGAGCGGGCGGGCCGGATGATCGACCATGACGAGGTCGGGGCGATGGAGAAGAAGAAGCAAGAGGGCTATTTCTGACCTCCACCGGTTGCGCTAGGGACGTTCCTCCGCCTCAAACCATGATATGAAGCCCGCGCTACGGCGCAATTGGTGCGGGACTTCGGGCAAAGGAACCACACGTGCTTCCAGCACTCATAGACTTCGGCGTGCCGATTTGCGTCATCCTGCTGATGTTTATTGCAGGTACGGAAATCACGTTCCAATCCCTGCCCGCTCTGCGTCGTTCGCCCCGCGCGGTCCTGACGGGCTCCCTGGGTCAACTCCTGATCACGCCTGCCGTCGGACTTGCCGTGATCTCGGCCACGGGACCCGTCCAGCGCGTCGCCGCGTGCGTCATGCTGCTGTCCTTCTGTCCGGGTGGAGGCATCTCGACCTATTACACCTACATCGCCCGGGCTAACGTCTCGCTCTCTGCCTTGATCACGGCAATTTCCACGCTGCTGTGTCTGCTCACGATCCCTCTGTGGTTGAGCCTCTTCCCGCATTTCGGCACGACGATGCTCGGCCTCGCCGCCATTCCGGCCACTCAAATTCTCGGCCAGCTGCTCCTGTTTATGGGCGTGCCACTGGCGGCCGGCGCGATACTGCAACGGAAAATGCCGGAATTCGTCAGCCGCCACGGACCGTATTTGAGAACACTTTCGTTCATCGTCATCGGCATCGTGCTTATTCTGAGCGTTATCTCGATGAGCGGCCAGCTTTCTGACCTCGCTCGCGACATCGCCGCATCGTCTGCACTGTTCATCGTGCTGGCGATGGCCGTAGCCCACGTCACGACGATCGGTATCCCGCCGGCCGACAAGCATGCGGTGATCATCGAGAGCGCGGTGCGCAACATTGCGGTCGCCCTGCTGCTGGGCAAAAGCCTGCTCGATACCCAGGGACTCACGATCCTGGTTGGCTTTCTCACGGTCTATTTCGTGATCGAGCTGGTCATCATCATGGGCTACGCATCTGTTGTGCAGAAGGCCAATTTGAAATTTTCGCGAGCCTAGATCGCAGTTGGCAAGGCCGCTTTCACGGTGCCGGTTGGGCAACGGTCATCTCGTTACCGCGCCATGTAAACGAGCTGCCGGCCAGCCCCTGCAGCCAGATGACCGGTAACGCCAGATCCCTGACCAGCCAGGCCGCAGGAGACCACCAGCTCATGTGCCAGCCGGCGCTGTGGGCCAATACAGCTTCCGCTGCAAGCCAGAGCGCGAGGACTGCGGCCCCGGCAATCAACGGATCTTCTCCCAGAAGTGCCGCCGCGCCGGCGCTCGCCAGGACTGGAAACACGCTGCCAGCAAATAGTTCGGGAATATAGAAGGGCAGGAACGTCGCTCTTCTGAGCCGTGCCCAGCGGACCTGCCGGTCCCAGACCTGCCGCGCCGTCCGCGAACCCAGCGGCTGCGAGAACGGCCGGTCGACCAGTCTCACCCGTTGCCCCCGGCCGCGCACGATCTTCGTCGCCGCCGCATCTTCGGCGATTTCCAGGGCCAGAGCCCCGATCCCGCCCGCGGCATCGAGATCGTCTTTCCTCCAGAGCATGGATTTACCCTGGGCGAATCCGAATCCGGCTGCGTCCGCCGAAAGCTGCCAGCGCGCCTGATAGGTGTTGAGAAAGGCACATTCCAGTTCAGCCGAAAAACCGCGCGGCTGGCTGCCGACCGGTGGCGAGCACACCAGCCCAATTCCACGCTCGGCACAGCCGAGCATCTCTTCAACATAGGTATTCGGCATCAGCACATTGCTGTCCGCCATGATGACCCAGGGCGTGGCCGCCGCTTTCCAACCCTTCAACAGGTTGTTCAACTTCGGATTGGCGCAGATGCGATCGTCACCGATGAGAAGCCTGGCGGGAACACCCGGATATGCGGCGATCAGCGAGCGGATCAGCGGAACGACCGGATCCTGCTCCCGGGCGCAGCAGAAGATGATCTCAACGCGCGGACAGGTCAGCTCGAAGGTGGACCGGAGCGTCATCTCCTCGAACGGATCGACGCCACACACGGGCCGGATGATGGTCACCCCCTGGTCCGCCGAGCCAACGACGCCCGGCTTCGTGCGAGGCGGCTTACGGACCTTAATGATCGAAATACTTGCTGTGACCAGATGAAGAGCCGTTACGAGCCCTGCGAAGATCATGAGAACCAGCGCGATCCAGTCCATGGCTTGTTGTTCCCGAAGCGGCTTTCGACATGCGGTCCTGTCAGGTTTGTCCCGGTGTCCGGCTCAGAACCGCGTAGTCCGTGTAACCGCGGTGAAGACGTCGGAAGGTCAGCGACAATCCCTGCTCTGCGCACACGCGTTCACAAGTCTGCTCCAGGTCACCCCGTGGCGTGACCGTGTAGTGCTGAAGAAACCGGAAGAAAGCCGCTTTGAACGAGCTGGGCAGTCTCTCACACTGGCCGAAATCGGCGATGTGCAGCCGGCCGCCCGGCGCCAGATGCGCGACGCCTGCCGAAAGGGCATCGCGCCAACCCGGTATCATGGAAAGGGCATAGGAGAAGAACACGCGATCGAACTCGGCGGCACCGAACGCCTGCCGTCCCGAGAAAGCGGTCGCGTCGGCCTGCGCGACGTGAATTCTGCCAGCTAAGCCATGCCGTTTCACGGACGCACGCGCGGTGTCCAGCATCGCGTTCGACACATCGATCCCGAACACTTCGGCTTCAGGATAACGCCCGGCAATGCGGATGAGATTCCATGCCGTACCGCAACCGATCTCCAGTACCTTCTCACCCGGCCCCGGTTTGAGGTCCTCGATCAGATGCTTGCGGCCGATCAGATAGTGGGTGCGGGTCAGGTCGTAGATGAAGCGCTGGTACCGGTAGTGCCGGTCCATGCGCTCGGCATCGGACAGGAATGTTCCGGTCATCATCCGTTGTCCCTCAGCACATAGAGGTGGAAGCCTCCATAAACGGCCGACCGGTCCTGCGTCGTCCATGCACGCGATGCGGCCTCCTCGTATCGCCAGCGGCCGAGAATGGCGTCGGGGATGCGGCCGGGCAGGATGGTCGCCTCACCCGCCGTGCGGAAGATGACGCGCGCACCCGGGCGGGCGGTGCGCGTGATTTCAGTCCACAACTGCGTCAGCGTCTCGTCGTTCATCCAGTCCTGGGCGTCCAGAAGAACGAACCGGTCCACATGAGCCGCCGGCCAGCCGGCGAGTTGGTCCGTGAAGGAAATGTTGCGCACCTGAATGCGGTGAGCACGGTCGCGGATGGTTTCGAAGTGAGCCCGTTCCAGATACGGCGGCAGGGGCGCATCCTCCCGCGGTCCATACCCCCGGGCAAAGGCCTGCCAGGCGAAGTAGTTGTCCTTGAGATCGAAATCGCACGCGAGACGGCTCAGCCGCTCTTCGACGACCTCATGCATGGCCCGTCCACCGGCGAGAGCATCGTATTGGGCCGGGGGAATTCCCAAACCGAAAAGCGAAGCCCGGTGATTGAGAACAGCGCGCACAAACCGCTTCTGGAACAGTGGTTTCAGTTCCACTTCATAGACCGCGCGCTGTTCCTTAAGCGAACGCGACCGCATCAACTTGCGCGGATCGCGGCCATAGAGCTTGGCTGCCATATGGCCGGCCGCAATGAAGCGGCCGAGAAGGCCATATCGATGAAAACCGTTGGTGAAGTAAGTGATGCGGCGGCGGCCGAAGAAGTCACGCCCGTTCCAGAAGGCGCGCGACGCTGGATCGAGGCGACCGGCGATGTGCCGATCATAGAGCTCCGCGTTTGCCCGGCCCCCGGCTACGCCGAGAAGCGAATAGAACGACTCATAGTCCGGGAGGTGCTGGGCCGCCGCGATCTTCAACCGGTTCAACGCAACATGCGACGCATTAAGATCGACAGCTACGATCTCTGCCGGGTTCGCCGTCAGATAGGACAGCGCATTACAGCCGCCCGACGCGATGGTCATGATGCGATGCGTCGGCTCGACCTGCATGGCTCTGAGGTCGACCACAGGGTCTTCCCAGATCTGCGGGTAGACGAGATTGGAGAAGGCGAACGTGAACACGCGTTCGTTGATGCCGGCACGAGAAAAGACGCTGTTCCGCTTGACCGCAGCCCCGACAAGCGTGCCGCTGCGGCGGCGAGCGGCGATCTGGGCCGTTTCGGCATGATCGATATTCATGGTCTCCCCCTGGCGGCTGCGCCGCTCGTGATTTCGCCACGCGCAATCCGGCCGGAACCGGCCACAACGGCCGGCTTTGCCGTGGCCGCAGAGCGGGCGTGACGGATATTGGCAAGGAACATTTCGGCCGCGCGGCGCCACGTGAAGCGCAGCGCACTTTCCCGCACGCTCGACCGGTCGAGCGTCAGCGCACGCCGGGCGGCAGTGGCAAGGTCGAGATCGAGAATGCCGCTGATCCCATCCTCCACGACGTCGGCAGGGCCGGTCACGGGATAGGCTGCAACGGGAACCCCGCTAGCCATGGCTTCCAGCAGGACCAGACCGAACGTATCCGTCCGGCTCGGAAACACGAACACATCGGCTGAAGCAAAGTGCCGGGCGAGATCGTCCCCCGTGCGCCGTCCCGCGAAATGCACGCTGGGATAACGGCGGGCGAGATTATCGAGGTGCGGCCCATCGCCGACGACCACCTTTAGCCCCGGCAACTCAGCCGAGAGGAAGGCTTCGATGTTCTTTTCAACCGACACCCGCCCGACGTAAAGAAACACGGGGCCACCATCACCGAAGAGGCGGTCCTGTCGCGGAAAGAACTCGTCCGTGTCGACACCGCGCGTCCACGCCTGGACCTTGCGAAAACCATGTCGCGCAAGTTCACGACGGAGCGAGGGCGCGGCCACCATTGTACCGGCTCCCGCATTGTGGAAATGCCGGAGCGCCGCGTAGACGGGCGCGCGTGGAAACCCGAAGTGGTGAGCCGCATATTCGGGAAACCGCGTGTGAAAACTCGTCGTGAACGGCACACCGCGCCGCAGGCAAGCGTTGCGCACCATCCACCCGACCGGACCTTCGGTTGCGATGTGAATATGATCAGCCTTGGCGGCCGCGATCTGACGCTCGCACGTCGTTCGGCTGGGACAAGCCAGCCGAATTTCGGGATAACCCGGCATCCGAACGCTCTGGAACGCTTCCGGCGTCAGAAACGAAATGCTGACGCCAAGGCGGGGCAATTCTTCCGAAAGCCGCCGGTAAGTCGTCACGACACCGTTGACTTGAGGTGCCGACGCGTCTGTGGCGACCAGAATTCTCATTCAGGCTGCCGCCGCCAGGTCGTCATGGCGCTCTGAAGAGCGGGAACCGGACTTCGCACCCTGGTGCCCCCAGTGCACGACCTTCAATTCGCCGCTATGCGACTCGACGATCGCCGTCGCGCTTTCCACCCAATCACCGCAGTTGAGATAGTGAACACCATCGATATTCCGGTCGGCGGCATGATGGATGTGGCCGCAGATGATGCCGTCGACGTTGTTCCGGCGGGCCACGTCGGCCAGCGCGATTTCATAATCCCCGATGAAGTTGACCGCGGTCTTCACCCGGCTCTTCAGATAGCTGGAGAGCGACCAGTACCCCAGGCCAAACTTGCGCCTGAGCCAGTTCAGCGGGCGGTTCGACCAAAGCGCGAGCTCGTAGGACCGGTCCCCCAGAACGGCGAGCCACCGGGCATAGCGCACGACGACATCGAATTCATCGCCATGCATGACGATGTATTTCTTGCCGGCGGCGGACTCGAACAGGGCATCACGCCGCAATTCGATCTCACCGAAGTTGAAGCCGCAGTACTCCCGCAGTGCCTCGTCGTGGTTACCGGGAATGTAGATGATGCGCGATCCCTTGCGTGACTTGCGCAGGAGCTTCTGAATCACGTCGTTGTGCGATTGCTCCCAGGCCGGGCCGCGGCGAACCTTCCAGAAATCAATGATGTCGCCAACCAGATAGTAGCAGTCGGCCTCCGTGCGTTTCAGGAAGTCCAGGAGAGCCGCGGTCTGGGCGGCGCGCGTTCCAAGATGAACGTCGGATATGAAGATCGTGCGGTAGCTCATGTCTGGCCGAGGATCGGTCAATGTCGCCTCGAATCTGTCGCCCTTAACGATTTGGCCGGAGATAGCCAAATCTGTGTTTCAGGCATGTGACAGAGCCGGCAGCCTTGACCGATGTATGCTGATCGGCGCCCGGACCGCGGGCGTCGTGTTCGATCAGAACGGTTAAAGCGGCGAAAATCGAAAGCGAGGGTATCTGCATTCAGTCGCGCGGCATGTTCCAAGTGGCCGGAAAGCCGTGCAGAATGGACACTTGAAATTGGAGAAGGGAACGCGCCAAATGAAGGCTCTACTTAGTCTCGTCGTTATCGCACTCGGCGCCATTCTGGCCTACGCGGCAATCCAGTCGCCCGACGGGATCGCCTGGTTCCACCTTCTTGGCATGGGACTGAGCGTGGTGGCGCTCATCCTGATCTGGCTATTACCCAGCTGGCAACCGAAGCAGCCGCCTCCCTGACGGGCGCTCCTCACAAGGCCGCAGGCATCCGCGGCACACCCGCGAGGGGCCATCAGAGCATGCGATAGGCGTCGAGAATGAACTCGATACCCAAAGCCGTCTGAAGCACGCCAAAAACGGCGCCAAGGAGTTGCAGGGGCGTCGGGCCGATCGCGCCGATGATCGTTTTGGCATAACGCATCGCGAGCCAGTTGATCGCCAGCACCACCATGCCCAGCCCGAAGATGAGCAGCTTATTGCCGGTCCCTGGAACCGCAGCAGAGAAAATGATGGGCAGCGCGACTGCAATCGGTGGAAAAAGCCCCGGAAAAGCGAGATCAGCAGCGCGAATTTTCTCGGCGTTCAGAACATGCGGGGCGGTGGCCTGACTACCGATCATGGCATGCAGGGACAGCACCGTGAGAACGATCCCCGCCGCCATGATGAGGGAAGGTATGCCGACACCCCAGCGGGCGAGCATCTGATCTCCGAGCATGAGCGCGACGGCGAAGGCGATTGCAACCAGTCCAACCGAGCGCGTCGCGAGCGCCCGCTTGTTGGCATCCTCGTCCCGTTCCTCGATTCTCGAGAAAACGGACATGGCCCGCACGGGTCCCATTGTCATGAAGAGGAGCCCGAACAGCGAGCCCCACGGAATTGATCCATCGCCCATCACGCACCAACCCCACCTTCAGAAGATTGACCGCTTTCGTGTTGCTTATAGAGCCGCAGTGTGGCTGAGCCGGTGCTGGGCCAGCGCTATTTGACAGCCATAATCTCTTCCAGGCTTGGGAATAGGGTTTTTCGGCATTTATCGAGACCGGCGAGCCGGTTCTCATAGTTCGACTGCGCGATTTTTAGATTGGCCTCCTTCTGGAAGACCGAGGCCAGAGGTTCGTCGCCCTGGCTGTTGAGCTGCCGGGCCCTCTCGAGCGCCTTCTCGGAGAACGCGGCCCAGCCGCGCCGGAAGGTTGCGTAGAGTTTCTCGACAGGGATATCGAGACCGCCGAAGTGCTGCGCCATCTGGGTCATCGCCGCATATTCGGCACTGATGTACTCAAGGCTCTTCTCTGCCACGATGAGTTGCTTGCGATTCCAGGCGTCCTTAAGCTGCGCCACTTCAAGCTCGATCGGCGGTATCGCCCTTTTGCGTAGCAGTTCTTCCTTCTGTTCGAGAATCTTTTGGTCACGCTCGAGTTCGGCCTTGACCGTATCCACATGAATACGGGCCATCATCGTCTGATATCCGTAGGATCGCCCGTAATCCACGAACATCATGACGGACAGCTGTCGATCGTTCATCGGCGTCTTTTCATCACCTGCGCGCAGCTGCACGACTGACAGCGCAGCGAACGCAACTCCGGCCAGCGCACTTGAGATGATTTTCCGACGCATTTTGGAATCCCTTAAAAAGCGAGCGAGTACTGCAACACCGCCCTCGGCTTCTTGCAGTACTCGCTCGAAACATCGTCAACGGGGTTCGCTGAACCGCACGGCAACCCCGTGCTATTCAGGCATAAGTCGTATGCGCTTGCCGCCGCCCGAAACCTGGATCGTCTGTCCGGATACCCACTGCGAAGCCGGCGAGGCGAGCCAGAGGAACGCGTTGGCGACATCTTCCGGGCGGCCCGCGGTGCCGGTCAGGTTGTCGGGATGCATCAAAGCTTCCTGCACCTTCGCGTCGAGGCCCGCATCCGCGTAAGCATCAGGTGATTGAGGGCGGCTTTTGCAGCGGAGTACGCGATGAAATCGAACGCGGGTTGCACGCCGACCAGCGAGCCCGAATTCGTGATGGTCGGATTTTTCGCCTTGAGAAGATGCGGACGGCAGGCCGCCGTCATCTGCATCGCCGAGATCGTGTTGAGCTTGTAGCTCTCGATCATGTCTTCCGCCGAAACGGCCAGAGGATCGTCATAGGCCCTTCCCCAGCCGACGTTGTTGACGAGCGTCGAGACACCGCCGAACTTCCCCACAGCTTCGGCAATACAGGCGTCGATGTCCGCCTTCTTCGTCACGTCGCATCCGATCCCGAGAACCTCGGCATCAGTTTCGCCCGCGATTTTCTTTGCCGTCTCCGCCGCCTTCTCCCCATTGAGGTCTGCGATCAGCACTTTTGCGCCGGCCCCGGCGAACGAACGCGCAATAGCTTCCCCGATATTCTGCGCTCCACCGGTCACGATCGCCGAATGCCCGGTCATGCGGAATTCGGCGAAGGGATCGAACTTTGTCATGGATCTGGCCCTTTGGTTGAAGATGAAATCAGTCGAGTTCCTGCACGCCCCCGCCAGAAACCGTGAGCACCTGTCCGCTGATCCAGCAGGAAGCAGGCGCGCAAAGGAACAGCGCCGCGTTGGCCATGTCGTCCGGCTCTCCCAACCGCTTCAGCGGCGTGTGGGCGAGCATCTTCTTCTCGATCTCCGGAGTGAGGACGGTCGAGAGCGCGTGCGTCCGCGTCGCCCCCGGCGCAATGGCATTGACCCGGATGTTGCGCGGACCCAGATCGAACGCGATGTTGCGCGTCAGATG
Organism: Hyphomicrobium sp.; assembly: GCA_025458125.1. Taxonomy (GTDB): domain Bacteria; phylum Pseudomonadota; class Alphaproteobacteria; order Rhizobiales; family Hyphomicrobiaceae; genus JAGVSR01. Next base: position 37,037 of record JALOTA010000010.1, read on the forward strand.
GTTCACCGCAGCTTTCGACGAAGCATAAGACGCCATATCGAGATTTTTGTTTTCCGCCGACATCGAGGAGATGTTGACGATCGCGCCGCCGCCCGCTTTCTCCATATGCGGGGCGGCAAGCTGACAGAGGCGAAACAGCGAGAAGAAATTCAATTCGAAGGCAAAGCGCATATCCGACATCGGCATGTCGAATGGCTTGGGGCCGCCACCGCCGGCATTATTGATCAGGATCGTAAGCGCACCGAACTCGGCGACCGTCTTCTCGACGCTGCTGGCGAGATCGCTTTCCTTGGTCACGTCGCAGGCCGCGCCTATGGCCCGGCCGCCGGCTTCCCGGATGCCTTTTGCAACAGCTTCCGCTGCTGCGCCGTCCCGGTCTGTCACGGTGACAGCCGCACCGGCGCCGGCAAACGTCTCGGAAATCGCGCGGCCGATCCCTGCTCCCGCGCCCGTGACAAGCGCCACGGCGCCATCCAGCCGGAACTTTGCTGCATCATACATCGGATAGAACTCCTCACACGCTACAAGCGGATACGAACGAGCGGCACAGGACCCGAGCCATATGCCCCCATCGCGACAGTGCCGAGACGGATGTAGACTCACAGGGTGAGAGCACCCCCGTGGCCCGAGGGTGGTAGCGAAACGCCCGAGGTTCGCATAGATTGTTGTTGCCCATTTTGGGCACTGCGTCACACAGGGTCACGCGATGGCACCGGTCACCGATACCTACATCAGCAATCATTTCGGTGAGATCTGGCCCGCTCATGTCGCCGAGTTCAGCCAGTATCTTATCGAGTGCCGCAAATATTTTCGTGGCGATCTCGATCTGCTGCTCCTGCTCGCCGTGATCGGGGACCGGACTCTGGTCGCCGGAAAAGTCGACCCGTCGATCACCTATCCTGACCTGCTGTCAGGAAATCATCTGAAGTTCCGCCCAGACCCGATCAACTATCACTCGATCGCCGAGTTCACTGGAATTCCTCGCGAGAGCGTACGCCGCAAGATTCAGTATCTCATTGACATCGGATGGGTGGCACGGACCGATGAAGGCTCTCTGTTCGCAACGAAGATGTCGACACGAGAATTAGAGCCGCTGACGCGCGCTACTTTCAAATATTTGGCACGGATGGCCGCGATCCTGAGCCCCGCAAAATCCAGGTAAATCAGATTGACTGGTGATGCGCCGCTTGAAGAGACATCATCGCGCCTGAGTTCGGACGGGGTTAGTAATGGATGCATTCCGAGAGCTTGGCCGATCCCTCAAATATCACGCGCGATTGATCGAGGCTCGAACCAAGCGGAAACTGAGCAAAGCCCGTTTCATTGCGGTCACCGGCAGCAGCGGCAAAACTTCGACGGTTAAGCTCTTGTCTCGCATCCTTGAAGTCAACCACAAGGTGAAGAGCCAGAGTGACAACAACAGTGAGAAAAGCGCAATCGGTCTGCTTCAGACAATGAAGCGCGACGACGAATTTGCAGTACTGGAAGCCGGCGCTGGCGCCCCCGGCCGCCTCGAACAAATTGCAAGCGTCTACAATCCGGACATCTCCATCGTCACCCTTGTGGCAATCGAACACTACAGCGCATTCCGCAAATTGGAGTCCATCGCTCACGAGAAAGGCGCGATAATCCGCGCGCTGCCGTCAAACGGGCTTGCGCTGCTCAACTACGATGTTCCCGAGGTCCGGGCGATGAGCGGACAAAGCGCCGCGCCGGTGAAGTACTTCGGCTGCACCGGAGGAGATTACCGGGCATGCGACCTTAAAACACTGCCGGACGGCCGTCTCAGCTTCAGGATCGAGTACGGCCCTTCATCTCTGTTGCTCGACACACGCCTCATTGGCGAACACAACTGGCTTGGAGTGACGGCCGCCGTATCATGCGCGCTTGAGCTCGGAGTGGATCCGGAAACCATTGCACGCTGCGTGGCAGAATTCGAACCTGTGCCCGGCCGAATGAGCCTTCACAAAATTCCTCAAGGTCCGACATTCATCCTTGATACGTGCAAGGCACCATTCCATAGCATGACCCTACCGTTCACAACGCTTTCAAAAATAGAATGTAGCCGCAAACGCATCATCATCGGATCGATCAGCGATTACCCTGGAAACCCAAAGCCGAAGTACCGCGATGTCTATCGAGCCGCGAGGCAGGTGGCAGATGAGGTGATGATGGTCGGCGAACACGCTCACCGCGTAAACGCGCTACCGGAAGATTTGGCCAGCGGACGGTTTCTGGTTTTCAGCGGGGTCAGGCAAGTCTTCGACCACGTCTTGCGCACGAGCATGGCCGGAGAGGTCATCCTGGTGAAAAGCTCGCAGAACCTGCATCTCGAAAGGATCATGCTGGCCTTCATCGAAGACGTGCAATGTTGGCCCGATCAATGCGGAAACAAGATTTCCTGCGCCAAGTGCGGGCACTTCCGCCAGCCTTTCACCGAACATTCCGGAAAATCCAAGCGAACACGCGCTCCGTTTATCAGGGCCCGCCCGCGAAACAGCCCGGCAAATGCGACGGAGTAGGCTCAGGTTCAATGCCACGGCCGTGCCGCGCGATGCCGCGCTGTGCGAGACAGCAGATATATCCCCAGAGTCCTTGGTAACCTGACGGAAACAAGTGGCGGAGACGGAGGGATTCGAACCCTCGATACGCGTTTAAGCACGTATAACGCTTTAGCAAAGCGCCGCCTTCAGCCTCTCGGCCACGTCTCCCCTGCCCCACTCTCGCCCAACCAAGGCCTTAACGACCCGTGGTAAGACCTCTAGAAGACTAGGAAATGCGCTACCCGGTCCGATAGCTGGGAAACGGGTGCGGATTGCGGTTAGGCAGCGGCGAAAAAATGGAAATGACGCGCAAAGCCAGATGGGTCTCGATCTCCGCCGGCGTGCTCGCCGCCTCCACGTCCGCGGCGGTCGCGGAAAGCTACTGCGTCGCCTGTTACGGACCCGACGCCGTGTATCGCTGTGTCATCGCCGATGTGCCGCCCTCGGCAGCGCCCGATCCGCGCAACCAGGTTCAATGCATCAAGCAACTGGCGAAAAGCGGCGGACACTCGCGCTGCAGCGTCGAGCGATTTTCGACGGCGAATTGCAATGGCGCGGAGAAACTCGTGTCGACCGCCGATGCCCTACCGGTCGCCGGTCCGCCGCCGGTTACAGGCGAACAATCGCCTTCGGCCGCGCCCAAGCCTGCTGATGGCGGCACAGCCAAAGAGCCCGGGACGGAACCCGCCCCTGCGCAGACGCCTCAAACGATGGAAGAACTGGCAAAATCCGCGGCCGCTTCGACCACAGAAAGCTTGAACGATGTCGGCGGAACAGTGAAATCAACCACCGAAAAAGCCGGTGAAACGATCGGTGGCATGGGCGCTGCCGTCGGAAACGCCGCCAAGAAAAGCTGGAACTGCCTCACATCCCTGTTCAACGACTGCTGAGGATGACGCAGTTAGTGAGTGGCAAGCCAAGCCCGCGCCTGACGCTGCGCTTCGGCGATATCGGCCTTCGACATCTCCGCTGACAGTTCAGTCCGATAGCGCCGGGCGTCGGCATTGCCACGCTGTGCGGCAAGGTTGAACCACTTATGCGCCTGGATGAGATCGAGGGGAACCTCGCGCCCCGTGCAGTACATAAGCCCCAGTTCCAATAGAGCATCGGGTGCGCCACCTGGGGCGAACTCCACCATCTCGCTCGTCGTCACTTCAAAACGTGCCATCGCAACCACTCCCACATGGCAATGCTGACAATTGCAGGGCTCGGGGCCGATGCGCGGCCTGTTTGAAATCTCATGCACCTGCAAGCGATGAAACACTGTCAGCACCAGAATGAAATCCGGTTAACAGCACGGCGGCTCAGAGGGCTGGAAATACTAGGAAAAACCGAAAGACTGTCCCGCCGCTGGAGTTCTGTGACGTTCCAGAACATATCCACATCAGACCTTAAACGTGGGGAAACCAACCGCTAACCATGTTCACGGAAGGACTTTATCGAGTTTATTCAGCCCCCATTCAGGCGCGTTGTGGCAAAAGGACGAGTACAGACTATTCGAAGCGCTGCCCAAGCATAGGTTGGCAAAGTCATGACGCCGGGATCGACAAAACCGGGCCGAAATATCCCGAAGGCCATCGCTCTTGTTGCAAGCCTCCTGATCGGCGGATGCTCTTCGGGAGCCGTCCCGCTGCCGCCGGTTGAACCGAGCTACCTTGGCGCCGGCAACAGCGAGTCTATCGCCGCCGAACCCGACAATTTCTCCTCCCACGTCACCTCCGGCAAGGTCCTGTCGGCCATCGTCTTCGAACGCGTCACAGGGCTTGAGGTCGACCCTGCCCGGCTCGTCGAGCGCTGACACTGCCGATCAAGTCTTGGGCGTGTTTCCAAACAAGACGGCTTGTGCGTCCTTGTCTTTGGCGAGATCCACCTGCCGTGACGACAGATCCGATCCCGCACTCATTCCGCGGACAACGGCCGGTCGCTCTCCGACCCGCGCAAGCCAAGCTTCGACGTTTGGGAATTGATGGATGTCCTGCCCCTGTCGTTCCCAGAGGCGGCACCACGGATAGCAGGCAATATCCGCGATGGAAAACCTGCCGGCAATGAACGCGCGATCCGCGAGGTGTCTGTCCAGAACACCGTAAAGCCGTGCGACCTCTTTCGTGTAGCGGTCGATTCCGTATTGGATTTTCTCCGGCGCGTAGTTGCGGAAGTGGTGGGCCTGACCGGCCATCGGCCCGAGCCCCGCGACCTGCCAGAAGAGCCACTGTTCCACCACGAGGCGGTCGCGCTTGGATGTTCCCCGCAACTGGCCGGTCTTGCGGGCTACATACTGAAGAATGGCGCCGCTCTCGAAGACTGCAACCGGCTCGCCTCCCGGACCTTCCGGATCGACGATGGCCGGTATCTTGTTGTTGGGCGAAATCGCGAGAAATTCCGGTTTGAATTGATCACCGCGCGCGATGTCGACCGGATGAAGGCGATAGGGAAGCTGAAGCTCCTCAAGAGCGATCGAAATCTTGTACCCGTTCGGTGTCGTCCAGAAATAGAGATCGATGGGCGCTACAGTCTTCTTGTTCTTTGGCATGAGATACTCCTTCACACGACAAGGATCGAGGACCCGGTGGTCTTTCGGCTCTCCAGATCGCGGTGCGCCTGTTCCGCGTCCGCCAGGGCATACCGCTGATTGACCCTGATCGCGATCCGTCCCGCCTCGACTTGGGCGAAAAGATCGGCAGCGTTGGCGCGCAGTTGCTCCGTAGTGGCCGTGTAGGCCATGAGGGACGGCCGGGTTGCAAACAACGATCCTTTGAGCTGAGTAAGATCGAACGGCGGCACCGGTCCCGAGGCGTTGCCAAAACTAACCCACAGACCTTTCGGCTTCAGGCAGTCGAGCGAACCGGGAAACGTATCGCGGCCGATCGAGTCGTAGACGACGTCACATCCGCGGCCGCCGGTCAGTTCGCGAACACGCTCCACGAAATTTTCGCGGCGGTAGTCGATGACATGCGTACAGCCGTGCGCGCGGGCCAGTTCCGCTTTTTCGGGCGAGCCTGCGGTGCCGATCATCGTCGCGCCCAGCGCCCTGGCCCATTGGCAAGCGATCAGGCCGACGCCCCCAGCCGCCGCGTGAAACAGCATCACCGTGCCGGGCCCGACATCGAAGACCTCGCGGAAAAGGTAACGTACCGTCATGCCCTGCAGCATCATCGCCGCCGCCGTTTCGTACGCGATAACCGGCGGCAGCGGCACCAGCCGGTCCGCACGGATGTTGCGCTCCGCAGCATAGCCGCCCAGTTCCGTGCCGTACGCCACCCGGTCGCCGGCGCGCAACTCGGTGACGCCATCGCCAACCGCCACGACGTCTCCGGCCCCCTCCATGCCGAGCACCGCAGGCAGGCTCGCGAGCTTGTAGAGTCCAGACCTCTGATACGTGTCGATGAAGTTGAGGCCGATGGCGCGGTGTCGGATGCGAACTTCACCCGGTGCCGGGGGAGCCAGTTCGATGTCTTCCGGCCGCAGCACTTCCGGGCCGCCCGTGACATGGATGCGAATCGCCTGAACCATAGGAACTCCGTCGGCCTACCCGCTTGCCAAACACCCGCGACCCGTAGCTATGCGTCTCACTTGAAACAACATTTCGGGCGGCTATTGAACCGCCTTGACCCCGCCATCTGCGCCCCATAAGCGCTGGTCCTCAGCGGAATTCCAGGAGCCCCCCAACACGATGTCCTCTGACTGCCCCTGTCCGGACACCCGTCGGAGGTTGGCTCACTGGCTCATCCTGCTGGCGCTTGCAACAGGTCTGCAAGCCTGCAGTGGAAACGGCGTAACCGTGACCACACCGGGAGCCGGTCTGAAATGCGTCGACGACAGCCCTGCCTGCGTCGCGGAACGTCAGGCGACCATGAAGGCCATGCTGGCCGATCCTGGGCGGACTTGGGTCAGCCAGCGCCCGGATGCCGCAGCCTATGCTTCGGGCGTGCGCCTGTTTGCGTTCAAATCCAAGAAGAAAGAACTCAGCTGCGCCGAACTGCAGGCCGGCAAGCGTGAGGCCGACGCGGGACCGGCTATTCTGCGCGCCCCTGGCAATGGGCTATCCCATTCCCAGGTGTCCCGTGGGGTCATCCTCGCCCATGAGGTCAGCCGTGAACTCGGCCGCGAGATTGAGCGTCGCTGCGGCAAAGGGTAATCAGCGGATCGCTCCAAACGGCCGCGATTGTCCGGCAATGTTCTTCCCCACCGCCAACCGTGAACGAATGAAAGCCACCTGATGAATTTGCAGGAACTCGTCGAACCGATTGTCGAATTCGTCAGAACCCATGAAGAATGGGCGGTGCCGATGGCGTTCCTCGTCGCATTCGCCGAGAGCTTCTGCTTCCTGTCCATTCTCTGGCCAGGCACGGCGATCCTGGTCGGCATCACGGCACTTCTCGCCGCAAGTGGAGCGGACCAGTCGATCCTCGTGCCGGCGATCGTCGCCGCGGGTCTCGGCGGCACGCTGGGCTACGCCGTTTCCTATTGGATCGGCCTCTATTTCAAGGACAGCATTCCCAACATCTGGCCCTTCAAGAACAAACCGGAATTGATCCGCCACGGCGAGAATTTCTTCGAAAAGTGGGGCGGCTGGGGCGTCTTTCTTGGACACTTCTTCGGTCCCGTGCGGGCGATCATTCCCGTGGTTGCGGGCATGTTCCGGATGCGCCAGCTTCCCTTCCAGATCGCCAACGCAGCCAGCGCCTTCATATGGGCCATCGGTGTCATCGCACCCAGTTTCTTCGCCGTGACCTTCCGAGAAGAAATCGTCGCATTCGTGCGCGAGCATCACATCATCGCGGTGGGGCTCCTGTTCGCCACGGCTTATATGAACAGCATCCCCATGCCCCTGATGGCGATCCCAACGCTTCTCATGTTCTTGGCGACAGCAACCCTCTTCCTGTTTGCCGGAGGAGACCCACTCCTCGCTTTCCTGGCAAGCTTCGCGGGAGCTCTCGCCGGCGACCTGCTGGCCTATCGATCCGGGAAGCTGCATCCCGGCGAAGACATCCACAACGTGTGGCCGAACAGCTGGAGCCCCGAGTCCGCCGATCAGGCCATTGCCTTCGTCAACCGGCACGGCGCCATGGGCCTGATCCGGTCGAAATTCCATACGACGCTGCGGTCGTTCGCCCCGCTCGCCGCCGGAGCTGTGAACTTGCCGGCCGGGTCGTTTGCCGCCGCAAGCGTCGCATCCTGCGCCCTGTGGTCGGCCCTGCTTCTGGCTCCCGTCCCGCTCTTCCGGCTGGTCTTTCCAGCTTGAGACTTGCCAGCCGGAAGCTCCTGGCCTAGACGGAGCGTTCGCAATTCAGGGGCTTAACTTGCCCCCACAACCAGCTTCAAAGGTCTCTCCCATGAGCGCACGCAGCGACCGCAACATCGAAACCCGCAAGAAGAAGGCCCGCCGGGCCATCGCCCGTCCCAAGACGACCCGCATTCAGGGCAACACGGGTGGCGCCCGCAAGCGTCTGAAGAAGGCGTCGGGCATCGCGCGCGGCAAGGCCAAGGCCTGAGCCAACGCGCTTCGGACGGCTTTCATAAGACGCTCGCGTCGTCCAGACGCAGGGCTAAAGCAAAGGCAGCCCTGCCCGGCGGCTATTCGATCCCGAGCTTCTTTTTCAGGATCTCGTTGACGGCTGCCGGGTTGGCCTTGCCGCCGGACGACTTCATGACCTGACCGACGAACCAACCGAGCAGGTTCGGCTTCGCCTTGGCCTGCTCCGCCTTGTCCGGATTGGCGGCCAGAATTTCGTCGACGGCCTTCTCGATGGCCCCGGCATCGGTGACCTGCTTCATGCCGCGCGCTTCGACGATCTCGGCCGGATCGCCGCCTTCGGTCCAGACGATCTCGAACAGGTCCTTGGCGATCTTGCCCGAGATGACCCCCGATGAAATGAGATCGACGAGACCGCCCAGTTGCTGTGCCGCTACCGGCGACTGCGCGATGTCGCGGCCTTCCTTGTTGAGCCGGCCGAACAGCTCGTTGATCACCCAGTTGGCGGCCAGCTTGCCGTCGCGCCCTCTGGCAACGGCCTCGAAGTAATCGGCGTTCGCCCTCTCGGCGACGAGCACGCCCGCGTCGTAGGCCGACAGAGCATAATCCTTCATGAAGCGCGCCCGCTTCTCGTCGGGCAGTTCCGGCAGATGCCGGGCCAGATCGTCCACCCACTGCTGCTGAAGTTCGAGCGGCAGAAGATCGGGGTCGGGGAAGTAACGATAGTCGTGCGCCTCTTCTTTGGAACGCATCGAACGCGTCTCGCCCTTGCCGGGATCGAACAGCCGGGTCTCCTGATCGATCTTGCCGCCGTCTTCCAGAATGTCGATCTGACGCCGCGCCTCCACCTCGATCGCCTGACCGATGAAACGGATCGAATTGACGTTCTTGATCTCGCATCGCGTGCCGAGCGCTTCACCGGGCCGGCGCACGGATACGTTCACGTCGGCGCGCAGATTGCCCTTCTCCATGTCGCCGTCCGACGTCTCCAGATAGCGCAGGATGGTGCGCAGCTTGGTGACGTAAGCCTGCGCTTCCTTGGCCGAACGCATGTCGGGCCGGGAGACGATTTCCATGAGCGCCACGCCGGACCGGTTGAGATCGACGTAGGAGTAATCGGGGTGCTGGTCGTGGATCGACTTTCCGGCATCCTGTTCCAGATGCAGGCGCTCGATGCCGACTGTCTTGGTCTCGCCGTCGAACTCGATTTCGATCTGCCCTTCGCCGACCACGGGCTGCTTGTATTGCGAAATCTGGTAGCCCTGCGGCAGATCCGGATAGAAATAGTTCTTCCGGTCGAACACGCTCCTCAGGTTGATCGCCGCCTTCAATCCGAGCCCAGTGCGCACCGCCTGCGCCACGCATTCCCGGTTGATCACCGGCAGCATCCCCGGCATCGCCGCATCGACGAGTGAAACATGGCTGTTCGGCGCGCCGCCGAACGCCGTCGAGGATCCCGAAAACAATTTCGATCGCGAAGCGACCTGCGCATGAACCTCCATGCCGATGACCACTTCCCAATCGCCCGTCGCTCCCGGGATCAGCTTGGAAGTCTTCGACTTGGCATCAGTCGTGTCTGCGCGCGCCATGGCTTCGTCCTGCCTTGGTCAATGTTGAGATGAGGAAACTCTGGTTATCCCACCGGGACGGGGCAGGCAACCCGCGGCCGTCGAGGCGGCCGGGCTCACGGGGGCGTCGGTGCGAGGTACTTCAGCGCGGCTGTCGAAACCGCACCGCCGACGACGCAAGGTATGCCGAGTTGCACCTGCCCCATCGCGCTTGCCGCAACGCATCCAAGCGCCAGAGCGGTTTGTCCCGCCTGACCCCACCAGGAATAATTGCGGGCACTCTGGGGACCTTTGGCCTTCAACTCGTCGATGGCAGCCACCGCATCGCGCCGGATTTTGGCCGTCTCGAAGGTTTCTGCTGCCAGGATCACTTCACGCAGATTGGTCCGCGCAATCTCACTTTCCTGCATATTCATCTGCGCCTTCAGGACATCGAGCAGTTCCTTGTCGCGCGTTGCGTTGGATGCCAGCGTCCATTTTGCCATCGCGGCGATCGTCAACTTCTCGACGCTGTCGCCTTCCTTCATCCAGGCGAGCGCGGAAACGATCCGCCCGACCGCGACCTCCGATCCGCTTCCGAAATAGAAACCCCAATGACTGTCGAGAACGAACGATCCTTCATCGAGCGGCAACTCGAACAGCGTCTTGCCGTCCCCATAAAGATACTTGTCGATGAGCACCTGACGGGCCGGCATCCGCTCGGAGAACGCCGAAAGCACCTGCTTCCAGTTGGGCAACCCGGAGAACGCGATCGCCTTGATCAGAATGACCTGGTCTTCGGGCGGCATGGGAAACATCTGCGCGACGAGGCGCGGAGCTTCGTCGGGATTGGTCCCCAGCACGCCGGCGATGAACCCAACCTGGAGACCCGCCTGATCTAGTTCGCGCAGCAGGCCATATTCGCCCATGGCCTTCACCGCAGCCGGTAGTTTCCCTGGATCCGGTTCGGACCTGTAGGCGTTGATCCATTTCAGAACGGCCTCGGCGCGCGGAAACGGCTCCTCCGCTGGACGTGTTTTTTTGGCCGCCGCGATGGCCGCAGCCGGCATCAGCGCGATCAGCAGAACCGCAATGAAACGCGACAGACTGCCCATAGTTCCTCCGGCCCCGGCCGGCGAATGAGGCGACCCGCGCCGTGGCGCTTTTGTGGCGCAATCGTGTGACCGTTGATCCAAACGGGCGGGCCCGGAAGGCAGCGCGGCCGGAAAAGCCCCTGCGATACCGATCTTGACCCCACCGGCCGCCCGGACGATGTAACCAGCATGTCCGACGAAAACACAACCGGTCAGTTCCCAGAGCCGGACGGCGGCCCGCCGCCTCCGGTCGGGCCGGACGTCATTGCCGGCTATCTCAAAACGCTGACCACCCAGCCGGGCGTCTACAGGATGCTCGATGCCGGTGGAAACGTGCTGTACGTCGGCAAGGCGCGCAGTCTCAAGGCCCGCGTTTCGAGCTACGCCCGCGGGCATGGGCATTCCAACCGCATCGCGAGGATGATCTCCGAGACGGCGTCGATGGAGTTCGTCACGGTTCGCACCGAAGCGGAAGCGTTGCTGCTGGAAGCCAACCTCATCAAGCGCTTCCGGCCCCGCTTCAACGTGCTGATGCGAGACGACAAGTCGTTCCCCTACATCCTGATCCGTCGCGACACTCCAGCACCTCAGATCCTCAAGCACCGGGGCGCACGCACCATCAAGGGCGACTATTTCGGTCCGTTCGCCTCCGCAGGTGCCGTGACGCGCGCGATCAGCATGCTTCAGCGGGCATTTCTCCTGCGCTCGTGTTCCGACAGCGTTTTCGAAGGCCGCACCCGCCCCTGCCTGCTTTTTCAGATCAAGCGCTGCGCCGGTCCGTGCACCCACGAGATCCCGGATGCCGATTATCAGGCGCTGGTCGAGGAAGCCGTCCGCTTCCTGCGCGGCGAAAGTCAGTCTGTCCGCGAAATGTATCAGCGATTGATGCAGGACGCGTCCGATGCACTCGAGTTCGAGCGCGCCGCGAAATACAGGAACCGGCTGTGGGCGCTGGCCCATGTGCAGGCCGATCAGGCCATCAATCCCGACAACATCGAGGAAGCCGACGTCTTTGCCGCGCACCAGGAAGGCGGCCAGACCTGTATTCAGGTCTTCTTCTTCCGTGCCGGCCAGAACTGGGGAAACCGGGCCTACTATCCCAAGGCCGATAAAGCGCTCCCCGTGGAAGACGTGCTCTCATCATTCGTCGCTCAATTCTACGACGACAAGCCCGTCCCGCGCCTGATCCTGCTGAGCCACGATTTCGACGATCGCTCTCTCATGGCCGAAGCGCTCTCCACCAAGGCCGAGCGCAAGGTGGACATTCGCGTGCCCAGCCGCGGCACGAAATCAGGCCTTGTCGATCATGCCCTCGCCAACGCCCGGGAAGCCCTAGGACGAAAGCTCGCGGAAACCTCGTCGCAGACCCGGCTTCTGGAGGGCATGCAGGAACGCTTCGGTCTGACCGAATGCCCTCGTCGCATCGAAGTCTACGACAACAGCCACGTATCGGGCAGCGCGGCTGTCGGCGCCATGATCGTCGCCGGTCCCGAAGGCTTCGTCAAAAGCGCCTACCGCAAGTTCAACATCAAGTCGCCCGACATAGCGCCCGGCGACGACTACGCCATGATGCGCGAAGTTCTGACTCGGCGGTTCAAGCGCCTGTCGGAATCGATTGCGGCGCCCGCATCCTCGGAGCCGGCCGCGGATGCCGAGCCGGTTTTCCCCGATCGTCCCGATCTTGTTCTGATCGACGGCGGAGCCGGACAACTGGCCGTGGCGCAGGAGGTCCTTGCGGAAGTCGGCCTGGACGACATCCCCCTCGTCGGCGTTGCTAAAGGCCCCGATCGCGATGCCGGCCGCGAGCACTTCCACGTTCCAGGGCGCGTGCAACCGTTCATGCTCGAGGCCCGCGACCCCGTTCTCTATTTCATCCAGCGGTTGCGCGATGAAGCCCACAGGTTCGCAATCGGCACGCATCGCGCGAAACGCTCGAAAGCGATCAGTGCCAACCCGCTGGACGAAATCGACGGCATTGGTCCGGCTCGCCGCCGCGCACTCATGAACCACTTCGGCTCAGCCAAATCCGTCTCGAAGGCGGGCGTCGAGGACCTCAAGGCCGTCGACGGGATTTCTGCCGAGATGGCACAGAAGGTCTACGACTTTTTCCATGAGCGCAGATGACCGCCCGTCCGGTCCAGAACGAGAGCGAGTTGGAGCAGAACGGGAAACGCGACGGCCCACACCATGCCGATGATAAGGAGGCTCTGCCAGACCGGTTCGCCGAGTTCCAGTGCACCGAGTTTCGACCCGGCGTAATAGGAAGGGCCGCTGGCCACCGCACCGAACACGCAGGCCAGCAAGACCCGGCCCTTCAGCCACGCAAGGCTGACGTTCACCAGCGTCGCGAAAGCGGCCCACAGTCCGATCATGAAAGCGGGTGGCAAACCGCCGGGCGTCGCCAGTGGCGAATAACGCGTTGCTCCGGCAGCCATGTGAACGGCCTCGACGACGACGCCTAGCGCGATCGCAGCGGCTATCAGGAGTAGTTCGGCACGCCGGCCGCTTGACGGCGTAAGGGCAAGATGAAGCGAGACCGCGGCCAGGGACGGCAAGACCGCCAGCAGGTAGAGGCCATGAGACGCAAGCGTCGCCACCGCGAACCAGGCCGCATAGCTCGCGGCAACATTCAAGAAAACCAGCATCGATCCCTCGGATCTATCGAGATACCATACGCGCCCCGCATCGAGAGCGATGACTGACCCATTGACGAATGTGCCGCCCGGGTGGTCATAAGAGCATGTTGCCGCTGG
>JALOTA010000151.1 GCA_025458125.1 Hyphomicrobium sp.
TGTCCCAGCTTCCGCCGGAGGTTCAGACTCTCGGCGTCACCGTGAAGAAGAAGTCTTCCGCGCTCTTGCAGGTCGTCGCGTTCTATTCGCCAGACAACTCGAAGGACGCGCTGTTCCTTTCGAATTACGCGACCATTAATGTGATCGATACCCTGGCGCGGGTTCCCGGCGTCGGTGAAGCAGCACTGTTCGGCGCTCTGGACTATTCGATGCGGGTTTGGCTCAACCTGGACCGCATGTCGAGCCTGCAAATCACGTCGCAGGATGTCGTCGCAGCGATCAACTCGCAAAACGCTCAGGCAGCCGTTGGCCGGGTCGGCGCCGCACCACTCGTCAACGAAACGGATTTCCAGCTCAACATCACAACGCAGGGCCGCCTGTCCTCGCCGGAAGAATTCGAGAAGATCCTCGTCCGGACTCTGCCTGACGGCAGCATGGTTCGTATCAAGGACATCGCCCGGGTCGAACTGGGGTCGAAGGTCAGTGACTCTTTTGGCCGCTTCAACGGGCAGCCTGCCGCGGGCATTCAGATCTACCAGTCGCCAGGCGCCAACGCCATGGCGGTGGCCAATGGTGTCAAGACAGCCCTGAAGAACCTCGAGACACGCCTGCCGCCCGGCGTGGCCTACACTGTCATGTACGACACGACGCAGTTCGTGGAAGCCACGATCGAGAGCGTAAAGCACACGCTGATAGAGGCCTTCGTTCTGGTTGCCATCGTCGTTTTCATCTTTCTCGGCAACCTGCGAGCGACGCTCATTCCCATCATTGCGGTGCCCGTTGCGCTGGTGGCGACCTTCGCCGTCATGCTGGCCCTCGGGCTGTCGCTCAACACCATTTCTCTGCTCGCACTCGTGCTCGCCATCGGCATCGTGGTCGACGACGCCATTGTCGTCACGGAAGCGGTCGAGCACGTGCTGGAACACGAACCGCACCTGACGCCCGCGGAGGCCACTGAAAAGGCAATGAGCCAGATCACCGGGCCCATCATCGCCATTACGCTGGTTCTCCTTTCGGTGTTTGTTCCCACCGCTTTCATACCGGGCATCACAGGGCAGCTTTACCAGCAGTTTGCCGTTGCGGTTTCGGCCTCGATGGTCATCTCGGCTATCAACGCGCTGTCGTTGTCGCCGGCGCTCTGCTCGATCATTCTGAAGCGCCGGGGCAAGCCAACGGGTGCAATGGCTGTGCTTCAGAGCGGGATCGAGGGTGGCCGCAATGGCTACGTGAGGCTCGTTCGGCCACTCGTGCGCCGCTCGGTCCTCACTGCTTTGCTCGTCGCTCTGTTTGCAGGCGGGGCGTTCAGTCTGGCCAAGCTCGTTCCAACCGGCTTCCTGCCGGAAGAGGACCAGGGCGCGTTCTTCATCGAGATGCAGCTTCCGGACGCCGCTTCGCTGCAGCGGACCAGCGCCATCGTCGAAGAGGTTGAAAGGAAGGTCATAGGCAAGCCGTGGATGAAGGACGTCTTTACCGTCACCGGCTACAGTATGATCGACGGTCTGGCGCTGCCCAACAAGGCTCTCGCCGTGGTCAACCTGAAGCCCTTTGAGGAGCGTAAGGACCCGAGTCTGTCTGTCTTTGCGGCCATACGAGAACTGCGGCAGGAGTTCCAATCGCTCGCCGCGGCCAATGTCATCCCGTTCAATCTTCCGCCTATCATCGGCCTGGGCACCGGATCGGGCTTCGAGTTCCAATTGCAGAGCCTCGAGGGCGCGTCGCCCGAGGCAATGGCTGCTGTCGCGCGCGGCTTGGTCGTCGCGGCCAACGGGGATCCGAGGCTGGCTGGCGTTTTCTCGACCTACAGCGCCGCGACGCCACAGATTTATCTCAAGATCGATCGTGAACGTGCCGAGACGTTGGGAATCTCGATCAGCAGCATCTTTTCGGCCCTCCAGACAGTCATGGGCGGAAGCTACGTCAACGATTTCAATCTCTCAGGCCGTACTTGGCAGGTGAAAGTCCAGGCAGACGCCGCCGACCGAATGAAGAACGAAGACATTTTCCGTGTTCGCCTGAGGTCTGCTAACGGAGATATTGTACCAATTGGGGCTGTCGCCGATATCGAGCTGGTGACGGCGCCGGCCTTCATCATTCGCTATAACAACCTGCGTTCGGTCACCATCAATGGCGGCCCGGCCCCGGGACGCTCCACGGGCGAGGCAATTGCGGCCATGGAAGAGGTCGCCAAGAACACACTGGCGCCCGGCTTCGATTTCGAATGGACCGGAACTGCGTTGCAGGAGAAGGCGGCGGCTGGTCAGACTGCGTCCATTCTGGGGCTGGCCGTCCTCTTCGCCTATCTCTTCCTCGTCGGCCTTTATGAAAGCTGGTCAATACCTGTTGCCGTTCTCACGTCGGTGGTGGTGGGCCTGTTTGGCGCGATGCTCGCTCTTCTGCTGTTCAAGCTCGACAACAACATCTACGCACAGATCGGCATCGTCGTGCTTATCGCGTTGGCTGCCAAGAATGCGATTCTCATTGTCGAATTTGCGATGGAACAGCGCCGCGAGGGCAAGTCCATTGTCGATTCCGCCATAGAGGGCGCCAACCTGCGTTTCCGCGCCGTGATGATGACCTCGTTCGCGTTCATCCTGGGTCTTGTGCCGCTCGTCATCGCGAGTGGTGCCGGTCAGGCGACGCAGAGGGCTGTGGGCACGGCTGTGTTCGGTGGCATGCTGGCGGCCAGCTTCATTGGAATTTTCGTCATTCCCGGCCTGTACGTGATCGTCCAATCCGCACGCGAATGGGTGAAAGCCCGTTTGGGCCACGGGCAGGGCGAGGAGCGCGCGGTGGAGCCGGAGCAGCACCCCGAAAAATCGGAGTCGCATGCCGGCTAGGCAGCGTTTTGAAGTTACCAGCTTCGAACCGCGAGGACGTCGCAGGGTGCTCTCGCAATCATGCTTTCGGCCACGCTTCCCAGGAGTGCGCGTCCCAAGCCTGACCGGCCGTGCGTCCCGAGCGCGAGGAGGTCGCAACGGGTTTCTCGAACAGCCTCCAGTACGACTTCCTCCGGCATGCCTTCCCGCGCGATTACCTGCCGCATGGCT
>JALOTA010000152.1 GCA_025458125.1 Hyphomicrobium sp.
TGGAACATCGCGCATGTCGTAGAAGACGCGTAGCGCTTCGGAGACGAGCCGGCCCTTCAGGTTGGGGAAGTGAACATCCACGATCTTCTGCATGGTTTCCGGATCGGGGAACTTGATGAAGTGGAAGAAGCAGCGGCGCAGGAACGCATCGGGCAGTTCCTTCTCGTTGTTGGACGTGATGATGACGATGGGGCGCTGCCTTGCCTTGATCGTTTCGCCCGTTTCGTAGACGAAGAACTCCATGCGATCGAGTTCCTGGAGGAGATCGTTGGGGAACTCGATGTCGGCCTTGTCGATCTCGTCGATCAGGAGAATGGGGCGGCGGTCCATCACGAACGCCTCCCAGAGTTTTCCGCGCTTGATGTAGTTCCGGATATCCCTGACGCGCTCGTCACCGAGCTGGCTGTCGCGCAGGCGGGAGACCGCGTCGTATTCGTAAAGACCCTGTTGGGCTTTCGTGGTGGACTTGATGTGCCACTCGATGATCGGGGCATCGAGAGCGCGTGCGACCTCGAGCGCCAGCACGCTCTTGCCCGTGCCCGGCTCGCCCTTGATCAGGAGGGGCCGTTCCAGCGTGATGGCGGCATTGACGGCGACTTTCAGGTCGGGGGTCGCGACGTAATTTTTGGTGCCCTCGAATTTCATGTCTCGCTGATCCTCGTGTGAAGGCCTCAGACGGTACGGCCAGGCGGGGCGGCGCGAAAGGGGACCGAACGCCACCGGACGCGACGTCGGGCTCGGCAGATGGATGGGCCGTCCCGCGCGCCACTCACAACCCCTGATTGCGCATCAGGCCTGCGGGTTAACAACGAGGCGCAGTCGCGCCGTTCGTTGATCGATGTTTTTGTGTGAGTGCAAGCACCGGGATTTACTGGAAAAATAAAAAGATGTCTGGCCCGCCCGCGGCTTGCCTTGACACCGCCACCCACCCGCGACAATAGGTTCGCGACCGTCCGGCCCCGCAGGCACGAGTCGTTCCGGAAGCCGGCTTCCTTAAGTGCGCGAGCATGCCTCCATTGGAGACCGCCATGGGCAAACGCGACAACAAAACGAAGACCGGCACGGCAAGGCCGGCGGCGGCCCGTGCGAAGGCGCCCGCAGCGAGCAAGGGACGCGCGACGTCCGCGCCGGCGTCCAGGTCAGGCAGGACGAAGCCGGCTGCCAAACGCGCTCCGGCGGCGAAGCCGGCACCCGTCAAGGCTGCCTCGAAGGCCGCCCCTGCGCCCGCGGTCAAGACCCGGGCTTTGACGAAAGCCGCCCAGAAGCAGTCGGATAAGAAACTCGTGGATCGTGCAAAGGCCTCGGCAATCGTGCTCCCGCCCGACTATCGTCCGTCGGAGGACGAGCCTTTTATGAATGAATATCAGCGGATGTACTTCCGGCAGAAGCTGCTGATCTGGAAGGAAGAGATCATCCGGCAGACGAAGGAGACCCTGGAAGGGCTCCACGAGGACAGTGTCCAGCACGCAGATCTCGCGGATCGGGCGACCTCTGAGACCGACCGCGCACTCGAACTGAGAGCCCGGGACCGCCAGCGCAAGTTGATCTCGAAGATCGACGCGGCTTTGGCTCGCATCGAGGACGGGACCTACGGATACTGCGAGGAGACGGGTGAGCCCATCGGCTTGAAGCGCCTCGACGCGCGGCCGATAGCGACCCTGTCGCTGGAAGCGCAGGAGCGCCATGAGCGCAGGGAGCGGGTCTATCGCGAAGACTGATGGCGCGGCCCGCTTCGTTTTGGGACGCCTGTTAACCTGGGTTCAAGGTTTAGCCGATCATACTCCTGGTGTGCTGGCTTCAGCGCGCTTCGGAGTTGCCTTATGTTCACGATCATCAAGTGCAGCGGCAGACACTGGGCCCGAGCCGCACTCGCGTGGCT
The DNA here is from genome assembly GCA_025458125.1 of Hyphomicrobium sp. GTDB lineage: Bacteria > Pseudomonadota > Alphaproteobacteria > Rhizobiales > Hyphomicrobiaceae > JAGVSR01. The sequence goes on from JALOTA010000152.1 coordinate 1,880, forward strand.
CTTGTTCGCGCTGGTCATCGATGGCCTGGCCCGTGCCGGCAGTGAGGCGGCCGAGGCGAAGCTTGCGGCCTATAATGCCGCTGTAGCGCTTGGCGTGTTGAAATCCGCCGAGCATCTCCGTCCGCAGGGCCAGTACCAGGTTGCGGAGGTTAGGGTGAGCGATATCGATCTGAAGCAGCTCGATCCTACCGCCTTTGGGGACGGTGACGACTTGATCCGCCCGGGCCGGTGAGCCTCGGGCCGGTACAGGGTGTCTAAGACCGGCGTCTCGACCTCATCTCCGCTTCGGCCATCGCGACCGTTGGGTGGGCTTCCTTGGCTGCAGGTTCGACGGGCGCGGGAGACTTCGGTGGCCGCGGGGCTTCGGCCATGCGTCCGTCCTGCACGCGCTGCACCAGCGATTTGACGAAATCCAGATCGCGCAAGTGTACGTCATGCTGCGCGTATGGCATTTCGATGCCCTCTTCCCTGAACGCCTTCACGATGCGGTGGCGCAGATCGGACATGGCGGCACCGCGTCTGTTGAAGTCGGCCACGCTTGCGGAAAGCGAAAACTCGAAGCCATTCGGTCCGAAGCTGTCGAAGGATGCGCCGGGTTTTGGCTGCTGCAGAATGATCGGGCATTCGGCCGCCACCTTCTCCAGCACATGGCGCACCTTATCCGGATCGACTGCGTAGGTAGTCTTCACGGGAACGCTGATGCTGGACAGTGCATTGCGGTGAGTCCAGTTGAGGAAAGAACTGGTGATCAGTTCCGAGTTGGGAACAATGAGCGTGGCACGGTCGCCGGTTTCGATTTCGGTGGAGCGAACCGAGATGTTGCGGACGCGGCCCGTCTGGCCATTGACCACGATGAGGTCGCCGACCTTGAGGGGTCTCTCAAACAGCAGAATGAGGCCGGAAACGAAATTGTTGATGATCGATTGCAAGCCGAAGCCGATGCCGACGGACAGCGCACCGGCGACAATGGCGATGTTGGTGATGTCGAGGCCGGCATAGGAGAGGGCGGCGAGCAGCGCCAGCGCGAAGCCGGCATAGCCGACGGCTTTGTGGATCGAGTTGGCGACGCCGGGATCGATCCGCGCCGTCGTCAGAAGTCCACTTCCGATCCATCGCTGAAAGGCG